>JASJED010000087.1 GCA_030065585.1 Desulfobacterales bacterium | reverse complement strand
TGCTGCTGGTCCCCGGCATCAAGGGGGCCATCGGTTCCACCCTCTGCCTGGCCTCGCGGATGCAAGCCCACCGCCCGGAAATCATCCTGCCCTATTTGACGGCCATAGACCTTTTAACGACGTCCGCTTTCCCGTCCATTGAAATGGCTGGATGGGATCTGGACACCACCCGCCTGAGCGCCACCGTCAGCATCCACGGGGTCGTACCGGAGCATGTGGCCGGCCCGATCACCGCCGAATTGGACGCCATTCCCACGGCGCCGGCGCCGGATGCGGGCGTAAGTATCGAGACCCAGGTGGCGGCTGTCCGCCGTGACATCGCGCAATTCCGTTCCCGCTTTCCCGCGGCCCGTCCGGTGATGATCAACCTCCTGCCGGCCTGCCCGCAATGTTCGGCCGGGGCCGATGACAACCTGGACACCATCGACGGCCGTCGCTTCCCGGACCTGGCCTACGCCCTGGCCGCGGTCAGGGAAGGCATCCCGCTGGTCAATTTCACCCCCAACGATCTGACCCTGCCGGTGGTGGTCGAGACGGCCCTGGCAAACGGTGTGCCCCTGGCCGGGCGCGACGGCAAGACCGGCCAGACCTATTTCAAAGTGGTGCTGGCGTCGGCCTTCCGGGCCCGCCGGCTCTACGTGGACGGCTGGTACAGCATGAACATCCTGGGCAACGCCGACGGGCGCACCTTGATGGATCCGGAAAGGGCGCACGGCAAACTGGAAAACAAGACCCGCCTCCTGGACGACATCCTGGGCTATCAGGTGGGTGAACATTACGGTGAGCCGACCCACAAGGTGCACATCGACTACTACGCCCCCCGGGGCGATGCCAAGGAAGCCTGGGATGTCATCGATTTGAAGGGCCTCTTCGGCCTGCCCATGAGCCTGCGCGTGAACCTGCAGGGGCGTGATTCCATCCTGGCGGCGCCCATGGCGCTCGACCTGGCCCTCTGGATGGTGCAGCTCCAGGCCCGGGGATACAAAGGTTCCATTGCCGATCTGGGTTTCTTCTTTAAGAAGCCGGAGGGTGCCGATCCGCCCTATGCCTTTGTCGATCAGATTCAGGCCCTGCAAACCCTGGCCGACGCCTGCCGGGAGTAACCGGCGCCGGTCCATATAGATCCTCGGAGTACCGCATGGTTTTTGGATACAGCACGAATGCTTATGTGAAATACACGGTGGCCGAATCCCTGGAGCGCATCGCCGAGCTGGGGTTCAAGGGCGTCGAGATCATGTGCGACCGTCCCCATCTCTACCCGCCCGACTTCAAGGGCGAAGCTCTGAAAGCAATCCGGGCCATATTAGAGCGCCGTCGCCTGAAGGTCACCAACCTCAACAGCTTCACCCTGTTTGCCGTGGGCGACACCTATCTGCCGTCATGGATCGAACCCGACAAGGCCCGGCGCGACATCCGCGTGCGCCACACCCTGGAATGCCTCGAGGTGGCGCAGGCGTTGGGGGCGGCCAACATTTCGATCCCCCCCGGCGGCCCTCTGGAAAAGGGCATGGGCCGCGACGAGGCCTTCCGCCTGTTCTACGCCGGGTTGGACCAGGTGATGCCCAGGGCCGAAGAGCTGGGCATCAAAGTCCTCGTGGAGCCCGAACCCGACCTGCTCATGGAACGCACCGCCGAATTCAAGCCCTTTATCCGGGAGATCCACTCGCCCATGATCGGGCTTAATTTCGATATCGGGCATTTCTTCTGTGCCGGCGAGGATCCGGTCGTGGCCCTGGAGGAACTCTTCGAATGGGTGGGGCATATGCACGTGGAAGACATCGCCCCCACCCGCGAGCACAACCACCTGATTGCCGGTCAGGGCGCCATCGACTTTGCCGCCGTCTTCGGGGCCATGGCGCGTCTGGGCTACGACGGCGACATCAGCCTGGAACTCTACCCCTATGTGGACACCCCGGACGAAGCCGGAGAGGAAAGCCTGAAGCACCTCCGGCCCCTTTTCAAAGCGGCCGGACTGGCGGTTTAAAGCCTGCCGCTCCAAAATCTAAGGGCCCCTGATTACCTCCCGCGTTGCTGGAATCCTAATCCTTCTTTTGAAATTTTCTTGCTTAAACCATAAATAATATCTATTGAAATTAACGAATCGTGCAAATGCGGTCCTGCTTGAACATGCGCTACCGTCGAATGGCGCCGGGCACCTCCCTTTGCGTCCCATGTCCCCGCCAGCCGCCCAAAGCGCGGACATCAGGGGTTGCCGCCGCAACCGCTGAAAGTTTAGCCCCGCATCCACCCTAACGCGGACATCTGCTGCGCGCGGCGTGCCTGGGTATATTCAATGAGGCCCACCCACCGACGGCCGTGGCCGTCGCCGCGCTCGTTACCGGCAGGGCTGTAACCCCATCCCAGGAGGACCGTGCATGAAAGAAATCAGCGAAAGGAAACAAATCATGCGATACCTTCCCCATACATCTGAAGATATTGCGAATATGCTCACGGCCGTGGGGGTCAAGGATCTGGACGAACTTTTCGCCACCATCCCGGAGGATTGCCGCCGCAGCACGCCGCTGGACCTGCCGACCCTGACCGAATGGGAGCTCAACGCTCACATGGAAAAACTCGCAGCCCAGACCGTGTCCTGGAACACCCACACGATCTTTGCCGGCGCCGGCAGCTACCACCACTTCATCCCGGAGGCGGCGCGCTATGTGCTGAGCCGCTCCGAGTTCGCCACAGCCTACACCCCCTACCAGCCCGAAATGAGCCAGGGCACCCTCCAGGGCATCTTCGAATACCAGACCCTGGTCTGCCGCCTGCTGGGTATGGAGATCGCCAACGCCTCCCTCTACGACGGCGCCTCGGCTCTGGCCGAAGCCTTGTTGATGGCCATTCGCATCGGGCGGGCCAAGAAGAAAACCGTGGCGGTTTCCACCCTGGTCAACCCCTATTATCGCAAGGTGCTGGAAACTTATTTCCAGTCCACCGGGTTCAAGGTGGAAACCCTGCCCTACTTACCGGACGGCAGCACCGATCTGGCCGCCATCGACGCCATCGACGATCTGGCCGGCGTGGCCATCCAGTCGCCCAACTTCTTTGGCGGCATCGAAGATCTGGCGGCGGCCGGACAGGTCATCCACGATCGTGGGGCCGTTTTTATCACCGCCTTCAGTGAGCCCCTGGCTTACGGTTTGGTGAAATCGCCCGGCCGCCAGGATGCCGACATCGTCTGCGGCGAGGGCCAGAGCCTGGGGCTGGCCCAGTCCTTCGGCGGCCCGGGCCTGGGGATCTTCGCCGCCAAACAAAAGTACTTGCGCAATCTACCCGGGCGCCTGGTGGGGCAGACCACGGACACCGACGGCCGACGCGGTTTCGTGCTGACCCTCTCCACCCGCGAGCAGCATATCCGCCGTGAAAAAGCCACTTCCAACATCTGCTCCAACCAGAGTCTCTGCGCCATGGCCGCCGGCATTTACATGGCCGCCCTGGGCGGCAGCGGATTTAGGGAGCTGGCGGCCCTGAACCGCGACAAAACCGAATACCTCAAAGGTGCCCTGCGTGCGGCCGGCCTGGAACTGCCCTTCGCGCGTCCGACCTTCAACGAGTTTGTGGTCAAGTTTCCGGCGGACTTCGATGCCCAATGGCAGAAGCTTCTGGCGGAGAAGAAGATCCTCTGCGGCATTCCGCTGGTGTGCTACTACCCGGAGCTGGCCGACCACTATCTCCTGTGCGTCACCGAAACCAAAAGCCGCGAAGACCTGGACCGGCTGGTCGAGGAGGTTAAGCCATGAACGAATACGTCGGAACCCAAGGTTTGATCTTGAATGAACCCCTGCTCTGGGAACGCGGCCGCAAGGGCCGCACGGGCTTTTCCCTTCCCACCCGGGACGTGGACCCGGTTGCCCTGGATGCGGCCATTGCCGGCGAGGGGCCGGATTTCCCGGATTTGAGCGAGGTGGAAATCGTGCGGCATTACACCCGCCTGTCCCAGTGGAACTACGGGGTCGATTCGGGCATGTATCCCCTGGGGTCATGCACGATGAAATACAACCCCAAGACCAATGAACGCCAGGCGTCCCTGCCCGGGTTCGCCGGCTCCCATCCATTGGTGCCCAGCGAACTGTGCCAGGGCGCCCTGCAGCTGATCTACGAACTGGAGCACGACCTGGCCCATATTTCCGGCCTGGAAGCCGCATCGGTGCAGCCGGCCGCCGGGGCCCAGGGGGAGATGACCGGCATGCTCATCTTCGCCGCCTATCACCGCCATCGAGGCCAGACCCGCAGTAAAATCCTGATCCCGGACACGGCCCACGGCACCAACCCGGCCAGCGCGGCCCTGTGCGGATTCAAATCCGTACCGCTGGAGACCGGCCCGGAGGGCGTGCTGACACCGGAGGCGGTGGCCGCGGTGATGGACGAGGATACCGCCGGCTTGATGGTCACCAACCCCAACACCCTGGGACTCTTCGAGACCCACATTCGGCAAATCGCTGATATCGTGCACACCAAGGGTGGGTTGATCTACGGCGACGGCGCCAACTTGAACGCCGTCATGGGCATTGTCGATTTCAGCCGGGCCGGCATCGACGTGCTGCACATCAACCTGCACAAGACCTTCTCGACCCCCCACGGCGGCGGTGGGCCCGGGGCCGGACCGGTCTGCGTCAGCCGGGAACTGGCGCCGTTTCTGCCGACCCCGCGCGTGGTCAAAGACGCGCGCGGCTACCGGTTGACCGAAGAGTTTCCTTTAAGCATCGGAAAGCTCAATGCCTTTTACGGCAACTTCGGTATTCTGGTACGCGCCTACAGCTTCATCCGCTCGCTGGGCAACCAGCTCAAGGATGCCAGCCAGCATGCCGTGCTCAACGCCAACTACATCAAGGAAAAGTTGAAGGACCGCTACCATCTGCCCTTCGACAAACCCTGCATGCACGAGTGCGTCTTCACGGACAGGCACCTGGAACCCTACAAGGTGACCACCCTCGATCTGGCCAAACGACTGATCGACTATGGATTCCATCCGCCGACCATTTACTTCCCCTTGGTCGTACCCGGGGCCATCATGATCGAGCCGACCGAGTCGGAATCGCGTGAGAATATCGACCAGTTCATCACCACCATGCGGGCCATCGCCGAGGAAGCCCGAACAAGTCCCGAACTTCTGACCAGTGCGCCCCGCAAGACCAAAGTGCGGCGCCTGGATGAAACCGCGGCCGCGCGCAAACCCTGTCTGCGAGGCTGACCGAACGATAGTCCCAGACTTGGCAACCATGCTGACGGCGCCCCCACGGGCGCCCACGGTACAGGCACATTGGAAAGGGAGACCATGGAACAGAAATTCATTATGACCGCCTTCGGCAAAGATCGCCCCGGCATCGTGGCGGATGTCACGCAACTGATCTACGAAAACGGGTGCAACCTGGAAGACACCACCATGACCCTGCTGGCCGGGGAGTTCACGCTTATCGTGCTCCTTTCGTCACTGGACAACAACAGCGATGATCTGACCGAACGTCTGCAGACCGCCTGCCGCCGGCTGGAGCAGGAAAAAGGTCTGTCGGCCTTTGTGCGCGAAGTCGAGTCCATGGAGGGCTACGCCGTCGGCCCCCACGCCCCTCACACCATCCGTTTGGAGGGCACGGATCAGGCTGGGATCGTTTTCAAGATCAGCCGTTACCTGGCCGACTATGGCATCAACATCATCGATCTTAAGTCCAAGCGTCAGTTCATGCCCCAGTCGGGCACGGCGCTCTACAGTATGGAAATCCAGGTCCAGATCCCTAAATCCGTCTCCCTGGACGAATTCGACAAAGGCCTGAGCAAAATCGGGGATGATCTCGATGTTGAAATCACCTGGTAGGGTCACCCTGGTCGGCGCGGCGCCAAGTCGAGGGGCGCGCCCTGCCGGTCCGCCCGCCGTGGGCAGCAGGTGGCCCTAAATGCCTCACTTCGATGCCGAAGACGGCTGCCCGCTGTTCTACGACATCTTCGCTGAAGGCACCGGCAGCGGCCCGACCATCGTCTTCCTCAACGGGACGGCCCAGACCACACTCAACTGGTGGCCCTTTGCCAACCGGCTCAAGCGTGCGGCCCGGGTGGTAGTCTACGATGCTCGCTGCCAGGGCCGCAGCGGCAATGGCCGCCAGGCACCCGATCTCGAACATCATGCCACGGATCTGATCCGGTTGTTGGATCACCTGAACATTGCCCGGGCCGGCCTCGTGGGGTTGAGCCATGGCGCCCGGGTGGCCCTGACCACGGCGCGCCGAGCCCCGGACCGGGTGGAACGGCTCCTGCTGCTGAGCCTCGACATCGATACCGGCATGCGCACCCGACTCACGATCGCCGGCTGGCGCACCATCCTGGCCGAATGCGGCCTGGAAGCCCTGATGCGGGCCATGCTGCCGGTGGTGTTCAGCGAAACCTTTCTGCGGCAGCAAGCCCGGGTACTGGACAAGATCGTGGAAGCGCTGGTGCAGCGCAACGATGCGGAGAAGATCAACCGGTTGCTGGCGGCGCTGGCCGACTACCCGCCGGTGGCCGATTCGCTGCCGGAAAGCGTTCGGCCAACACGGGTGCTGGCCGGAGCGGAGGATCCCCTCGTATCATTGGCCGGCGCGCAGGCCCTGGCGGAAAGGCTCAAGGGCAGCTTCCGGCTTCTCGACAACACAGGGCATTCTATTCCGGCCGAAGCGCCTGAAAGCCTTCTGGAGGAAATCGCGCATTTTTTTGAGATCGACGCCTGATTCTCAAAAGTGCCATGCAAATCGACGACACCATCATCGGCATCATCAAGCATCTGCGGGACGGTCGCAAATCCTACAAAAAGATCGCCGAAGATCTCGCGATAGAAATGCAGGGGAGCCTCCATCATGCCCAATCCCAGCCTGAAGTGGATCGAACAGGATCAGCAGATCCGACAAATCGTGATCACCGATAGAATTTGTATCGGGCGAACCTGCAAAGGCATGGACCCTCAAAAGCGGATCCGCCTGGCAGATCCCCAGGTGTCGCGGGATCACGCCGAAATTGTTTGTTCGGCGGGTCGCCTCAAAATCATCGACAACAGTTGCAACGGAACATGGGTCAACGATAGCCGAATGACGGCCGGATCGTCTAAATTCCTTTGCCATGGAGACCGTGTGCGAGTCGGTGATGTCGTTTTTTTTGTCGACGATCCACAGGCGGACGCCGATGTCGACAGTGATGCGCCGATCACCGAAATGACCAAGATAGCTTCCGTAACGGAGGTGATCACCGCGCTGATGGCGGATATCAGGGGCTTTTCGGCCTACGCCCAAAGCCATCCTTCAACGGAGGTCTCCGGCATGATTAAAAATATATTCAATAGCTTCAGTGCGATCGTCGATGAGTTTCAAGGGACCATCAAGGATTACGCCGGGGATGCCATCTTTGCTTTCTGGGAACACCGCTTTAAGGATGGCGCCACGCAGGCCAACCAGGCCTGCCGGGCGGCGCTACGGCAGATGCAAGATTTCGCTGATTTACGCGTCGCTCTGGCCGCGCGCTATGCCGATGCGGATAAGCTCCGGATCGGCTGGGGGATCACCACCGGTCCCATCACCCTTTCCTCTTTGGGTTCGCGGGTGGCCGATCTGGCGGTGGTGGGCGACTGTGTGAATCTGGCCGCACGATTATCCGGTCTGGCCAACAAGGCCTTTCCGGAAGCCATCCTAGTCTGCGCCCCAACGGCCACGCTCGTCGAAGGACGCCTTGCCCTGCGAGATCTGGGCATGCATACCATTCCCGGACGCCAGGGATCGGAGCAGCTCTTCGCCCTGGGGCCAGCTTGACATGAAACCATTGCAGCCTAGGTTAGACCTTATAATTTAAGGTGTCTTCTCACCTGAATCTTTCCCACGCCAGCTAAATTTGCGTTGAAGCCGGAGCGTTTTTGAACACCGAGCGGTAAGCATAGATCTTCTCTTCTTCTTTTTTCCAATAGATTCGACCGTGCATTAAAATTCAAAGGAGGGACGTGCCATGTCGTCTATTGCTCAAACGAGCGAATCGGATCATACCAGGCAATTGCTAATATTCGGAGCGGTGCTGTTGCTCCTGGGCGCTGCGCTCATCAGTGCCGGTGCCGTAAGCACCCTGGCCGACATGCCCAATGCCTGCCCGGTGGATGGCTGCGAGGTTAAAATCGAGCGGGTAACACGATCGGGTGAAGAGCTCGAGATCACCTTCATCGCCAATTTCACGCCCGATGTCTCCAAGAACCACTTTCATGTCTGGTGGGGAGAGAATTTTACCGTCCAGCAGGTGGGCCGCAACGCGGAGCCGGTCTATAAAGTCAAACAGGGACGCTGGCATCGGCATGACGACTATCCCACCTACATCACCCAGGGGGCCGCGTCGACCAAAGTCCGCGGCAAGGCGACAACCATCTGTGTGAGCGCCGCCGATCGCCATCACAACATCCTGGACGTGAAGAAATACCATTGTGTCGATGCCAGCCAGCACCTTTAGCGAGCGGTCGTCCCTATGGATCTGCCTTCCTATGTCGGTCGATTCGAGGTTCTGAATGAAACCGCCAGCGGCGGTTTTGCCGTCGTTCTGCGGGCCTGGGACGAGGAACTCGAATGCCTGGTGGCCATCAAGCTGCTGCATCATAAATTGGTGCACGATGATGATATTCAGAACCGCTTTCTGGAAGAAGCGCGACTGCTGCGGCGGATTCGATCCCCGCATGTAATACCGGTTCACGACGTGGGCCGCCTCAACGACGGGCGGCCCTATTTCGTGATGGACTTCGCCGATCGGGGAACGCTCGCGCCGCGCCTCGAAAAGGGCCGTGGCAATGGCGACCGTGACCTCCAGGGCATCAGCGCCATTGTGGATGCCGTTGCCGAGGGGCTCTCCGCCATTCATGATGCCGGGCTCGTCCATCGTGATGTCAAACCGGCCAATACCCTGTTTCAGCTTGCCCGCCGGGGACCGGCGGTTAAGGATCACCCCGCCCCGGTGGCCACCGCCACAACGCCCGCCAGGCTCGTGGCCGAGAATGAACGCATTCTGATCGGTGATCTGGGGATCGCCAAAGACTTAGTCAAACATCCCACCACAGCGACAATCATTGGTGGGACGCCGCTTTACGAGGCGCCCGAACAGCGGGATCCTGCCGCCACCATCACGCCGGCGGCAGACATCTATGCCGCCACGGCCATGCTCTGGCATGTGCTCACCGGAAAAAAACCACCCGCCGTGAACCAGATCGACCAGCATTTGCCGGCATTGCCGGCCGTCTGGCGCGAGGTGATCGCACGCGGCATGGCCTTGCAGCCCGAAAACCGCTTTCCCGACATGCCAAGCTGGCGCGGGGCCGCTCACACCGCGCTGGCGCAGGAGGCCATCGAGACCCAACTCGACGTGCCCACCCAAGTGGCGCTTAAAGATAGCCGTTGCCCCTATAAGGGACTGGCCACCTACCAGCCGGAGGATGCCCATTTCTTTTTTGGGCGCGAGGCACTTATCGATGAAATCGTGCGCCGCTTTCAGCTCAACCGGGTTCTCTTCGTCGGCGGACCCTCAGGCAGCGGCAAATCTTCGGTGGTCCGCGCTGGTTTCATACCGGCACTCAAGTCCGGGGCGCTGTCCGGCAGTGAAAAATGGCGTCTGGCCCTGTTCACCCCGGGACGCGATCCGTTGGCCGAGCTCTATTTCCAGTTGACGCGACAGCTCGAGGACGGCGTCCCCGCGTTGTCTCTGGAAGATCTCATGGCGCATCCCACACTGGCGCGGCATCTGGCCGATGCCCAGGGCGCCGAGCATCCCCTGCTTCTGTGCATCGACCAGTTCGAGGAATTATTCACCCTGGCGACCCCGGCGCAGCAGTCCCGATTCATTGTCGCCCTTTCAGCCATCGCCGATCCTGCCGACAGCAAGGCGCGGATTGTCATTACGGTGCGCGCCGATTTCTACGCGGCCTGTGCCCAGATCCCCTGGTTAGCGGAACGGATCACGGATAACCAAGTGCTGGTCAGCCCCATGACAAAATCCGAACTGCGACGGGCAATTGTCGAACCGGCCCGGCCGATGGGATTGGTCCTGGAACCGGGCCTGGTCGATACGATAATCAAAGAAGCCGGCAGCGAAGCCGGGTCACTGCCGCTGGTGGCGCATGCTCTCGTGGAAACCTGGAACCGCCGCCGCGGCAATACGCTCACCCTGGAGGGTTTCCGCGCTGCCGGGGGGGTTGCGGGGGCCATCAGCCAGACAGCGGATGCCATTTTCAAGGATCGTTTCAATCCCCAGGAACGCAAGGCCACCGAACGCCTTTTTCTGCGGCTCGTCACCCCGGGGGAGGGTACCCCCGACACCCGGCGGATCCTGGCCCGCACCGACATCCGCCACGACGCTCATCCGGAGGTGATGCAACGCGTGGTCGAGCGATTGACCGAGGCCCGGCTGTTGACGATCGATGATACGAGTATTGAAATCGCCCACGAAGCCCTGTTGCGCACCTGGCCCCGCCTACAGGGCTGGATCGAAGCCTCGCGGGATGAACTGCGCTCGCGCCAGCGTATCATCCGGGCCGCAGCAGAATGGGATGCCGAAGGGCGGGATCCTGATTTGCTCTATCGCGGCACCCCCCTGCTCTCGGCGCTCGAATGGGCTGCCGGGAATCCCGAGCAGTTAGGGGGCGTCGAGCGCGCCTTTCTGGATGCGGCGGCGGAAACCAAGGCCCGGGCTGATGCCGCCGCCGTGGAGAAACAGCGCCGAACCCGCAAGGTGCGCCGTATCGTCAGCGCCGTGCTGTCAGCACTGGCCCTGGGGGCCACCACCGCTTCGATCGTGGCGTTTGTGGCCCTGCGTCAGGCCCGGTTGAATGCCGAAAGGGCCGATGCGGCCTCGATCGAGGCCCGGGATCGGTTCGCTGCCGCGCTGGGTGTCGGGGCTTTCGGCATGGTGGACAGCGACCCCCTGCTGGCCCTGGTGCTTGCCGCCGAGGCGGTCGCCCGTGCGGTCGAAAAACCGCCGGCCTTCGATGCCCGGGCGACGCTTCTGGCCGCACGGCAGGCTTTGATGCGTGATGGCCCGGTTATCGTGGGCAGCCCCTTGGCGGCCGGGGATGCACTCGCGATCGCCCTGAGCCCGGATGGCCGTGTGTTGGCCTCCGCCCAACGCGACGGAACGATCGATCTGATCGATTTGGTCTCGCGCAAATCTATGGGGCCACGGCTCAACGCCCACCGCGGCGGGATACGGGATGTGGATTTCAGCCCGGACAATCGCTGGCTGGTGTCCGCCGGCAACGATGGGACTTTGCGTCTTTGGCCGCTGAGCCAGCGCCTGGGCGAGGCCGGACGGAAGATCGGCGAATCCGGTGACGTCATCATGAGCGTCGACTTCAGTCCGGACGGCACCACCGTGTCCACGGGCAACGGGGACGGTACTGTTCAGATCTGGGATGTGGTGCACGGCAGGGCAGTGGGACGCCCGCTGATCGATCTGCCCCTCAGTTTCAGTGTGGTCGAATTCAGCCCGAATGGCCGTGGCCTGATCGCCAGCACCCACGACGGCAGGATATTCGGCTGGGCCCTACCATCACGCAATCCGCTTTTCGATCCGGTGACAGGCGTGCACACGAGTCATCTGCTGAAAATGGCTTTCAGCCCGGGCGGTAATCGATTTGCAACCGCCAGCACGGATGGAACTTCCAGCGTGATCGCCTTCCCCTCAGGACGGGTCGTCGGCCGGGCGTTCAAGGAGGACCAACAGATTGGCACGGTCCTATTCGGACCCGGCGGCCAGATTCTTATCGGCGGCGACGCTGACGGCCGTATCAATCTCTGGGACGTGGTACGACAGAAGCCGATCATCACCACGCCCCGTGGGCACAGCCGGGCGATCATCGATGCGGAATTGAGCCAGGATGGGCAGTTGCTGGCGACCCTGGGTCAGGACCAGGTCATACGCTTGTGGCGCTTCGACCGCACGCAGCCCCTGGCCCGCGAAATGCGGGTGGATGGACAGTCGGCCAAGGCGGCGGCCTTCAGCCGGGACGGCCGTCTGCTGGCAGTGGGCGACGATGCCGGCGCGGTAAAGATTTGGGAGTTGGAGACCCACCAACCGCTCATGGCGTTTCAGGGAAAGGGCGACGCGGTTTGGGCCCTTGCTTTTTCCCACCAGGAACAACTGCTGGCGGCGGGAGATCGTTCCGGCCGGATCAATTTCTGGGACCTGAATGAGGGAAAATTACAGCATACGATGGCCGCGCGCGGCGGGGCGATATGGTCGCTGGCTTTCACGCGCGATGGCAAAAGGCTGGTGAGTGTCGGCGAAGACGAGGTCAACCTGTGGGACGTCACCACCCGCACACCGAAAATGCTCCCCAAACAGAAGGGCCGCCAGAATACGCGCGGGAGCCTGTCACCGGATGGCACCCTGCTGGCCTTGACTTCCACCCGAGGAGATGTCCGTGTATGGGACTTGGCGGGCATGTCCTTGGTCCGGGAGATCAAAGCCGATGACGATGTTCTCTGGAGCGTGACCTTCAGCCCGGACGCGCGACGCCTGGCGGTGGCCTCCAGCGAAGAAGTCGTCAGTGTGTGGGACCTGGCAACCGGCCAACAGCAGGCGGCGTTCACCGGCCACAGCGGCGGGGCAACGGACGTGGCCTTTCTGGCCGACGGCGTCACCCTGGTGGTCGTCGACCGCAGCGGCCGGCTGCACTGGTGGGATGTCCACAGCGGACGTAAGCTGGCCGCGGCCTGGCCGGCGCATGCGGCCTCGAGCTGGCGGATTGCCGTCCATCCCGACGGAGGGCGTTTCGCCACGACCGGTGATGACGGAAAGATCAAGATCTGGGACCCGCTCAGTGTCGCACGCGCCTGTGAGATCGCACGACAGGCGTTCGACGCCGTGCGCCGCCAGCAGTACCTGGGTCCCGATGCGCCCTCGCTGGCCTGCGACTGAGCCGCCCTGCCGCAAAGCGAGAGAAGGCTTCGCCCAGCCCCCCTTTTGACTTTGCGCAGGAAAAAATCCTGTTGATCGAGCGCGATAAAGATGGCAGCCTCAGAAAAAAAGTGTTCGTTAATGATTTTCGCGAACGTGTCGCGGTCATCTTGACCCCGTCAATTCGGATGGCACCCCGGTGGAAATCGTGGAACTCCAAGGCACGCGCGGTCATTTGGACGGCGTCTTGAACATCAAGCAAGCAGGCAGCCGGATTAAGACCTTTCTTGAAAATTGAGGTCGCTTCCGGTGGAAAGGATCCCCTGCCATGAACCCCAAACCGCTGGTGGGCGTGGGCGTCATCATTGTCGATGAAGGGCGGCTGCTCCTGCTCAAAAGGAAATCGGTCCATGGGGCAGGAACCTGGTCGACCCCCGGCGGGCATCTTGAATTCAGGGAATCGCCGGACGCCTGCGCCATCCGCGAAGTAAAGGAGGAAACCGGGGTCAGCATCGGTCATGTTCATTTTATCGCTATCACCAATGATGACTTCGCCGCCAGCGGGAAACACTATGTCACGATCTGGATGCAGGGGTGCTATATTTCCGGAAAACCCGCCATCAAGGCCCCCTACGAGATGAGCGCCGTCGACTGGTTCGCCCTCGACGCCCTGCCCGAGCCGCTCTTTGTGTCCCTTCGCAATCTGGTGGACGGCAAGAGTTATCCGCCGCGGGTCTGGCGTGATATTCTGCGGGGCCAATCAACACAATGAAAGGATACCCCGTGCCAAAATACCGATGGGTGCTCTATGGATTGCTGCTTTGCCTGACGGCGAGCCTGCCCCTGAGCGCCGTCCGGGCCGAGGAGGGCAGGGGGCCCCGGGCCGGATGGTCATTCAACCTGGCCGCCGGGGCCGGCTATGTGGTCAGCAACGACCAGCTGCAGCCCAACGACGGCAACGAGCGGGTCCGCGATCTGGATGACAATGCCAATCGCTTCGACCGGGTGATTCCCCTGGCTAGCTTCGATCTGCGTTACACTTTTGCGCAATCCGGCCGCCAGCTCTATCTTGGCACCCCTCTCGGCCCTGACGGTCCGCCCGGGCTGACCCTGGGAACGGTGCTACCCTTGGACGGCGGCGGCCAGCTCGATCTGGGCGTCTTTGTGAAACCCTTCGGCGAGGTTTGGGAAGACCCCTACCTGGTCGATCGAGACCGCAATGAAACCGACAAACATACCTACGGGGCCAAAGTCGACTATGCCCGTATCATGGGAACGGGGTTCGCGGCCGGTTACACGCTCTCCCGGATCGACATCGATGACGATGACATCGGCCAACGTTTCGACGACCTGGAACGTGACGGCTGGATTCATGCCCTGCAGCTCGGGTATGTCTTCCAGCTGACCCCGGGCCTGACCCTATTGCCCCAGGCCGGATTTACGGTCGGCGACCTGGACGGCGAGGCCAACAGCTATCTGGGATACCGGTTCAAACTGGGGCTGCGGCACTTGACCCCCAAACATTTCTTCAACCTGTCCGCTGAGATCGGCTATCAGGACTACGATGACGAACACCCGATTTTCTTCAAAGACCGGGAAGATGTCACCTATTCGCTTTTTGGCCTGTACACCCATTCGCATCTGTTCGGACATGCGCCCCTCTTCGGGACCCTGCTGGCGGGTTACCGCCACCGCAGCGTCAATATCGATTTCCTGGAAGCGGACACCGTCATCAGCGGCGTCATGCTCGGCTACCAGTTTTAGGAAACGATCATGCCGCATTTCGATCATATCCGTGAGTTAAAGAACGTAACCCACGGCAACCGGCAGATGCCCTGAGTCCATCGCTCATGCTAATGGTTATCGAAAGGGTATCCCCTTTTCTGGAAGGGCCTCGCCCAGAGGCCCAAACGCATGCGACCGGGGAAGTAAAATGCAAATCGGCCTGACCGTCGGATTCGTGCTGTGGCTGAGTGTCGCGCCCTGTTTCGCGGAAGACCCCGACCAGCGGAACCTGGAAAGCTTCGACCTGGTCTGGGAGACCGTCAACCGTGAGCACTTCGATCCGACCTTCGGAGGGCTTGACTGGAGAGCCCGCTACGCCCGCTACCGGCCCCAAATTGTCCGGTCCCGGGGCCTTGAAGCCTTCAAGCGGATCACCAACCGGATGCTCTTCGAACTGGGCTTGTCTCATCTTCTGGTGGCAACGGATAACATGCTCAAAGCCTATATGCCGACCCTGTTTGCCGCCGGCAGCACGGGCCTCGAAGTGCGCTGGATGGGAAACCAGGCGATCGTCACACGGGTGGCATCCGGCTCGCCGGCGCACTCGGCCGGCCTGCGCCCCGGCTATGAGATAACACGCATCGCTGGCTGGGAAGTCGCCGATTTGGTCCATCAGGCCGACGCCTTGCCCCCTTACAATCCCCGAAACCGAAACGGTGGGCTGGCGAACTACCTCAAAGGGCAAATCGACGGTCCGCCGGGGACGACGGTTGCAATCGCTTACCGCAATGCCGATGTCACGCCTAAGCAAGCGCTGCTGTTACGCCGGCCAAGAGGTCCGGGGCGGATCATCAGCGAGGCCATGCCTCCCGTCCATATCCACTTCGAAGCGCGGCGGCTGGCCGACAATATCGGCTACATCCGGTTCAACCACTTCGCCGCACCGGTGGACCAGCAGTTTGCCGATGCGCTGGAGACGCTGCGCGACACGCGCGGATTGATCTTCGACTTGCGCGGCAATCCCGGCGGCTACTTCCGCATCATGGATACGATCGTCACCCAGTTGATCCGCGCCGAAACGCTGCTGTACCGCTTCCGGTTCCGGGACCGCACGGTGACGCGCGTTCTGCGCCCGGCACGTTTTGTCTACCTGAAACCGGTGGCCATTCTGATCGACGCCACCAGCACGTCCTGCAGCGAGCACTTTGCCGCCTGCCTGCAGGCCATCGGGCGGGCGGTCATCGTGGGTGCGCAGAGCCCGGGCTATCTCCTGGGCGCCCAGTGGAAGCGCCTGCCCAACGGCTTGTCGTTCATGCACACCTTTCTGCAGCCGATTCCTTCCGACGGGCGCATCGTCGAGGGCCAGGGGGTCAAACCGGATATTGTCATCGAACTTGACCGCCAGGGACTGCTGGCCGGTGAGGATCATCAATTGGAAGCAGCCCGCACCTATATCCGAACGCGCCCGGCGCCCTGAGATCGCATTGCGAGACGGAATAGGCCGGCCGTCCCAATCAGCATGGGCGGCAATCGGGCGGCAGTATTCGACGGCGGTTTAGGAAAGGCGGCTGCCCGGTCCGCGCGTAAGACCGAGGACATCTGGACACGACGTTAAGGCGTATTATTCTATCGCAACAACAGACGGATTTCAGGCCGGCATCCGCCGGGCATCTAATAGCTGGTCGCCCGGAGCAGTGATAATGGCGACGCCGATGGTCGCTTCAATCGGGGCGAACGATTCATAACCGGATTGTATCGAGTGGTGAAGATAGCGAAGATTATCCAAATCATGGGAATGCCCCTTATGTTATGGGCCTGCATCGGCATACCGGAAAAAGTGATACCGGTCGAAGGATTCGAGCGCGACCGTTATCTGGGGACCTGGTACGAGATAGCCCGTCTGGATCATTCTTTCGAAAGGGGTCTCGAAAAAGTAACCGCCGTTTACAGTCTGCGGGATGACGGCGGTATCCGTGTGGTAAATCGCGGCTACGACCCCTTGCGCCGGAAATGGAAGGAAGCCGTCGGCAAAGCCTACTCCGTCGGTGATCCCCGTGTAGGCCGTTTGAAAGTCTCCTTCTGGGGCCCCTTTTACAGCAGCTACAACATCATCGATCTGGACTTTGAAGACTATGGCCATGCCATGGTTTGCGGACCAAGCAAGTCCTATCTTTGGATCCTGGCCCGGGCGCCCCAATTGGACCCGTCGCTTAAATCGAAGTTGATCGACAAGGCGCAAGCCCTCGGATTCGCGACCGACAAACTGATTCACGTGGCCCATTGAAGATCTCGTCAAGCGCTTGAGAACCGGTGGCCGCCGAAGAATGGGGGCGCCAACCTTTGCTGGCAAAGCGTTGCGGTCGGTGTTCGATCATGGTGATCCGCCCTCGTGACGGGTCATGGATGCAATTAGAGATCGTTAATGCCATATCAACGGCCGGGAGGTCAAAATACGGGAGATGACGGCAACCCGGCCTTGACCGCCAGGCAATGACCGATTATTCGCGCTCACCGCCTGACGGGGGAATCGACCGGCGACGGCCGGACGCCACCGGACGAACCATGAAAGGAGGGTTGCATGTCCGACGCTAAAATCCTGGTCCCTGTGGATGGATCCCCGCCTTCCCACAAAGCGGCCGACTACGCCGCCAAGATGGCCGGGCTGATGGCGGCCGAACTGGTGCTGCTCTATTGCCACAAACCTTTCCCCTCCGTGATAGGGGAACCCTATCTCCAGAAAGCCATCACCCAGCGGCTCGAGAATTCACAAAAAATGCTCGCGCCATACCGTGAAATGCTGGAAGCACGCGGCATTGCCATCAGTGAGCGCATTCTCGAAGGCCCGCCTGGCAACCGGATCTGCGAGACGGCCCGCATTGAAGGGTGCGAAATGATCATCATGGGATCCCGGGGGCGAACCGATCTGCAAGGACTATTGCTCGGGAGCACCGCGCACCGGGTCCTGCACGGCGCCCATTGTCCGGTGCTGGTGGTGAAATAAGACGGTCTCACGGTGGCAATCGCCACGGACCGTTCACAACCAGCTGCTTGGAAACGGTTTCAAGATGGGATACGATGCCATGCTGCCGATACCATCGAAAGTAATCTTAGGACCAATGCTTCTGCTGCAGGGGCTGTGGGTGCGGGTCAAGACGCCGATCCTGCCGGAAGCCGAGGGACCCCGGACGGGCCGCAGCGGCGCGGGGCCTTGTCTGCGCCTGCTCGTCGTGGGAGACTCCTCGGCCGCCGGTGTGGGTGCCGCCTCCCAGGCGCAAGCCCTGCTGGGGTATTTGACGCAGTATCTGGCCCGCCATTATACGGTCCAGTACCGGTTGGTGGCCCAAACCGGCGCTACCACCCGGGACGCCCTGAAGGTTCTTGCCGCGATGGCGACGGAGCCCCAGGATGTCGTCCTCACCGCTCTGGGGGTTAACGACCTGACCGGCCAGCGCAAGATGACCGCCTGGCTGGCCGATCAACAGCGCCTGATCGATCTGTTGCGGGTTAAATTCAATCCGCAAGTCATCCTGATCTCCAGTCTTCCCCCCATGCATCGTTTCCCGGCGCTGCCCCAACCCCTGCGTTGGCACCTGGGCAAGGGTGCGCGAATATTCAACGCGGCTCTGGAAGAATTGTCATCGGCCAATGCGGCCCTCTTTTTACCCTTGGACTTTTCCATGCAGCCCGAACAGATGGCGACCGATGGCTTTCATCCGGGACCGGACATATACGCCGAATGGGGCCGCCGGGCGGCCGCCCGCATTCGCCAGGGCCTGGCAACGAATACGGCCGTGACAGAGCCGTCTTTGTGGGGGGGCATGCCACCCAATTGACGACCGGTCAGATTCCAAGGCGCTGTCAACGTTCATCGACCCCGTCTTCGGCCGACCCTCAGCAAGGTGTCGCAAAACGTCATGAGCGCCGGCCAGACAAGGCCAAATCCGACGAAAAAGCGCCGTTTATGGACAATCAATGAGCATTTTGAAGAGGAGTTTTAACACCGAATGGCCAAGCGCAATCGTTTTTCGACAGCCTGTTATGCGATGGAGCAACCCCCATGAGTAAACTCCTGATATTCGGCGGCGCTATAGGCGCCGCCCTGTCCGTAATCCTGGGCGCCTTTGCGGCCCACGCCCTCAAATCGCGGATGCCGCCGGAAACCCTGGCCGTCTTCCAAACCGGGGTTCAATACCAGTTCTATCATTCCCTGGGGTTGATCCTTATCGGCATTGTGGTTCAGGTCACCAAAGCATCCGCACTCCTGACGGCCGCCGGTTGGCTGATGCTGGTCGGAATCCTCATGTTTTCGGGCAGTCTTTACCTGATCAGCTTTACCGGCATTCGCAGTCTTGGTCTGATCACCCCGGCCGGCGGCACGGCCTTTATCGTGGCCTGGCTCCTGCTGGCTTACGGTATTCTGCGCGCATAGGAGGCGAAATCCTGGCGATCCAAGCGGTTATCTTCGATTTTGGGCGGGTGATATCGGCTGCGCGGCCAGCGGCGTGCTTTCGAGCCTATGAGGACGATCTGGGCATCGCCCGGGACAGCATCAACCGGATCATGTTCGAGGACCCGGCCTGGCAGGATGCCCTCGTGGGCCGCCTGACGATGAAAGCCTTCTGGTACCGCATCGGGCCGTCGCTGGGTCTCGGTAGGCGCGACAGCATTGATGCGTTCCGCCGACGCTACTACCGCGACGAGGCTGTCAACCCAGAGGTCATGCAAGTGATACGACGGCTCGATGGGCATTATCGTCTGGCGGTGCTTTCCAACCATCCCCCGGGGCTCGAACAATGGCTGGTGGACTGGGGCATCCGCAATCATTTCCAAGTCGTCTTTTGTTCCGGAGACGAAGGTTGCGCCAAACCCGACCCGGCCGCTTATCGGTCCACCCTCGATCGACTGGGGGTCAAACCTGCCGAAGCCGTGTTTATCGACGATACCGAGGGGCACGTGCTGGCCGCCCGTGGCCTGGGCATCCACGGGATTGTCTTCACCGATGGCCGGCAGCTGGTGCGCGAACTTGAGAGGCTTGGGTGTAAAGGACTGCCCCCCACGAGCCGCTCGAGGACCGATTTTAGTCGTCGCACTTCGGCATCCTCGTCCAAGCAGGAGATGTAAACCCATGCCTGGACACCTGTTGCTGGCCGGCGGCGCGGAATTCGGCGGACAGATGGCCGCCCCCGACCGACAGGCTTTGGCCGCGGCTGGGGGAGCCGGAGCCCCGGTGGCTATCATACCGGCGGCGGCGGCACCCGACCACAATGCTGAACGGGCCGGACAAAATGGGGTGCGATGGTTTCGAAGCCTGGGGGCCGAACAGGTGGACGCCCTGCCCCTGGTGGATCGCGCCTCGGCCAACGATCCCGCGATTGCCGATCAGTTGCGGCACGCCCAGCTGATCTATCTGCTGGGCGGGTTTCCCGCCCACCTGGCCGATAGCCTGCGGGAGAGCCTTAGTTGGCAGGCCCTGCGGGAAGCCTTCCATAGCGGCGCCGTAATCGCCGGAAGCAGTGCCGGCGCCATGGTGCTGGGCAACCACTACTACGATCCGTTTCAGTCGGTCGTCAAACCGGGGCTCGGCCTTATCGGCCAGGTATGCGTCATTCCGCATCATGCGACCTTTGGCCGGCAATGGACGGCCATTCTGAGCGAAGCGCTGCCGACCAGTCTGCTGATGGGCATCGACGAGGAAACCGGCGCGCTGACCCCGGGTACCAGCGGCACCTGGCAAGTCTTCGGGAAAGGCCGGGTCGTTCTGTATACGCAAGATCAAATCACGTCTTTTGGCCGCGGCGACGTCTTCCGTATCGATGACGATGGATGAGGATCCATCCGCATCCCTGAGAGCGGTTAACGAATTTCGGGTGTCAGTGATACATTCGGCTAAAGATTTCCGGTGCGACGGCGACGCGGCCCGCCGTGGAAGGCCACCAAAACTTGGCAATACGTTTCTTGTGTTTTAGTTTATTCACTGTTATTTGATGGCAAGGCGATCATTCCGATCATGCCGCTATTAGGCTCAAAGTGCGCCGAATCGGGCCTAGCTTGGTTTTCACCCAACTGAAATCAATTGTTTAACGAATAGACGGCCGACTGATGGCGGATCGACCCGGTAAAATCGTATTGATGGGCTCGGGTGAGCTGACGGCCACCATGGTGGAAGTCCACAAAGGGCTGCTGGACGGCCTGCCCAAACCGGCACGCGCCGTTTTTCTGGACACACCAGCCGGTTTTCAGCTCAATGTCGACCAGATTGCGGCCAAGGCCATCGACTATTTCAAACACCGCGTCCAGCATACGCTGGACGTGGCATCATTCAAGTCCCATACGCAGATCAGCGATTATGACCGGCAGCAGGCCGCCGGCGTCCTGCGCCAAGCCGACTATATTCTGATTGGCCCCGGGAGCCCGACCTATGCGGTACGCCAATGGCAACCCTCGAAGATACCCGACTATCTGGCCGAATGCGTCGTCCGCGGCGGAATTCTGGTGGCCGCCAGCGCCGCCGCCCTGACCGTGGGTCGCTTCACCCTGCCGGTGTACGAGATTTACAAGGTCGGCCAGGAATTGCATTGGGTTGCCGGTTTGGATCTCCTGGCGCGCTTCGGTCTTAACCTCGTGGTGGTGCCTCACTGGAACAATGCTGAAGGCGGCACTCACGACACCCGTTTCTGTTTTACGGGGGCCGAGCGTTTCGATGCCCTGGAAGCCATGTTGCCCGAGACCCGGCCGGTGCTGGGGTTGGACGAGCATACCGCCTGCATTCTTGATCTTGCCACCTCACAAGCGGAAGTTAAGGGCATCGGTGGGATTACCCTGCGAACCCTCGAGGGGACGGTGACATTCCAAAGCGGCGAGCGTTTCGACCTGTCCGTATTGCGTGACGGCGTCGTTGCGCCGCTGCGGGCCAAAACCGCCCCGGAGCAGATGCCGGCCCCACCGCCCGGCAATGATGATGCTTTTTGGCAGCAGATCCATGACCTGGAAACCCGTTTTCATGAAGGTTTGGGCGCCAATGATCACCGGGGCGCTACCAATGCGCTGCTGGAACTCGACCGGCGCATCTGGCAGGCCCAGCAGGGGATGGAAAACGAAGAGGCCGTCACCCAGGCCCGCGACAACCTGCGGGAGATGATTGCCGTGCTGGGGAATCAACTGGGCGCCGTTTCGGGCCTTCAGACCGACTTGCTGGCCCCTTTGGTGGAGGCACTGCTGGAACTGCGCCAGATGCTACGTCACGAAGGGCAGTGGGCCGCCGCCGATCGGCTGCGCGACGCCCTCTTGCAGGTGAACATCCAGGTGGAAGACACCCCGGAGGGTCACCGTTGGCATTTTAAATCGACCTAAGACAACCCATAGGACCAAACGAACCGAAGAACACCTGGAATCCCAACCATGATAACGCACCCCTCCCTGTCACTGCTCTGTGTCGCCGAAAACGAAGGATCGGCGTTGTCGTCCCTATTCACCTATCTTGAGACCATCGCGCATGTCCGACTGACCATCGCCGCGCAGTGGCCGGCGGCACTGGATTCCCATGACGTCGTCATCAGCCACGGCGCCGAGGCCAATCAGGGTCGACACCCCGACTTGGAAGGATTCGTTCACCGGGGCGGTGGATGGCTGGCCTTGATCGACGGCGCCGAATCGCTGCCGGCCTTGTTGGGCGTAACCTGCGGGCCGCCTGGACCGGCGGCCGAATTACGGGTGCTTTTCGAAAAAGCCGAGCATCCCCTGGCCGCCCGACTGCCGGATGCCGTCTACCTGCCCGGCCGCCACCAGGTCCTGACCCCAAATCACGAGGACACCGAATCTGTTCTGTATGCCGACTGGCATTACGATCATATCTCGGTATTGACCCAGCGCCCGGTGGGCCGGGGTCGGACGGCCGCCACCACCCTGCAGGCCTACGACCATCCCGTCCTGCAGCGCATTTTCTACCGTCTGATGGTCTTCCTGGCCGGCCGCCCGCTCACATCACCCGAACTGGGGGTCGGTCTGTTGGGTTACGCCCCGTCCGTGGGCCGGCTGCATGGACTGGGTGTCGAAAACACATCGGGGTTAAAGCTGCGGGCGGTATGCGACCTGGCCCCGGATCGCGTCGATCAGGCCCGTCACGATTTTCCGGGAGTTACCCGCCTGCCCGACGCCGAAGCGCTGGCGGCCGCCGCCGATGTCGATCTGGTCATCGTGGCAACCCCTCCCAACACCCATGCCGAACTCAGCCTGGCGCTCATAGAAGCCGGAAAACACGTCATCTGTGAAAAACCGCTGGCCCTCAACCGCCGGGAAACCGACGCCCTGGAAGCAATGGCCGACCAGCGACAGGTGCATTTGAGCTGCCACCAGAACCGCCGCTGGGACCCCGACTACCTTACGATTCGGGACAGCCTGAATAGCGGTATGATCGGCGAGCTGTTCTATCTGGAGACCTTCGTGGGGGGCTACCACCATCCCTGCGGCTACTGGCATTCGCATGCCGCCGTGTCCGGCGGAACGTCCTATGACTGGGGAGCCCATTATATCGACTGGATCGTGAGCCTGATTCCCAAGCCGGTCGAAGCGGTGATCGGCACGCGACACAAACGGGTCTGGCAGGATGTGACCAACGCCGACCAGGAGCGGATCCAGATCCGTTTTGCCGGGGGCGTCGAAGCCGAATTCCTGCATTCGGATATCGCCGCGGCACGCAAACCCAAGTGGTACCTCCTGGGCACCCGGGGTGCGATCACCGGCCACTGGCGGGATGTGGATACCCACAGCATCGATCCCGATCACTACTATCAGCGCCACATGATACCCGCCACCGAAATGACCCCGGAGCTCACGGTCCGCCAGCGCCGGGCCGAAGGCGAAATCGTCCGCCTAGCGCCTGCCGTGGCCGAACGGGAACCGTACGCTTTTCACCGCAACCTGGCCGATCATCTCCTGCTGGGGGAACCCATC
>JASJED010000361.1 GCA_030065585.1 Desulfobacterales bacterium | reverse complement strand
AATATCGCCCGCTACCGGGAAATTCTGGGCAGCGAAAAACGCGTGCTTGAAATCGTCAAAGACGAACTCGCCGATATCAGGGCGGACTTCAGCGATGAACGGCGCTCGGAAATCCGCCCGGCCTCGCGTGAAATCACACTGGAAGACATGATCACGGAAGAAGACATGGTGGTGACTGTGTCCCAGAAAGGGTATATCAAGCGCACGCCCCTGTCGCTCTACCAGAGCCAGCATCGGGGGGGACGGGGCAAAACGGCCATGGGCACCCGCGACAAGGATTTCGTGAAGCATCTGTTCGTGGCCTCGACGCACCATACCTTTTTGTTCTTCACCAACCGCGGTCGGGTCTACTGGTCCAAGGTCTATGAATTGCCCCAGGCGGGTCGCGCCAGCCGCGGCAAAGCCATCGTCAACCTGATGAACTTCGAAGCCGGTGAGACCCTGACCACGGTTCTGGCCGTGCCGGAATTCAAGGCCGGCAACTATATCATCATGGCCACCCGCCAGGGCATCATCAAAAAATCCGATTTGATGGCCTACAGCCGACCGCGGGCCGGCGGGATCATCGCCCTCAACCTGATGCCCGGCGACGAGTTGATCAGTACCCGCATCACGGACGGCACCCTCAACGTCTTTCTCGGTACGGCGCAGGGCAAATCGATCCGCTTTCACGAGATCGATGTGCGGCCGGCCGGCCGCATCGCCCGCGGCGTGCGGGGGATTCACCTGGCGGCCGACGACAAGGTGGTCGGGATGGAGGTCCTGACCCATGGCCAGACCCTGATTACCTTTACGGAGAACGGCTATGGCAAACGTACTTCGGTCGATGAATACCCGGTGCAGAAACGCGGCGGGAAAGGGGTCATTACCATCAAAACCAGCGAGCGCAACGGCCTGGTGGTGAGCATCCTGCTGGTGGACGACGATGACGATCTGATGCTAATGACGGATTTCGGTAAGCTGATCCGTATGCCGATCGAAGGGATTTCGGTCATTGGTCGCAACACGCAGGGCGTCAAACTGATCGAAATTATCGCCGGTGAACGGGTCATCGGTGCCGCGCGTCTGGCCGACGAGGACGAAAACGGGGATGTGAGCAAAACCCCTGAGGAGGCTTAAGCGGCTGTCCGCAACCCCGTTGCCGGGAACCGTGAAACGCGAAGCAGGCCGTTAGGGGCGGCGGACAGGGATGCTGAGGGGCGTCAAGCCATTGCCGTCCGGGCCGGTACGACGCCGACACCGCAGCCCGACATAAACGAGGGAGCGCTATGGAACCGACAACAGATAGAAACCCGCGTCTGGGTGTCGTGGGCGCAGGCAGCTGGGGTACGGCCCTGGCCAACCTGCTGGCCGGCAAGGGATATGCAATCGACCTCTGGGTGTTCGAAAAGGATGTCTGCAAACAGATCGAGAAACAGCGCGAAAACAAGGTTTTTCTGCCCGGTGTGATCCTCTCGACGAACTTGCGTCCCACCAATGATCTCCGTCAGGCCGTTACCGACAAGGATCTTGTGCTGGTGGTGGTGCCCTCGCATGTCATGCGGGATGTCGCCGGGCAGATGGGTGCTTTTCTGAATCCGGACACCCTGCTGGTGTCCGCGTCCAAAGGCATCGAGAATCAGACCCATCTAACCATGTCCGGTGTCATCCGCGAGGCCCTGCGGGACTGGCCGTCTTCGCAGTTGGCCGTCCTCTCCGGGCCCAGTTTCGCCAAGGAAGTGGCCCGCAAGTCACCCACCGTCGTGACCGCGGCCGGTGCCGATATGGCAGTGGCCGCCCGCATCCAGGGCATCTTCGCCACCCCCTATTTTCGGGTGTACACCCATACCGATGTCATCGGGGTTGAAATCGGCGGGGCCATCAAGAACGTCATTGCGATTGCCGCCGGGGTCATCGACGGTTTGGGACTGGGGCTCAACACACGGGCGGCCCTGATCACGCGCGGCCTGGCCGAAATTCAACGCCTGGGCGCGCGCATGGGCGCGGACCCGCGCACCCTGGCGGGGATTGCCGGCGTGGGGGACCTGATCCTCACCTGTACCGGTGATTTGAGCCGCAACCACACGGTGGGCAAGAAAATCGGCGAAGGGCTGCGCCTCGAAGAAATTTTAGCCGAGATGCGCATGGTGGCCGAAGGTGTCAAAACCGCCAAATCGGTCTACAATCTGGCCCGCAAACTGGCGGTGGAAATGCCGATCTGTGAGGAGATGTATGCCATCCTGTACGAAGGCACTTCACCGGAAGAAGCGGTTTATCGCCTGATGACCCGTGACTTGAAGCAGGAACTCGAGTAGAAACACATGGACATGGGACCAAACCGATGAGCCGCAACGATTCCCATGGTGCTGCCGGACACCGCGGCCGTCTGCGCGATCGGTTTCGCCGATCGGGTCTGGACGGCTTTCATGACTATGAAGTCGTTGAACTGTTGCTGACCCTGGCCACCCCGCGCAAGGATTGCAAACGGTCCGCCAAGGCGGCCATGGCGCGCTTCGGCAGTCTTCCGGCGGTCTTGGAGGCATCCCCACGGGAATTGTGTGAGGTCGACGGCATCGGTCCGCGGAACCTTCTGGGGATCAAGTTGATTCCAGCGGTTTGCGAGCGCTATCTGGCACATAAGGTCCACGATCAGCTGCCCTTGAACAACTCCCAGGTGCTCTTCGACTACCTTTACCAATCCATGCGGGAGAAGAAACGCGAACAGTTCAAGGTCATTTTTTTGGATGCCCGCAACCGGGTCACGGCGATCAAGACGCTTTTTGAGGGTTCGCTGACCGGCAGCAGCATCTATCCGCGCGAGGTCGTGCGCGCCGCACTGGATTCCCATGCCGCCGCCGTGATCTTCGCCCACAACCATCCCTCCGGGGATCCCCAGCCATCCCCAGAGGATAACGCCGTTACCCGGCGCCTGATCCAGGCCTGCCTGCTCATGGACATTACGGTGCACGAACATATTGTCATCGGCAACGGGACCTACTTCAGTTACGCCGACAGCGGTCTCATCCGCCAGATGCGCCGCGAAGCGCAGACGGCGCCGTAGGCCACGCGAGGTCCCCACACGATGACGCGCGAAGAACGCCCCTATTGCTATGGAAAACTCGAATGCGTCTTTCCCATGGGAGAAAACGGGCTGCGGGAGACACCCGAATCCTGCATGGTCTGCTACTGCAAAACCGAGTGTCTGCGCACGGCCATGCGGGGCGAGGCCGGTGACCAGGTCCGCGAAGAAAAAGTCGACCGGGCCTATGCCGCCGGGGTGATGGGGTTTTTTGAGCGCTGGTCGCGCAAGAAGGCCCTGCAGCGCCCCCGCCGCGCCAAGGCGCCCACCATCAAGAAATCGTGATCCGGCGGACCGATGGGGGCCACACCCGCCGCGTCGTTCCAACCGCATCAACCATCATGAGCTCTGCACCGTAGCATGCCGATCGAAATGCCGCCATATCGCCGCTATCTTCTTGCGGGGGGGCTTGTGGTCCTGCTGGTTGGGCTGGTGCTGCTGTTTGGCGAGCCGCTGGCGGCGTCGGCCCGTCGGCTCTACGACCTGCTGCTGGATCGCGAGCAGACCCGCGCCTTTGTTGAAGGCTTCGGACCTTGGGCGCCGGTGGTATTCATGGCCGTTCAGATCGGCCAGGTTTTGCTGGCGCCCATACCGGGCGAGGCCACGGGTTTCATCGGCGGCTATCTGTTTGGCGCAGCCCCGGGTTTCTTCTATTCGAGTCTGGCATTGGGGGTGGGCTCCTGGATCAATTTCGGCCTCGGCCGCCTGCTGGGCCGCAAATTGATTCGCCGTCTGATACCCGCCGCCCAGCTGGCCAAGCTGGATCGGCACGTCCGTCCCCAGGCGGTTCTGGTGATTTTTCTTCTGTTTGTGTTCCCGGGCTTTCCCAAGGACTACCTGTGCCTTTTTCTGGGCATCACGACCCTGTCGCCGAAACTCTTTCTGATGATGGCCTTTGTCGGCCGCATGCCGGGAACCCTGATGCTCAGCCTTCAGGGGGCGGCGCTGTTCGAGCGGATGTACGGTGTCCTGGCCGTACTGCTGGGTGGATGTGTGCTGCTGCTCTTGGTGGCCTATCGCTACCGTGAGCGGCTCTATCGCTGGATCGAAGCAATCGATCGCCACAATTCCTCCTCCCGTTGACGGTTCCTGATTTAAATGCTATTGATCTCAGTAGGTTCAAGTGCTTTCCGGTGGCTTTTTCTCCAATCTGCTGAGTGACGGCGGTGCGATCCGCCGATGATTGTTTACCCCCCCCAGCGTCGGATACCGCAATCGCCCGGCGGTTGGGGAAAGGCAACGGGAGCGCATCGCGCGTTGCCGGATCATCCCGGCGCGGCCCTCAATGCCCAAGAGCCAACAGGAGTTTCCATTGACTTTCTGGAAAGTCAGAGAAGAACTCAGCGGTGAGAACCGGTTACGGCGTTCATACTACGAACTACTTCGGGATGAACTCGATAACCTGATGGTGCAGTATGCCTTGATCGATTCCTACGAAAAATTCCAGCAGCGCCGCACCCCGTTTCCTTTCGTCGAACGCCGTGAACTCAAACCGCGGGCCCGCATTCCCGATGTCGAATACGAATGCCAGAACGCTTTTCTGGTGTTGTTCGTGGAAGATACGATCCCTCCCGAACATCGCAAGTATATCCGGTTTTTCGAGCTTAACAAGACGACCAAAACCAACTTGCTGTCGTCCAAGACCCTGCCGCTGTCCAATACCTACGACCGCCATCAGAAATATCTGGAGTCGACCTCCTTTCCCAATTTTCTGAAGACGCTTCTACCGGTCGACTATGCGCTGTTGATCCAACGCGACCCCTCCAGCAAGGCCCGCAACCGCTACTGCATGACGCATTTCCATGTCCGCATCGACTGGCCGATCATCGATGCGACCGAAGGCCTGGCGCGCGACCTGCGCTACATTTCCAAAGATATTTTCGAGCGCGGGGACAAATACGCCGAAGACCTGCAGAAAAAGTTCTTCGAGTATTACGGCCTGCCCGTGATGGCCGGCGGACGGCGTACCGCAGCCATCGTGGCCGCGCAGTTTCTGCGCCAACTGAACTGCATCTCCACGGTCTATGCGGGCAGCAGTGAAACCCGTGGTCTGATCCGTATCTCCGAGCGGGGGGTTTCCAAATACATTCTGATGCGCATGGCGCCTGACGAAATGGAGGCCCTGGCCGCCGCCCACGGCATGTCCAAGCAGTCCTTTTCCAAGAATTACGTCGTTTTTCGAGAGAAGACCAAGGGGATTTGTATCTTCCAGGCCACTTACCTGCCCACGGACCAGGCCCGCCCGCCCGATGACGGCCGGATGCGGGAATTAAAACCCGACCTGTCCTGGCTGACCGTCGGCGGACAGCACATCATTCCCAAACCCGGTGTCTGGAAATACCCGCCGCTGACCCACAACATCATCTATTCCTGATGGTTTAGCCGGGGCCTGATAAGCCATTCGTTTTGATCTAAACCCTCCGCCTCTGGTGGAGGATGCGGAGAAGTTCGACCGATCCGAGGCATGGTTTTTTTGATAGGTTTGTTCATTTTCTTTCCCGGGAAAGAAAACGAACCAAAAGAAACCGCCGTGTCCCGCGTATCCTGCGCGTCGCCCAACCGGTCGTTGAAGCGGCGCCTCATGCCGCCATGCGGCGTTGCCCAGCTCGCTCGGGTGCTCACAATC
>JASJED010000360.1 GCA_030065585.1 Desulfobacterales bacterium | reverse complement strand
CCGAACGCATCGACTCCATGGTCGAGGTGGACCAGGTGATCAGCGAGGCCGATGCCCAGCACGAATCCAATCGCTGCCTCAAATGCTGCCGCATCTGTTACGACAAGGACGAGTGCGCCGCCTGACCTTCGCCGCGCAGATATACATAAAAAAACAAGGTCCCCTTCAAAGCGTCGTGCCTCCAAAGGCATGACGCTTTGCTTTGTTATGGATCCCAACCCCAATCCTGTAAGCATTGCGTCATTGGCGCGACAGCCGTTTTAGCACACGCTGCATGTCATCGGGCATGGCCGCCTCGAAAGTGACTTCCCGATCGTTGTCCGGATGGTAAAAAGTCAGTCGCCAAGCATGCAGCATCTGTCGGCCGGCGTCTTTGAGCACCTGTGCGACTTGAACCGGCAAAACGGCGTTACCCCGCATTCGGGGGCCGTAAACCGGATCGCCCAAAATGGGGTGCCGCATGGCGGCGCAGTGCACCCGGGCCTGGTGCGTGCGGCCGCTTTTTAGTTCCAGCGCCAGCAGTGCCGCGCTCTCGAACTGCTGGCGTAAGAACCAGCGCGTCATAGCCGGGCGTCCCCGGCGCGTGGTGGTCGACATTTTTTTGCGGTCGGTGGGATGGCGGCCAATGGGCAGATCGATCTCACCCTTTGTGGTTTTCATCCGGCCCCGCACGATGGCCAGATAATGTTTGCGCACCAGGCGCTGCTTGAATTGGTGGGCCAGCGATTCATGGACCCGCCGCTCTTTGGCCACCACCATGACGCCGCTGGTGTCTTTGTCCAGGCGATGGACGATTCCCGGACGATGGGTATCGTCGCCCTGCGCCAGGTCCGGGCAATGGGCCAGCAAGGCGTTGACCAGGGTGCCGGTCGGGTGGCCGGGCGCCGGATGCACCACGAGACCGGCCGGTTTATCCAGAACGATCAGGGAAGCGTCTTCGTGGAGTATATTGATGGGGATCGGTTCGGCTGCATACCGAACCGGCTCGGGGTCCGGCGGTCGGTGCCCGCTGACGACATCGCCGAGGCCAAGGCGGTAGGAAGGTTTGCGGGGCTGCTGGTTGACCACCAGCACACCGCTGCGAATCAGTTGGGCCAGGTAAGATCGCGAGCAATCGGGCAGCAATTCCGCTAACACCCGATCCAGACGCTGGCCGCTGTGGGCGACATCGATCCGGAAATGGAAATCGTCGGTAGGCCTAGCCATGGGAGGCTGAAAAATCAGGCACTTTTTTCTTTGAAAAGGCCCTCGATTTCTTTGAGGATGCTTTTTTCGTCCGTCTTTTTGGCGGTGGATAGCTCTTTGACGAGAAGCGCTTGGGCGGTGTCGTAGAGTTTGCGCTCCCCGAAGGACAAGTCCTTGTTGAGCTTGAGCAGGAAGAGATCGCGAAAGACTTCGGCCACATCGTAGAGACTGCCGGTCTTGATTTTGTCCATATATTCGCGATAGCGACGGTTCCAGGTCTGGTTGTCGCCCGTGGAGGCGTCGCGATTCTTGATCACGTCATATATCTTGGGCACGTCCGCCAGGTCGATGATATCACGCAACCCGACGGAGGCGACGTTCCAGGTGGGGATCATGATGACCATACCGTTTTCGAGCACCTTCATGATATAGAAATCGTGCTTTTCGCCATTGACCACGCGGGTCTCGATGGCGGTGATCTCGCCAACCCCGTGGGCGGGGTAAACCGCCAGATCGCCGACGTTGAATTTCTTTTCGGTTTCCTGGCCGGCGCTTTCTTCTTTACTTTTTTTATCCGTCATAGACCCGTACCGTTAGACTCGCTAAATGCAAATTTTTCCAATTTAATTAGAAGGATAATATCATAACCCGGGAAAACAATCAATAAAATAAAAAAGGATTGGCGCTTGTTGGCGCCAATCCTTTTTATCAGGCCGATGCTGATTTAACGTTCCGCGATTACATCAGGAACGGCACCATCAGCAGCGCAACCACGTTGAGGATCTTGATCATCGGGTTGACGGCCGGGCCGGCAGTATCCTTGTAGGGATCGCCGACGGTGTCGCCGGTAACGGCGGCTTTATGGGCATCGCTGCCCTTGCCACCCAGGTGACCGTCTTCGATGTATTTCTTGGCGTTATCCCAGGCCGCGCCACCGGTGGTCATGGACAGGGCCACGAAGACACCGGTCACGATGGATCCGATCAGCAGGCCGCCCAGGGCGATTTTACCCAGGAAGAAGCCCACCAGCAGCGGCGCGACGACCGGCAGCAGGGCCGGCACCAGCATCTCTTTGAGGGCGAACTTGGTAACGATATCCACACAGGCACCGTAATCCGGTTTGGCCGTGCCTTCCATGATGCCGGGGATTTCACGGAACTGACGGCGGACTTCGTCCACCACGGCGCCGCCGGCATTACCGACCGCCTTCATGGCGATGGAGGCGAACAGGTAGGGCAGAAGCCCGCCGATGAACAGACCGATGATGACGCTGACGTCGGAGAGGTCGAAATTCATGGCTTCCTTACCGCCGCCCTTGATCTGGAATTCCATGACGTAGGCCGAGAACAGCACCAGGGCGGCCAGACCGGCGGAGCCGATGGCGTAACCCTTGGTGACGGCCTTGGTGGTGTTGCCGACCGCATCCAGGGGATCGGTCACGGCGCGAACGCTTTCGTCCATTTCCGCCATTTCGGCGATCCCGCCGGCATTGTCGGTGATGGGACCGTAAGCGTCGATAGCGATGACCATACCGGTCATGGAAAGCATGGAGATGGCGGCCATGGCGATGCCGTAGAGGCCGCCGAAGTTGTAGGCCAGGAGGATGGCCACACAGATGGCCAGGACCGGTGCCGCGGTGGCCTGCATAGAGACCGCCAGACCGGAGATGATGTTGGTGCCGTGACCGGTGGTGGAGGCGTCGGCAATGGCTTTAACCGGGCCGTAGATACCGGTGTAGTATTCCGTGATGATCACGATCACGACGGTCAGCACCAGGCCGATCAGTGTGCAGTAAAAGATGTTTAAGGCCGGAATGTCCGGAATGTTGCCCATCAGTTTGATGCAGGCAAAGTAGAAAACGATCCCCGCCAGGATGGCGGAGCCGAACATGCCCTTGTAGAGCGCGCCCATGATGTAGCCACCGGCGCCCAGGCGGACAAAGAAAACCGCGATCATGGAGGCGATGATCGAGATGGCGCCCAGCACCAGCGGAAACTCGGTGGCCATCGGAATCTTGGGGAACAGCAGGTGGCCGATCAGCATGGCGGCCACGGCCGTCACCGCATAGGTCTCGAAGAGGTCGGCGGCCATACCGGCGCAGTCGCCCACGTTGTCGCCCACGTTGTCGGCGATGGTGGCCGGGTTGCGCGGATCGTCTTCGGGGATCCCGGCTTCGACCTTGCCCACCAGGTCGGCGCCCACGTCGGCGCCCTTGGTGAAGATCCCGCCGCCCAGTCGCGCGAAGATCGAAACCAGGCTGCCGCCGAAGCCGAGGGCCACGAGGGCGATGACGTCATGGGTAAAGGTGTAGTAGCCGGCCACCGAGGTCAGGGCCAGCCCGGCCACGATCATACCGGTCACGGAGCCGCCCTTGAAGGCCATGGACAGGCCGGCGGCCATGCCTTTTTTGGCGGCTTCGGCGGTGCGGACGTTGGCCAGCACGGATACCCGCATGCCGATGTAGCCGGCCAGATAGGAGGCCACGGCGCCGATCAGGAAACCGATGGCGGTCATGGCGCCCATGGTGGCAAAAATCACGCCGAAAATGATGATCCCGGCAATCCCCATGGTTTTCAACTGGCGGTTGAGATAGGCGATCGCGCCTTCCTGGATGGCGCCTGCGATCTCCTGCATTCTTTCATCACCGGCCGGTGCGCCTTTTACGATCCCGGCCAGAATGATGGAAAACAAAATACCGGCTGCTCCTACGAGCGTGCATGTCAGCGGTAGATTACTCAAGACTGCGTCCATTCTTTCCTCCATCCGTAGTTTCGATTGAATTCATGGTTTTCGATTGAATCTGTTCATGCCGAACTTCGCCCCATGGCGGAGGATGGTCACTGCAGCTTCCGCTGCGCGTTCCAGGATTTCGTCCAGTTGTTCTTGCTCGTCCTCCCTGAACGGCGCTAGAACATGGCCGACGACATCCCCCCCGTGTGCGGGCCGCCCGATACCAATGCGCAACCGGGAAAAATCCCCGTTGCCCAGGGCGTCCACCAGTGACTTCACTCCGTTGTGGCCTCCATGCCCTCCTTTCTCTTTTATTTTTATGCGTCCAAAAGCAAGATCGATATCGTCGTGAACGACCAAAAGATTCCTGCTGGAGATACCGTAATATGCAATTAAGCGCAAGACCGGAGGACCGCTGCGATTCATAAAAGCCTGCGGTTGGACGAGCGCTACCGTCCTGTCGGCCATGGTGCCGATGCCGTATTGGCAGGTGAACCGTTTCTCATCAAGACGGATCCGGCCCATCTCACCAAGCCGATCCACAACCATGAACCCCACGTTGTGGCGCGTGTTCCGATAATCCACTCCCGGATTGCCCAAACCCGCAATCAGGCAGTCCGGCGTTTGTCGTGGTCCGCCAATCCAATGGCGCAAAGCGGTTAGTAAACCCACAATCCATATACGGCTTCAGCGGGACAAGCAACGGAGCTCGCCGGCAACCATGGCAATATCATTCGGGCGCGGCTTCGGCCTCTTCCGTTTCTTCCAGTTCGACCTCTTCGCCTTCCTCAACGGCCTCTTCTTCAACCTTGCGCCCGCTTAGAATCGTCAGAACGGTAAAGTTGACCTCATGGGGAATTTCCACCTCCCCCGCCAGGGGAACGTCTTCCACATGGATGGATTCCCCCATGTCGAGTCCGGTAATATCGATTTCGATCGTTTCGGGAATATCGTTGGGCAGACAGAGAACCTCGAGTTCCCGCCGAATAATCTGCAGCATGCCACCCATTTCGACCCCGTGCGATTTACCGCGCGTGGTGACCGGTACCCGCACCCGGATTTTGCGGTCCATGGCCACTTCATAAAAATCGGCATGGATATATTGGCCGCTGACCGGATGACGCTGAAGTTCCTTCAGAAGCGCTTTGCGCTCACCGCCGTTATCGATGGCCAGGTTCACGAAAATCTGGCCCGATGGGGACGACTTCAACAGCAGTTCCAGATCATGGGTGTTGACGGCGATGGGTGTCGGTGCGTTGTCGGGTCCGTAAAGGATTGCCGGAATCTGGCCCTGGCGGCGCAACGCGCGCGCAGGCCCGTTCCCTTTCGTGGTACGTGTATTGGCGTTGATATTCAGAAAATCCAAGAATTCATCCTCCCTGAGAGTATGATATGGCGGTGCGCCCGGTTCCTCCCGGCGCCCGCCCCGTGATCGCTTAACAACCGGATCGCAAGACCGGTATAAAAGGCCAAAAGGTTAAACAAACAATGAGGTCACCGAATCACCCCGATGACTGCGAATAATCGCCTCTCCCACGAGGGGGGCGATGCTCAGTACTTTGATCTTGCTGCAAGCGGCCGCTTCACCACCGAGAGGAATGGTATCGGTGACCACCAGACTGCTGAGGGTCGAGGCGTTGACGCGATCGACCGCCGGACCGGATAAAACCGGATGGGAACAACAGGCGTGGACCTCGCGGGCCCCCCGCTCCGTGACCGCCGCGGCCGCCTCCGTCAATGTTCCGGCGGTATCGGCCATATCGTCGAGGATAATGGCGATCTTGTCCTGAAC
>JASJED010000359.1 GCA_030065585.1 Desulfobacterales bacterium | reverse complement strand
AGCACCTTGCCCACATTGGTTTTGGGCAGGCTGTCCATAAATTCGACTTCGGTCGGCAGCTTGTAGGCGGCTAGATTGTCCTTGCAGTAGGCGATGATTTCCTCGGGAGTCGCCGTTTCTCCGGATTTCAGGACGACAAACGCCTTGACCTGCTCGCCGCGCGTGGGGTGGGGCACCCCGATGGCGGTCGCTTCCTCGATCTGGGGGTGTTCGAACAGCACTTCTTCGATATCACGCGGGTAAACGTTGTAGCCCCCGGAGATGATCATGTCCTTTTTACGATCGACGATGTAGAAGTAGCCTTCCTCATCCATCTTGCCGATGTCACCGGTGTGCAGCCAGCCGTCAACGAGGGTTTCGGCCGTGGCATCTTCACGCTGCCAGTAGCCCTGCATGACCTGCGGGCCGCGCACCACGAGTTCACCGGTCTCCCCCACGGGCATCTCCTGGCCGGGGTCGCCCAGGTCGACGATGCGCGCCTCGGTGTCGGGGATCGGAATGCCGATGCTGCCGACCTTGCGTTGGCCGCCAAAAGGGTTGATGTGGGTCACGGGCGAGGATTCGGTCATGCCAAAGCCCTCGACAATCACCGCCCCGGTTTTCTCCTCGAAATCGCGGATGATTTCGACCGGCAGGGGTGCGCTGCCTGAAAAACAGCCTGCGATGCAGGTCAGGTCGGTCTGGTTGATTTGCGGCAGACTGAGCATGCCGATGTACATGGTCGGCACCAGGGGGGCAAAAGTGGGGCGGAATTTGCCGATGGCTTCCAGCAGGGGCTCCGGCTGGGGTTTGGGCACGAGAATATCACCCCATCCCATGTAGATGGCGAAATTCATGGCCACCGACAGGCCGAAGACATGGAAGAAGGGCAGCGCCCCCAGCATGATTTCCTCCCCCCGCTTGAATTTTGGAAACCAAGCCCGGATGTGCTGCACCTGTCGGCTGAGGTTGCCGTGGGTGAGCACGACCCCCTTGGAAACCCCCGTGGTGCCCCCGGTGTACTGCAGCATGGCGATGTCGTCCAAAGCGAGTTCGACAGCCGGCGGCTGGGGCGGGTATTGGGCCAGCATGGCTTTCCATTTGAAGAGACGCTCCGCCGGGGCCACATTGGCGGCCAGGCCTTTCTTCTTGCCCACCAGGGGAAAAAGAAGGTTTTTGGGAAAAGGCAGATAGTCCCCGATGGAGGTGTAGATAATATTCTGGATCTTGGTTTGGGGCCGCAGGGCGACCATGCGCTTGACCAGCAGATCGAGGGTAATCAGCATTACGGCGCCGGAATCATTGAACTGGTGCTCGAGTTCGCGGTCCGAATACAGGGGGTTGTTCATCACCGCCCGCGCGCCGATTTTTAAGATCGCGTAATAGGCCACCACGCAGGGAATCACGTTGGGCAGCAGAAGGGCGACGCTGTCGCCCTTGCGGATACCCATGGCGTGCAGGCCGGCGGCACAGCGGTCGACCATTGCATTCAACTCGCGGTAATTGACCTGATAGCCTTGAAAAAGCAGCGCCATGGTTTCGGGGAATTCGGCGGCGGACCGTTCCAGGAAAGCGGGCAGACAGAGGTCTTCGTAATCGACCGCGGCCGGAACGCCTTCTTCATAACTGGTCAGCCAGGGCTTGTCGTCATAACTGGTGGATGGGGTCACGAGGGCCTCCTTTTCGGGATCACGTGCATCTTCGCCCAGGTGGTCCTGCCGGCCAGGCAAGCTGCCAGGGCCGGGGGGAACCGCCTCAGGCGTCGGTTGGCGAGCAGATGCCGGGCACTGCCGGCTGGCCGCCAGTGATGCGGTTGCAGCGTGGTCAACAAATATACGGCGGCCAGGGGGTCGCCGCGAGTGAAGGCGCGGTGGCGTGAGATGAACCTGAATTCATTAACTATTTTAAATCCGGTCGATTGTCAAGACATCAATCCGTTGTGGACGCCCAAGGCAATTTAGGGTAATGTGGCCCTCCTGCGAATTCGTTCCCGATCTTCACCGTGAAGACGCGTATCGTCAGACACTGCCAAGCGAATTCCGATCATCACGCCGCCGGCATCGCCAGTAGCCGGTCGCGAAGACGGAAAAATGCGCCCACGCAAAGGAAAAGGCTTGACGAACCGTGGCGGTCTGGTCTAAATGAATGAGTATTCATTCATTGCCTGGCTCCATCTTCAGAATTAAGGGGGAAACCGTTATGGAACCCGCTTTGTTGTCTCCGGCAACCTACAAATTCTTTCATATACCGGTGGCGCTTTTCGCGATTTTGATCCCGCTGGTCGGTACGGCCATTTTCGTGCTGATCATGAAGCGCCGCATCGAACCGATGCTCAAAGCGGCGCCGGATTACCGCGCCGACCGGATCGCGGCGCGGATTCTGAAAGTCCTCAAGATCTGGCTGATTCAGTGGCGCCAGCCGCGCTACATGGTGGCCGGGGTCCTGCACATCGTCATCTTTGCGGGCTTCATGATCCTGAGTGTGCGCTCCACGACACTGGTCTTTCAAGGGTTCTGGGACGGTTTTACGCTCCCGGGTTTTGGCGGCGCCGCGGGACACGTCTACGCCGTGCTCAAAGACTATGCCGCTACCGCGGTGCTCGTGGCCTGCGTCGTGGCCGCCGTGCGACGGGGCGTTTTCAAGCCGGAGCGCTATGCGGTGCCGTCGCGCTACGGCCAGGATCACACCGGCGAGGCGGTCTTCGTGCTGGCGCTCATCGCAACCCTCATGATTTCCGAAAGCCTTTTCGAGGCCAGCCTGGTGGCAGCCCAGATTCAGCAGCTCAAACCGGTCGAATTTCTGGCGCCGGGATCCCTGGCCTGGATCTTCCGCAATATGTTGCTGGATGTGCCCATCGCCAGATTGCAAAGCCTGCATATCAACGCCTATTTCGTGCATGACCTCACCTTTTTCTTCTTTCTATGCTTTCTGCCTCTGGGTAAGCATTTCCATGTGGTCACCTCGCTGTTCAATGTATTCTTTATGCGTCTGGATACGGGCAACATCAAACCGGTGCTTCACGGGGTTACCGACGACCAGCTCGACGATCTGGCGTCCTTCGGCGTCAAGCAGTACCCGGATTTCACCTGGAAGCATATCCTCGATTTCTATTCCTGTGCCGACTGCGGGCGCTGTTCCGACAACTGCCCGGCCAACGCCGTCAAACGACCGCTGTCGCCGCGCTTTATCTCGATCAAGGGGCGTGACTACGCTTTTAAGAATTTTCCGCTGTTGGGCGACGACCTGACACCCGACAAGGAATACCGGCTGATTGGCGATATTTACGACGAGGACGAAATCTGGTCGTGCACCACCTGCGGGGCCTGCGAGCAGGAATGCCCTCTGGGGATCGAATATATCGACAAGATCGTGGACCTGCGCCGCGGCATGGTGGATGACGGCAATGTGCCCCAGTCGCTGCAGAAACCCCTGCGCGCCCTGGAAAAACGCGGCAACCCCTGGGGCAAGGTCGAGAAGAAACGTTCGGCCTGGGTCAAGGCGATCGCCGAGGAGTGTCCGGTCAAACTTTTCGAAAAAGGCGAGGAAGCCGATACGCTCTATTTTGTCGACAGTATTTCATCCTATGACGATCGCATGCAGGCCATTGCCCAGGCCACGTCCCAAACGCTGGGCGCGGCCGGCGTCGATTTCGGGATTCTCGGCAAGGCCGAAAAGGACAGCGGTCATGAAGTCCGTCGTTTCGGAGAAGAGATGCTCTTTCAGGATCTGCGCGAGCAGAACACGGAGGCCATCCAGGAAAGTGGCGCGCAGCAGATCGTCACGGCCGATCCCCATGCCTACAATTGCCTGAAGAACGACTACCGCGACCTGCCGCCGGTGCGCCACATCAGCGAGGTGCTCCTGGAAAAGGTCACGCAAGGCCGGCTTAAGCTCACGGCCGCCAACGGCGACGGCAAGGTTTACACCTATCACGATCCCTGCTATCTGGGGCGGCACAACAAACTGTATGACGCCCCGCGCAAGCTGCTGGACGCCATCCCCGCGTTGAATCGGGTGGAGATGCTCAAAAGCCGCGATCGTTCGTTTTGCTGCGGCGGCGGGGGGCTGATGCTGTTTTACGAACCAGAGGAAGAACAGCGCATGGGCGTGCTGCGGGTCCAGATGGCCGCCACCGCCGGGGCCAACGTCATCGTGACGGCCTGCCCGTTCTGTCTGGTCAATATGGAGGATGCCATCAAGGTGGCCGGGCTGGAGGGCCGCATGGAGGCCATCGATCTCTGTGAACTGGTAGCCCAGCATACGGCCGCTTCTTAGAGCATATATGTTTTAGAGTTGTATCGTGATCGCAGAAACAGTTTAGATGCATTTAAGAATGAACTCGTAAAAAGCCATATTTCAGACGGTCTCGTAAAAAGTTCGAGAGCAAGGCTTGCGAAGCCCGAGGAATGAAGCGTACTTAAGGTACGCTGACTGACGAGGGCTACGCGAAATAGCGTAACGCCGATATCGGGCTTTTTACGAGACCGTCTTTAAAGGGGACCGGCAGACGGTCCCGGGCCGATAAGGTTATCCCGCCACCGGCGGATCTAATCGGCAAATCAACAGAGCGTCGGGAGGAGAACAATGGAAATTTTGGTGTGTGTCAAGAGGGTGCCGGACACTTCCGAGAATGAGATTGAATTGAACAGTACCGGCAACGACATCGACCGCGATGACCTGGTCTACTCGGTCAACGAGTGGGACAATTACGCCGTGGAGGAGGCGCTGCAGATCGTGGACAAAGTCGGCGGCAGCGTTACCGTCATGACGGTGGGTGACGACGAGTCCGAAGAAGTTCTGCGCCGTGAAATGGCCATGGGGGCGGACAAGGGGGTTCTGCTGTGCGACGATGCCTTCGAGGGCGCGGATGGTCAAGGGATCGCCACCATTTTGAAAGCGGCGATCGACAAGGGCAATTACGACTTGATCATGACCGGGGCCCAGGCGGACGACGGCGCCGCTCAATTGGGTGGTATGCTGGCGGCCCTGATGGATGTTCCCTATGCCTCGCTGGTCAACTCGATCGAGGTCAATGGCGACAAGATCACGGTCGGCCGTGAGGTCGAGGGTGGCAACCTGGAAATGCACGAAATCGCGCTGCCCTGCGTGCTGTCGATTCAAACCGGCATCAACGAGCCGCGCTATGTCGGCATTCGCGGTATCCGTAAAGTGGCCTCGGTGGAGATCCCGGCCTGGGGGGCCGGCGATCTGGGGCTCGATGCCGCCACCGTGGGCACCGCCGCCGCCCGGGTCAAGCGCCAGGACTACTTCCTGCCGGACCTGGGCGCGGGGGCGGAGATGCTGGAAGGCGACACCGAGGAGATCATCGCCAAATTGATCGAAATGCTGAAGGCTAAAGGAGGGCTGAAATAATGGCGCCGATATTTGCTTATATCCTGCACAAAGATGGCGAGGTCGATGACACGGCCCTGGAACTTTTGGCGGCCGCCAAGAAGATCGATCCGGGCGCCAATCCCACGGCCCTGATCGTCGGCGCGCCCGATGGGCTTGACGATGTCTGCCGCCAGGCGGGCGCCGGCTACGCGGAAGTCTGGAAAGTGGCCAGCGATGCCCTGGGCCATCCGGATGCCGAAATCACCCGCAAAATCCTGACCCAGCTCCTGCCGGCCGATAGCATCGTTTTGCTGGCCCACGAGCATTTCGGCATGGACCTGGCACCGGGGCTTTCGAT
>JASJED010000358.1 GCA_030065585.1 Desulfobacterales bacterium | reverse complement strand
GTAACCGCAGACCTGGCAGACGTGGTAGGCTTTGACCACGTCCTTGATCAGGTTCATGATGGCGCGCTCATAGAGCTTGGCGTGATAGGATTCCGCATCGCGGGCGTGGCTGAAGGCCAGGGCCGCGGTTTTCTCGCCCTCGTCCTCGGCATCCTTGATAAAATCGGGATAGATGTTTTCGCTGACCGATTTCTCGCGCTGAAATGATGCTTCCAGGTTGGTGTCGGTGTCCTTGACCAGCAGGTCCTTCACCAGGCCGAGCTGGCGCGTGGCGTGCACCCGCTCGGCCTCAGCGATGGCGCGAAACAACAGCGCGATCTGGGGCATTTCTTCCTCGTTGGCCTTGTCCGCATAGGCCTGCAGCCGAAAATAGGCCTTGGCCTCGCCGATAAAGGCCTTGTAGACATTGGCCCGGGTCTTGTCTTTCAAAGCCGCCCTCCTTTTTCGCGATCAGGATTAAATTAGGTTTAGGTCCGGGCGGTTCATCGCCCATCAGGGATCGCTACCTTGCCAGGCAGGGTGGCCAAAAACGCAGCGTCAAAGAGCCCCGAGCCTGCTGGTGCAGACATCATTTAACGGTAAATGTTAGCGAATTCAAGGCATCATTTCTAGTGATGCGCTATGGACAGATTGTTTTGGGGTGTGATTTTGGCCGGAATTTTACACGGCATCACGTTTTAGCCCCGGAAAAAGGGTTCCCGGGGCCGAAGAGTCTATTGGTCAGGATTTGGTGCCGCTTTTCTCGATATCGCTTTCGGGATCGGGGTCGGAATCGAAAATGATGAAAGCTATATGAATTCAATCCCGATAGCGATTCCGATACCGATCCCGATTATACACGCCACACCGCCATCACGCTGATTTGAAGACGATCTCCTCCCCTTCCAGCTCCGCGCTGATCTGGGTGCCGTCGCCGAAGCGGCCTTTGAGGATTTCCATGGCCAGCGGGTTTTCGATGGTCTGCTGGATGGCGCGTTTGAGCGGGCGGGCGCCGTAGACGCGATCGTAGCCCTTGCGGGCCAGAAGGTCACGGGCGGCGTCGCTGAGGGTCAGCGTCATGCGGCGTTCGGCCAGGCGACGGGCCAGGTGCGTCATCTGGATGTCGACGATGGCGGCGATCTGTTCGGGGGCAAGTCCCAGGAAGATGATCGTCTCGTCGATGCGGTTTAAGAACTCGGGCTTGAAACCGGCCCGCAGGGCCTCCATGACGCGGCGTTCCATTTCAGCGTGATCGTCGCGGCCGGCCATCTCCTGGATCATTTGGCTGCCCACGTTGGAGGTCATGATGACGATGGTGTTCTTGAAGTCCACCGTGCGGCCCTGGCCATCGGTCATGCGGCCGTCGTCTAAAATTTGAAGCAGCACGTTGAAGACGTCCGGGTGGGCCTTTTCGATCTCGTCGAAGAGCACCACCGAGTAGGGGCGCCGACGCACAGCCTCGGTGAGATAGCCGCCCTCCTCGTAGCCCACGTAGCCGGGGGGCGCACCGATCATGCGCGCCACGGCGTGCTTTTCCATGTATTCGGACATGTCGATGCGCACGATGGCCTGGTCGCTGTCGAAGAGAAAGGCGGCCAGGGCCTTGGCCAGTTCGGTCTTGCCCACGCCGGTGGGGCCCATGAAGATAAACGAGCCGATGGGACGGTCGGGGTCCTGGAGGCCGGAGCGCGCCCGGCGCACGGCGTTGGAGACGGCGGCGATGGCAGCCTTTTGGCCGATCACGCGGCGGCCCAGGCGTTCTTCCATCTGAACCAGCTTCTCGCGCTCGCCCTCGAGCATCTTGCTCACCGGGATGCCGGTCCAGCGGGAGACGACCTCGGCGATGTCCTCGTCGTCGACTTCTTCCTTGAGCATTTGCTTTTCGCCCTGGAGATCGGCCAGCTGCTGCCGCACGTTTTCCATGCGCTGTTCGAGCTCGCCGGACTTCCCGTAGCGTATCTCGGCCACCCGGGCCAGGTTGCCGTCGCGCTGGGCCTGTTCGGCCTCGAGCCCAAGCTGCTCCTGCTGCTCCTTGATTTCGCGAATCTGCTGGATGAGCTCTTTTTCGTGCTGCCAGTGGGCTTTCATCTCACGGATGGCCGCCTGGAGATTACCGATTTCCTCTTCCAGTTTGGTCAGGCGTTCCCGCGAAGCTTTGTCTGATTCCTTCTTAAGGGCCTGGCGCTCGATTTCGGCCTGGGTGAGCTTGCGCTGGATCTCGTCGATCTCCACCGGCAGGCTGTCGATCTCGATCCTCAACTTGGAGGCGCACTCGTCGATCAGGTCGATGGCCTTGTCCGGCAGGAAACGGTCGGCAATATAGCGGTGGGAGAGGCCGGCGGCGGCCACGATGGCCGAATCCTTGATGCGCACCCCGTGGTGGACCTCGTATTTCTCCTTCAAGCCCCGCAAAATCGAGATGGTGTCCTCGACCGTTGGTTCGGTCACCAGCACGGGCTGGAAGCGGCGCTCCAGGGCCGCGTCTTTCTCGATATACTTGCGGTATTCATTCAGGGTGGTGGCGCCCACGCAGCGCAGGGTACCGCGGGCCAGGGCCGGCTTGAGCATGTTGGAGGCGTCCAGGGCGCCCTCGCTGGCGCCGGCACCCACCAGGGTGTGCAGCTCGTCGATAAACAGGATGACCTCGCCCTCGGCGGCTTCGATTTCCTTGAGCACGGCCTTGAGGCGGTCTTCGAACTCGCCGCGGTACTTGGCGCCGGCGATCAGGGCCCCCATGTCGAGGGCCACCAGCCGGCGATCACGCAAGGTTTCGGAAACGTCGCCCTCCACGATACGGCGGGCCAGACCTTCGACGATGGCGGTTTTACCCACGCCGGGCTCGCCGATCAGCACCGGATTGTTCTTGGTGCGCCGGGAGAGCACCTGGACGATGCGGCGGATTTCGTCGTCGCGGCCGATGACCGGATCGAGCTTGCCCTGGCGGGCCAGCTCGGTCAGATCCCGGCTGAATTTCTCCAGGGCCTGGTATTTCTCTTCGGGGTTGGGATCGCTGATGCGCTGGGAGCCGCGGATCTCCATGAGCACCTTGAGCAGGTTTTCGCGGCTGACCCCGTGGCGCTGGAGAATGTCGGCGGCCTCCCCGCCCTTGCGCTCGGCGATCACCAGCAGGATGTGTTCGATGCTGACGTATTCATCCTTCATCTTGGCGGCTTCACCGAAGGCCCCCTCCAGGACGGCGCGGGCATCGGCGGATAGGTAGACATCCACCACGCCGCTCACCTTGGGCTTGCGCTCCACGGCGGCCTGGACCTCGTCGCGCAGGCGGTCGGGCGAAGCCCCCAGTTTGCGCAGGACGGCCCGGGCCATGCCCTCTTTTTCCTCCAGCATGGCCAGCAGCAGGTGCTCGACCTCGATCTGCTGGTTGTTGAAGCGCGAGGCCAGGGACTGGGCGTTCTGCACGAGTTCCTGGGATTTGATGGTCAGCTTGTCGAACCGCATGCCTACCTCCTGATGGACGCCATCATTTAACGTTTGAACAAGTTAAATTTTAGACACCATCTATGAAATGTCAATTTCATTACTAAAAGTAATTTTTATCATTGGTTAATGATCGGGCAGCCAATCGTGGTGGGGTGGCATTTGGCGCAGGCTCTCGTAAAGCGCGATTCCCACGGACGTCGACAGATTGAGGCTGCGGATGTCGCCGCCGATCGGAACATGGTAAATCGACCTCGGAAAGCGCGCCTGCAAATCAGCGGGAAGGCCGCGGGTTTCCGATCCGAACACTAGAAAAAGGCGCGCCAACGCCGGCATGGTCCAGAAGGAACGGGCCCCGCGCTTGGAAAACAGGCAGATCTCCTCCGGTCCTGGATTCATTTTTTCCAGAAATCCATCGACATGGTCCCAGACTGCCAACCGGACCCGAGGCCAGTAGTCCAGGCCGGCCCGTTTGAGGTGTCGGTCGTCGAGCGAGAAACCCAACGGACGGATTAGGTGCAGGCAGGCCCCGGCCCCTAAACAGGTGCGGCCGATGTTGCCCGTGTTCCAGTGGACCTCGGGGGTCACCAGGACCACGTGGCGTTCAACGTCCCGGTTGTCAGGATCGGGTGTTATGTTGGATGGGGTTATTTCGGCTGACATGGTTCCAACTGGGAAACAGGGTTCGAGGATTCAAGGGGTCAAGGATTCAAGAACGGCGAGTTTGATATCAAGCGATTGCCCAGCGTGTCCAAGTTTCAGCGCAGCCCTCGAGAATACAATGATTCAGATCGTTTTGTTCAGAAATGACGTGGTTTGCAAATGAGTTCGCGGATTTTGAGTTCGAAGATCCGGGCGGCATGGGCCGGCTTTACCACCAGGGCCGCGTCCGCACCGTGAGACGATCCACCCACGGCGATGATGTCCTTTCCGCTCAGGGTGCCGGCGTCGGCCGCCATGACGGCCACCTCCACGGCTACCTTGGTGCCCTGCCCGAAGAGCTTGAGGGTGTCCGCCATCAGCACAACCGGATAGAGCCCGGGATGCTTCTTGGACAGACCGCGCTCGACCCCGGAGAGCGCATGGGTGGCGGCGACCACCTGAACACCCTTGGCGGTCAAGTCCCGGCGCACATCATCCGGCAGGACGGATTGAAAAGGCTCCCTGAAACCGCAGTGGTAGGTCACGGCCGTAATCTTGAAGTCAGGGCAAAGGTCAAGCGCCTGATAGGCCGTAGCCCCCGTGGTGCTGGCCAGGACGATTTCATCCAGTCCCAGCGCCTGTCCCCTTTCAGCTGCCGCTTTCAAGGTCGGGACGGTATTGTCTTTCCCGGGTTTTTCGAAATACATCGCAACCCTCCTCTTGGCAGACCGTCCGGCCTGCGATACAAGAAGCTATCTTAAAATCGTCTTTTGGCCCCATATCGGCGTTGGGCGCTTGTTTCAAGTCCTCAAAATACCGATGTATTCCTCCGGCTTGCAACTCGCGGCCAGCCGTATCTGGAGCCAAAATCCTGATTTTAAGATGGCTTCTGACAAGGGGCCGGCTGGCTTCTTAACATCTGGAAATGTATCCTTAAACACTGCCCGGCGCCCTTGTCAATTTCAAAGGGCCGACACCGCCGAAAGTGAGAACGGAAAAGGAATCATGCTGATCGACTGCCACACCCATCTGTTTCCACCTGAAATTCGCAAGGCGCGTGAGCGCTTCTTTCCCAACGAGACGGCCTTTGAACTGCTCTACGGCGATCCGCGCTCCCGCATGGTCGGTGTGCGTGACCTGATTACCGCCATGGATGCCAACAGGATCGACCGCACGGTGGTGTTCGGGTTTCCCTGGCGCCAGGCCGAAATCTTCAGGCGCCACAACGACTATATCATGGAAGCAGTGGCGGCCCACCCGGACCGCCTCATCGGCCTGGCCTGCTTCGAGGCGGTCCACCCGGATGCGGCAGATGAGACTCGCCGCTGCCTGGACGGTGGTTTAAAAGGCGTGGGGGAACTGGCCTTCTACGAGAACGGCATTACTGCCGCCAGCCTGGAAAAGCTGGCCCCGACCATGGACATCTGCCGGGCGCACGGAGTGCCGGTGATGCTCCACACCAACGAACCGGTGGGCCACAATTACCCGGGCAAGGCGCCCAACACCCTGCGACAAATCTACGAATTGGTGCGACGCTTTCCGGAAAATCGTATCATCCTGGCCCACTGGGGCGGCGGGATCTTCTTTTA
>JASJED010000002.1 GCA_030065585.1 Desulfobacterales bacterium | reverse complement strand
CTTTCCGGCCATAACATCCCCAGTTTCGAACTGTTCACCTCACCGGACTGGCGCGGCACCCGAGGGATCTATTATGCCGACCAGCCCTCGTTTCGCAGCGGCAACCGTGTGGCGGGTGTCCGTTTGGAATTCAAAGACGGCCGGGTGGTTTCCGTCCGGGCCGATCAGGGCGAGGACTTTGTGCGTCAGCAGTTGAAAATGGATCCCGGAGCCTCCCGCCTGGGAGAATTCTCGTTGACCGACAAACGCTTCTCCAAGATCAACGCCTTCATGGCCAACACCCTGTATGACGAGAATTTCGGCGGCAAACACGGCAACTGCCATGTGGCCCTGGGCTCGTCCTATGCGGATACCTACAGCGGCCGTATGGCCAGCTTGACCCCGGCGCTGAAATCGCGTCTGGGGTTCAATGACTCTGCCCTGCACTGGGATCTGGTCAATACCGAGCCCAAACGTGTGACCGCCCGGCTGAAAAACGGGGGGGTGTTGACGCTCTACGAAAAAGGCCGCTTTCAAATCTGACGGTTTCGTAATACGTCCGCTAGCGGCGTTACGCTGCGGCCTTCGTCGCTGCGGCGTACCCAAGTACGCCTCACTCTTCAGGCTAATTGATGCCGCATCTCGAACGTTTTACGAAACCGTCTTATCTCCGCTACTTTTTTTTAAATTCTCCGAATTTTGCGGCCCCAAAAGGCTTCGCGGGCATCATCTGCAGGAAACCTTCATTTTGCTGGACGGATTAGCGTCCATCCCGAAAGGGTAGATTTTGGTTCAGGCCAAGGCCGCACAAGGGTTTGCGGTGAGGCGTATACTTGTACGCCGCAGCCGGAAACCCGCGGAGTACGCATCCAGGGGCACTTAGATTTTTTAGAAAGGTTTTAAGATGAAGTCGTAAAAGGCATCTTTCGGACGGTCTCGAAAAAAGTCCGAGATCAAGGCTTGCGAAGCCAGAGGAGTGAGGCGTACTCACGGTACGCCGCAATGACGAGGGCTGAAGCGTAACGCCGATATCGGGCTTTTTACGAGACCGTCCGCTAAGCGGCGGGAAGGCCACGCTCGATCAACCCCTGGACGGATTCGATCAAACGCTGGATGGAGAAGGGTTTTTCAAGGACTTTGTCGAAATCGTTATTTTCCAGAAGCCAAGGGGTTCCGGAAACGCCGATAACGGGGGTTCGGGGCTTGTCGGACGATCGGATGCGCTGCAGCAATTCACGGCCGTCGGTACCGTTGAGCAGAATATCGGTGATGACCAGATCGAAACGCCCCTCGCTGAATTTGCGCAGGCCTTCGTTGCCATCCGAAGCCGTTTCAACCCGAAAACCGTTGATGCGAAGTGCGTAGTCAAAAAGTTCCAGAATCGACCTCTCATCATCCACCACCAGAACAGATTCCATAAGCCCCCGTCATCCTTAGAATCGCTGTGTACCCCGAAAATTTTTCAGGCTCAATAACGAAATCGGATAGGATTGTCAACAACATATTGTAGTTTCACAGAGCGATAGCCACTAAATATCGGATTTTCTTGAAATCTTTTTTAGGGGCCGCTGGAGGGGCCAAACAGAGGGGATGGTCTGCTCACCAAGCGCCGATCGGACCGCAGGTGGTGGCGGTGGCGATCGCCAATCGGCCGGTTTTAGCGCCGTGGTTCAGACCTTGTATTTGCCGAAGTCGTCGGGGTTTAGATTCTCGAGATACTCTTTCCATTTGCGCCCTTCTTCGCTCTCGTCCAGAACCTCGGCCTGCGCCTCGAACGGACGTGATTTGGCAATCACGGTCTCGTCGATGAAGATCGGCGCCTCGAAACGCAAGGCGATGGCGATGGCATCGCTGGGACGGGCGTCCATGCTGAAATTGCTGTCCTTGGCCATCAAATTAACCCGTGCAAAAAAGGTGTTTTCCTTGAGGTCGCAGACTTCGATGCTGCTGACCGACACCTCCATCAGCGTGGCGAAGTTCTTAAATAGATCGTGGGTCATGGGACGGTCGAATTTAACGTTCTGAAGGGCCGATGCAATCGATGTGGCTTCCAGCAGGCCGATCCAGATGGGCACGGCCTGTCCCCCCTCCTCGGTCTTGAGAATGATAATCGGCGTATTGGTGGCCGGATCCATGGTAATCCCGGCGATCGTGGCTTTATGCAGCATGGCATGTTTCTCCTTTGATTCCGCCGGGTTTTTCTTCCACCCAGACCGGCCGCCCCCACAGCGAATGGGAAAAGGCTTTTTCAATGCGAACGCCGACCATCAGACCGGGGCGGACGGTTTCGCCGCCGGTGCAATCCAGTTCCTGGTCGAAATTGACGATTTTATTGCCCGGTGTACGCCCCGACCACTGCCGGCGCGCCGACGGTTCCTCGGCCAGGCCGGGTCGGGTGCTGAAACCTTCGACGAGAATCTCCTGCATACGCCCCACCAGCGCCTGGTTGGCGGCCAACGTAAACGCCTCCTGATGCTGGAGCAAGGCCTGCAGGCGCGCCTTTTTTTGGGCATCATCGATCTTGGCATCGAAACCCGCGGCCGGCGCCACGGATCGATCCGAATACATGAAGGCGAAAATGCCGTCGAAGGCCACCTCGTCTAAAAGACTCAGGGTTTGTTCGAAATCGGTGTCCGACTCACCCGGAAAACCGACGATGAAATCCGAGGTGATGGCCATGTCCGGGCGCACCTGACGCAGTCGCGCGATGCGCTCGAGATAGACCTCCCGGGTGTAGCGGCGGTTCATCCGCTTAAGCACCCGGTCGGATCCGGACTGGACCGGCAAGTGGATGTGCGCACAGAGTTTGTCGAGACGGCCGAAGGCGTCGATTAGGTGGTCGGATAGGTCTTTGGGGTGCGACGTCGTGAAACGAATGCGGTCCAGACCGTCGATCCGGTCGACCTGTGCCAATAATGCAACAAAGGAGCCCCACTGTTCTTTGAGGCCGTAGCTGTTGACGTTCTGACCCAGCAAGGTCACTTCGCGCACGCCACCGGCCACCAGCAGACGAATTTCCTCCAGGATGCGGTCGGGATGGCGACTGGCTTCCCGGCCGCGCACATAGGGCACCACGCAATAGGTGCAGAAATTGTCGCAGCCCTGCATTATGGTCACGAAGCGGGACACCTGGCCGTCATCGCGGAACCCGCTGGTCAAATCGAGTTCCGCGACCGCGTCCGACGCTTCGATGTCCACCAGGCGCATGCCCTGCAGGCGGACCCGCTCGACCAAGCGCCCCAGACGGGGGATGGCTTTGGGGCCGAACACCAGATCGACCTGCGGCGCCCGGGACAGAATTTTTTCCCCTTCCTGCTGGGCCACACAACCGCCCACGGCAACGATCAAACCCGGCCGGCGCTTTTTCAGCTTGGCCAGCCGCCCAACGAAGCTGAACGCCTTCTGCTCGGCCTTGGCGCGAATGGCACAGGTGTTGACGACGACCAGGTCCGCTTCGTCGAGTTGCGCGGTCCGGGTGTAGCCGCCCGGCGCCAGAACCCGTTCGATCTGATCCGAGTCATACACATTCATCTGGCAGCCGATGGTATTTATATAGAGTCGGCGCATGCCCGTCCTGTGGAGAAAGCGTTGGCATCTTCCCCCGGCAGGGGTTCGATGAAGATTTCCTCAGCCCGCGCAAGGGCGCTAATAACGTCATCGACCAGCATTTCACAGCCGGGGGCGATGGTGATCCTGACAATTCCCTTGGCGGCATCCCGGGTGGTCAGCACGGCCATCCCGTCATAGGCCTCGAGAATGAACCGCAGATAGCTGATGTCACGTCGGTCGATCCGGTAGAAGCGCCGGGTGGTCTGCAGCGGCCATGCGCTTCGTCGCCGATCCGCTGCACCGCCTGAATTGCGCTGATCCATACGGTTCACCAAAAACCCTTGCCGGTCAAGCAGTTGGACGTGCAGAGTATAACCATATGCCCCTCCATTGCAACCCCCAATCGGGACGGTTCCAGAGGCAGTGGATCGCTACCGCTGCAAAGCGGGCCGCCGAACGTGGAGGGGGTCGGCCGGCGGGCGGCCCCGCTGGGATTACCGCTTGCCTCACCGTCTGCGGATAGGGTATATGCGGCCCCTATGGACACCATCTGGGACATTCAGCAACCCGATCCCGACCGGGTTCAGCAGCTCTGTCAGCAATTGGACCTCGATCCGCTGGCGGCCCACCTGCTGGTCAATCGTGGGATTGCGACAGTCGATGCCGCGCGCCGGTTTCTGGATCCCGCCCTGTCGGCCATCAAGGCGCCGCCCAGCATCACGGATATCGAGACCGCCGCCGCGCGCACGGCCCGTGCCCTGATAAATACCGAAAAGATACTGATATTCGGCGATTACGACGTGGACGGCGTTACGGGAACCGCCGTCTTACTGGATTTCATCGGCCAGGCCGGCGGCCGGGTCGCGCATTACATCCCGCACCGACGTCGAGAGGGCTACGGATTAAAGGCAGGTCATATCGACGCGGTAGCCGTACCCGGAAAGTTCGCCCTGATCATCACGGTCGATTGCGGCATCTCCAGCCATGAAGCCGTGGAAGCGGCCAACCGCCGCGGCATCGACGTGATCATCACCGACCACCACATGCCCGACGGCCCCCTGCCCCCGGCCCTGGCGGTCGTTAATCCCCAACGCGAAGACTGCCCGGCCTGTCTGGAGCATCTGGCCGGGGTCGGCATGGCGTTTTATTTTTTGATCCAACTGCGCACCCATCTGCGCCAGACCGGATTCTGGCAAGGGCGTCGCGAACCGAACCTGAAGCATCTATGCGATCTCGTGGCCCTGGGCACCGTAGCCGACATGGTGCCCCTGGTTAAGGAGAATCGAACATTTGCGCAAACCGGACTGCGGCTGATGGCCCAAAACCCGCGGCCGGGGCTGCTCGCCCTCATGGATGCCAGCCGCGTCGATGCCTGTCACATCGAGGCCGACGATATATCTTTTCGTTTGGCGCCGCGCCTCAACGCTGCCGGCCGCATGGCGCACGCCGATCTGGCGGTGGATTTGCTCACCGCGACCGATGCGCCGACCGCTCAGCGACTCGCCCGCAAGCTCGATGCGCTCAACCGCACGCGCCAGGAAACCGAGCGTGACATCGTGGCCCAGATCATCGACCGGCTGGAGCGCGACCCGCAGGCCCAATCCCGCCCGGCGATTCTGATCCGCGACACGCACTGGCATGAAGGCGTTCTGGGGATTGCCGCTGCGCGTCTGGTAAGGCGTTACGCCAAACCCGTAATTCTCGTAACAGGCCGTGAGACCCTGGCCCGCGGTTCGGCCCGCAGTCTGCCGGGCATCGATATATTCGCCCTTCTGCAGGCCTGCGCCGATCTGCTCCACGCCTTCGGGGGCCACGCCATGGCCGCCGGCCTGACGATTGCCATCGACCAATGGGACGCTTTTCGCCGGCGGTTCGAGGCGTACCTCGAAGCCCAAACCGCCCCCGCTGATTTCATTCCGCATCTGGCCATCGACATGGAGATTGCCCTGGATGCCATCGACCAGCGCCTGTTTGACACCCTGGCGTTGCTCCGGCCCTTTGGTCAGGGGGTTCCGGAACCCGTCTTCATGGCCCGGGACGTCGAAGTCGTCCGTCAGCAGACCGTCGGCGGCAAACACCGGCGCTTGCAGCTGCGCAGCCCCGACGGTATCCGCCGCCGGATTTTCCCCGCCATCGAGTTCAATGTCGCCGACGAGGGGCGACTGCCCAACCGGCTGCGCAAAGTGGCCTTTCATGTTCGTCGCCACAACTGGAACGGATCCCAAGGTCATCAACTCCACATCGTCGCCACCGAAACCTGAGGACGGCGAATTGAGGCGACGCAGACGGCCTGCACTTTTTGATTGCAAAATTCTAATGGTGTCTTTATTATCAGGCGTTGGATAGTGCCCCTCCAGAAATGGTCGCTTCCGGTCAAGTCCCGCCCTGCGGCGGGAATCTAAAATGCGCGCACGCCGACCGGGATACCGATATGCCTTTCGAGGACGGGTCCTCAATTTCGCCGGCCACCCGGTGGCGAGGTCAAGCGGGAGACAACGATGGCCAAAGTATTCAGACCCAGCACACGCGAATCCAGCATCTTATCCAAAATCGAATCTTCCAAGGAATATGCCCGCCGACGATCTTTGAACGCCATACCGGATTGCATCGAGGCCCTGTCCAATGCCATCGCGATGAAGCTGGTGGAAGAGCGCCTGGTGGAAACCACCAACAAGAACGGGCTGGAGGAACAGGTCCAGGGCTGCCTCGACAAGCTCACCCGCGCGGACGACTTCGATATCGACTACCTCATCGCCCCCTATCGGAATCTAATCCCCCACCCGCATGTCGTGAGTATTTACGTGACCGCCTTCGTTCTCGAAAAAGTCATCGATCACAAAGACACGGTCGACATCTACGGTTCCGACGAAGAAATCTACACCTGCATCAATACGCAGGTAAAAAAACATCTTCCCTGAGGTATGCGGCCGCGCTTTCATCCCCGCCTGGTCAACAGCCCCCTTGAAGATCCCGGATTGTTCGTTCCGCTGGCTTTCGAAAAGCGCGCCCTGCTCTTCGATATCGGCCGCATCGACAGCTTGTCCTCCCGCGATATCCTGCGCATCAGCCATATCTTCGTAAGCCACACCCATATGGATCATTTCTGCGGCCTGGATCATCTGCTGCGTCTCTGCTTGGGAAGGGCCAAGACCCTCTTCTGTTTCGGCCCGGAAGGCTTTCTGGCCAATATCGAGGGCAAGCTATCCGCCTATACCTGGAACCTGGTCACCGGTTACCGCGAAGCGCTCAGGCTGGTCGCCACCGAAGTCACCGCCGGCGGCCTGCTTCAACAGACCTATGATTGCTGCAACGGCTTCCGTCCGCAGCAGCCGGCGCGCCAATTGCCTTTCGATCCTTATCTGCTCAACGAGACATCACTGCAAGTAAAGACCGCCATCCTGGATCACGGGATTCCCTGCCTGGGGTTTAACCTGGAAGAGGCGTTTCACATCAATATCGTCCCCGAAGCGCTCCAGGCCCTGGGGCTGGATACCGGCCCCTGGCTGCAGGACTTCAAGCGGGCCCTCTACGACCGGTCCGACCCGCAATGCATCATCCAGGCCCCCCGCCGCGATCTTCCCGGCGCAAGGGCCACCTTCCGTCTGGGTGAGTTGGCCGAACGGATTGCCCGCATCGCCCCCGGACAGAAGATTGCCTACATCACCGATGTGGCCGACCACGAAGACAACCGGCGTCGAATCGCGGCCCTGGCCAGGGGGGCCGACCACCTCTATATTGAAAGTGCCTTTCTAGACGAAGATCACGCCCGCGCACGGGAGAAAAAACATCTCACCGCCGGCCAGGCCGGTGAGATCGCGGCCCTGGCCGGTGTCAAGCGCTTTAGCGTCTTTCATTATTCGCCCCGCTATACCGATGGACACCATCGTTTCCAGGACCAGGCCCAGCGGGCCTTTGCGCAAACCCGGGAGCTGACGGACGACGCCAATCCATCGCAACAGGGTATTGATTAGACCGCCCCCAAGGCGTCGTGGTCATCCGCGAGGACGTATTCATCCATCAAGAGAAGACCTTGGTTCAGGCTCACGGCCTGCCGCAGGGTGCCACTCGACCCGCGCATCCGTCGCCTGCATTGCACATTCGGGATCGCAATCGGGGTCGGTATCGAGATCGAGGCGCCCCATCTTCTTCAAGTCAATCCGAGGGGCGCCCTTTCGAATACCGATTCCGATAGCGATACCGACACCGATCGGTAGGGACACGATGTTGGATGATACGGGGGCCTTGCAGTTCACGGCGGGCGCCCGTCCGGGCGGCCGGATCCTTGTTAGCTGCGGAAAGATTTGCGGCGGCGACCGCGGTCCTCGCCGTTGGCGGCGGCCACCGGTGAGCAGACGGTCTTGACGGCGGCATAGCCCAGCAGGGCATGGACTTCGCGGTCGAGAGCGGCTCCGGCCTTCAACGCCATGTCCTCGGCGGCGATGACGGTTTCCGACTGCCGGCCGTTGATCAGGTGCAGAAACGTCCGGCAGCTGCCGCGGTGCCGCCGCAGCAGTTGATGCAGGCGCTCGAGCGTGTCCACGGCGACCAGGGCGCTGTCGAGGGTGATGTGGACGCTGGCCGCCCAGGTTTCCTCGGCCTGGTCCATGGCGACGATCTTTTCGGCCACCACCCGAACCGCATTTTCCTCCTTCTGCGCCTGTCCCTGCACCAGCACCGGCTGGTCCTCCACGAGCAGGGCCTCGCTCTCGCGGTAGGCCTCGGGGAAAACGATCAATTCGGTCGGACCCTGCAGGTCTTCGATCTGGACGAAGGCCATCTGGTCGCCGCGCTTGGTGCGCAGCCGGCGGATGCCGCTGATCAGGCCGCCGATGCGCACGGGCGCCTCGTCCGGCAGTTCCTTGATCGAAATCGCATTCGCATTGGTAAATTTTTCGAGGGTCTCGAGATTGCGGTCCAGGGGGTGTCCGCTGAGATAAAATCCCAGGGCTTCTTTTTCCAATGCCAAGGCGTGACGCGCCTCCCACTCCTCGATCGGCGGCAGCTCCGGAGCATTGAGAGTCGGTGCCGATTCCACGGTGCCGAAGAGCCCCATCTGAGGGTCGGCCTTTTCCTTCTGAACCCGCTGGCCGTATTCCAGGGCATCTTCCAGCGCGGCCATCATCTGGGAGCGTTTGGCGCCCGTGTGGTCGAAGGCCCCGCAATTGATCAGACTTTCGATCACGCGCTTGTTGACCCGCCGCAGATCGATCCGGGAGCAGAAATCGAACAGCGAGACATAGATCCCGTTGGCCTCGCGCTCGGCCACGATGGCTTCGATCGCGGCTTCGCCCACGTTCTTGACGGCCACCAATCCGTAGCGGATCCTGCCGTGGTCGACGGCAAAGGTGGTCCCGCTCTGATTGATATCCGGCGGCAGCACATCGATCCCATGGCTGCGGCATTCGGCAATGAACTTGACGACCCCATCGGTGGACTGCATCTCGCTGGTCAGCAGCGCCGCCAGGAATTCCACCGGGTAGTGGACTTTGAGATAGGCCGTCTGGTAAGCAATCAGCGCATAAGCCGCGCTGTGGGACTTGTTGAAGCCGTAGCCGCCGAATTTCTCCATCAAATCGAAGAGGGTCCCGGCCTTGTCTCCCGGGATCTGGTTTTCTTTAGCCCCGTCCATGAAGAACTGGCGGTGCTCGGCCATCTTCGCCGCAATCTTCTTCCCCATGGCCTTGCGCAGGTCGTCGGCCTTGGCCATGGTGTAATTGGCCAGAACCGCCGCAATCTTCATGACCTGCTCCTGATAGAGAATCACCCCGTAGGTCTCTTCCAGAATCGGTGCCAGTTCCGGGAGCAGGTATTCGACCGCTTTACGGCCGTGCTTGCGCTCGACGAAGTCGTCCACCATACCGCTGTCCAGGGGCCCGGGCCGATAGAGCGCCACCAAGGCGGTGATGTCGGCGAAACTGGCGGGTTTGAGACGCACCAACAAGTCTTTCATGCCGGCGCTTTCCAGTTGAAAGACACCGGTGGTATCGCCGCGGGACAGCAGGCGGAAGGTGGCCTGATCGTCCAAGGCGATATTGACCATGTCGGGCACGGGCTGCTTCTGCGCGGCGATCAGCTGGAGGGTGTTCTCGATCACCGTCAGATTGCGCAGACCGAGAAAATCGAACTTGACGAGCCCGGCCAGTTCGACGTGCTTCATGTCGAATTGGGTGACCACCTCCCCCTTCTTACCCCGATAGAGGGGCAGATACTCCACCAGCGGTTTGTCACCAATCACCACGCCGGCGGCATGAGTCGAGGCATGCCGCGGCAGGCCCTCGAGAACCCGGCAGATGTTGAGCAGTTCGTCGATTTCCGGCCGGGCGGCCGCCAGTTCGTTGAACTTCGGTTCGCGGGCGATGGCTTCGTCCAGTTTGATATTCAGGACGTCGGGAACCATTTTGGCGATGGTGTCGACCTCTTTCAGCGGAATGTCCAGGGCGCGGCCGACATCACGGATGACCGCCCGGGTCTTGAGCTTTCCATAGGTGATGATCTGGGCCACATAGTCGCCGCCGCCGTATTTCGCGCTTACATAGTCGAGGACTTTTTCACGGCCGTTGATGCAGAAATCCACATCGATGTCTGGCATGCTGATGCGCGCCGGGTTGAGAAACCGCTCGAAAATCAGGCCATGTTCAATGGGATCCAGATCGGTGATCCCCATAGCGTAGGCCACCATGCTGCCCGCCGCCGATCCGCGCCCAGGGCCCACCGGCACGCCGTTCTCCTTGGCGAAGCGGATGAAGTCCGCCACAATCAGAAAATAGCCCGTAAAGCCCATCTCCTCGATCACGGAAATTTCGTAGTCCAGGCGCTCGGCATAGGTCGCGAGATCGCGCTGCGGATGCTTCTCGCGGATCTTGGCCAACCGGGCCTCAAAGCCGGCGCGCACCGTCTGCCCGAAAATTTCCTCGGTGGTCAGATCGGCGGCGGTGGAAAACTGCGGAAAGTGATAGGAGAAGTCGAATTCGTAGGCACAACGCTGGGCAATCGCCACCGTGTTGTCAACGGCCCCGGGGTAGTCGCGGAAGTAGTCCGTCATCTCTGCGGGAGCTTTGAAATACAATTGATCGGTGGAGAATTTGAAGCGGTTGGATTCGTGCACGGTCTTACCAGTCTGGATGCAGAGCAGGACATCGTGGGCGCGCACGTCTTCTTTTTGCAGGTAATGGCAGTCGTTGCTGGCCACCAGCGGAATCGACAATTTGGTACTCATCTCGCGCAGGGCCGCATTGACGGTTTCCTGAATCGGAATACCGTTGTGCTGCACCTCGAGGAAGAAGTTATCTTCCCCCAGGACCTGCTGATACCACCGGGCGGCCTCTTCGGCGGCTTCGATCCGCCCGGCCTTGATATGCATGGGGATCTCGCCGTGCAGACAGGCCGTCAGGCCGATCAGGCCCCGGCTGTGTTCGGCCAAAAGCTGCTTGTCGATCCGCGGCCGATAGTAAAAACCCTCGAGTTGGGCCATCGAGGCCAGCTTGCACAGATTGCGGTAGCCTTCCTGGTTTTCGGCAATCAGCACCAGGTGCCTCAGGCCCTTGGCATCCTCAGGGGTCTTGTCCTTGATCGTCCGCGGGGCGACGTAGATCTCACAGCCCAGGACAGGCCGCAGACCGGCCTTCTTGGCTTTCTCGTGAAACTCCAGGACCCCGAACATGGTGCCGTGATCGGTGATCGCCACGGCTTCCATCCCGTAGGCCTTCGCCTGGGCCAGGAGGGGATCGATCCGGATGGCACCATCCAGCAGACTGTATTGGGTGTGTACGTGCAGGTGAACGAAATCGGCGGCTGGGGCAGACATGGGCCTGAGACTCCTAACGGGTGTCGCCCGCCTAAGCGGCTGCGTGTTTAACGCCGCGGGCGCGATCGGGTTTAAATCCTCTCCCGTGCGGCGGAGATTCCGTCGGGCCGGGAGGCAAAGCGGTTCCTGACCGTGAAGGGGCGGCAGACCATGCGCCGGTCAGCAGCAACCGTGATCGGCGCCTGCCATAAACATCGGCGCCCCTGTCGGTGGACCGCGACATCAGTGCGGGGTTATTCGACCCGGTAGTTGGGGGCCTCTTTGGTGATAATCACATCGTGAACATGACTTTCGCGCAGACCGGCAGCGGAAATTTTCACGAAACGGGCTTTTTCGCGGAGCTCTTCCAGGGTGCGGCAGCCGACATAGCCCATACCGGCCTTGAGGCCGCCGATCAACTGGTGGAGGTTGGCCGAGAGGGACCCCCGATGGGGAACCCGGCCCACGATGCCCTCCGGGACGAGTTTGTCCGCGGCCTCGTCGTCGGACTGGTAATAGCGATCCTTGCTGCCTTTTTTCATGGCCTCCAGCGATCCCATGCCGCGGTAGAGCTTATAGCTGCGCCCCTGGAACAGAATGGTCTCGCCCGGACTCTCTTCGGTGCCCGCAAACAGTCCCCCGATCATCACGACGTGCGCCCCGGCCCCCAGGGCCTTGGTGATATCCCCGGAGTACTTCACGCCGCCGTCGGCGACCAGCGGCACACCGGTTTTGGCAGCCACCGCGCGGCAGTTTAAAATTGCGGTGAGCTGCGGTACCCCGATACCGGCCACGATCCGCGTCGTACAGATGGAACCGGGTCCAATGCCGATTTTGACGCCGTCCACGCCGGCCGCGATCAGATCCTCGGCGCCTTTGGCCGTTCCCACGTTGCCGGCAATCAGTTCCAGGTCGCTGAAGGTCGTCTTGAGCGTCTTGACGGCTTCGATAACGTTTTGGGAGTGGCCGTGCGAGGTATCGATCACCACGACATCCGCCCCGGCATCGACCAGCGCCTGGGTCCGTTCCAGCATGTCGGGGCCCACCCCGACCGCCGCACCGACCCTGAGGCGACCCAGGCCGTCCTTGCAGGCGTTGGGATACTTCTTGATCTTTTCGAGATCCTTGATGGTGATCATGCCGGCCAGCCGGCCGTTTGGGTCCACCACCAGCAGCTTTTCGATCCGATGCGCGTGCAGCAGTTTCTTGGATTCTTCCAGGGTGATGCCTTCGGAGACCGTGACCAGGTTTTCTTTGGTCATCACCTCGGAAACCGGTCGGTCGAGATCGGTTTCGAAGCGCAGATCACGGTTGGTGACGATGCCCACCAGCTTGTCGCCCGACGTCACCGGCACACCGGAAATGCGATAGCTGGACATGACCTCCAAAACCTCATGCACCGGGCGCTCCGGGGCGATCGTCACCGGGTCGACAATCATGCCACTCTCCGATTTCTTGACCTTGTCGACCTCCTTGGCCTGGCTGTTGACGCTCATATTGCGGTGGATGAAACCGATACCGCCTTCGCGCGCCATGCAGATGGCCGTATCCGCTTCGGTGACCGTGTCCATCGCCGCGCTCACCAGGGGAATGTTCAAATCCAGGTTGCGGGTCAGCCGTGTGGCAACCATCACATCCTTGGGCACGACATCCGAGTAATTGGGCATCAGAAGAACGTCATCAAAGGAATAGGCTTCCTCTGGGGCGATTTTGATCATGGTTCCTCCGGCAAGTGAGCTGTTGGGCCTTGTCGCATGGCACGCTGGTCCGCGTCGGTGTCGGCAAGGGGCGCGAAATTTAAACCGGCTCATTAACAAATGACCCGCTGATTCGCAAACCCTTTTTTGGCGGCTTGACAAGCCCCGGCGACCGATATAATCATGGCTCTTCGCAAACCGGTCCGAATCATTATGCTTTCGTGCTTCCCCCGCCGCCGGGGCGCTTGCAGCCGGAAACGGAAAATTTCGTCCCCCGGTGATCGAAAGCGTGCCGTAACGAACAAGCGCCTCCCTGGTCGAAGCGATTATGCTCCTAAGAATCAATCCTACCAATCCACAGATGCGCCTGGTGACGCGCGTGGCCCAGATCCTCAAACAGGGGGGCGTGGTGGCCTATGCCACCGACACGGTCTACGGTATCGGTTGCGACATCACCAACAAGAAGGCCATCGAAAAAATCTATCAGCTCAAACAACGGGACAAGAAGAAACCTTTCAGCTTCATGTGCTCCGATTTGAAAAACATCAGCCGCTATGCCAAGGTATCCAATTATGCCTATAAAACCATGAAACGCCTTCTGCCGGGCCCCTATACCTTCGTACTCGAAGGCTCGCGGGAGGTTCCCAAGATGATGCTCACACGGCGCAAGACCGCCGGCATCCGGGTGCCGGACCACGTGCTGTGCATCGCCCTGGTGCGCGAACTGGGCAATCCCATCCTGACCACCAGCGCCACCCGGCCGGACGGCAGCGTCTTCAGCGACGCCTCCCTGATCCACGACTATTTCGGCCCGCGCCTGGAGGCCGTCATCGACAGCGGACCGGCTGGCGGGACGCCCTCCAGTGTCATCGCGCTAATGGACGACATTCCCGAAATTATTCGCGAGGGTGCCGGGGATGTCAGCCAGTTTACTTAGCAGACATCGGTATCGGCGTCGCAATCGGTATCGGTATCGAAATCCCGCCTGCGCATGGAGGTAACCACATGCTGACAGTCGATCCCGATACCGACCCCGATAGCGACCCCGAATGGTATTTCAACCGGAACGTTTTGCGGACCGCTGCGCTAACCGATGGACATTCCGGAGCAAGGTGGTAGAGTCTCCGCACGCGCCGGCCGTGTCAACCGGTCGATGAAGCAAGCATCATGTTGTCAGGCAAGGCGGCCAAAGAAGCGAGGTGCGCAGCAATCGACCGATTGTGAGCACCCGAGCGAGTTGGCCAACGCCGCATGGCGGCATGAGGCGCCGCTTCAACGACCGGTTGGGCTTCAGTTGTGGGCTGGGGTGTAGATATAACCGGCGGTCCATTCGGGGTAAACCGCCGGTCCGAGGAGCTTCTGCAGGGCGGATTCCGAGAGCAGGCGCAGGAGGGACATCTTGCGTTCGGGGAGGTAGACGGCCGTGACATCGCCTTCGATGCCCGCCATTTGGCCGGCCCATTCGATCGCATCTTCCAAATTGCCGATGCGGTCCACAAGTCCCAGGGATTTGGCATCCTCGCCGGTATAGATGCGCCCGTCGGCCAGTTTCTGGACCGCCTCCGGAGCCATCTGGCGCCCTTCGGCAATGGCGGCCACGAATTGCTGGTGGAGGCGGTTGACAAAATCTTTGAGGTATTCTTCTTCTTCCGGCGTGATGTCCCGGATCGGTGAGCCGGTGTCCTTGAATTTGCCGCTTTTGATCACCACGGCCGACAGCCCGATTTTTTGGAAGAGCTCCCGGAAATTGGTGTACTCCATGATCACGCCGATACTGCCCGTGATGGTCCCCGGGTTGGCGATAATCCCGTCGGCCGAGGCCAGGACGTAATAGCCCCCCGAGGCGGCCACCGCGCCCATGGAGGCGATGACCTTCTTGATCTTCTTGGTCTTGATGACCTCCCGATAGATTTCCTGGGAGGGCCCCACGACCCCGCCGGGCGAGTCGACCCTTAGCACGATCGCCCGGATATTTTCATCATCGCGAAAATGCCGGAGTTGACGAATGGTTTCGCGGGAATCGGCAATCAACCCCTTGACTTCGACGACGCCGACCTGCTCACCTTCGGCCCGTCCGCCCCGGGTTTCATATTCCGAAACACCGGGGCCCAGGACAAAGATCAAACCCAGGACGATCAGCGTGAACGCCGCGATACCGGAGAAGATCAAAAAGGAGAACAGCAGCGGATGTCTACGGGAAAACATGGGGTTTGGGGATTCATGAATGGGTGGCCGTTGACGCACGGCGCCAACGAAGAATTCCAACCGGCGGGCGATCCACCGACCCGCCGCTTGGTCAGACGCTGCGGTGGTTGGAAACGGACTCCGCCGGTTGCGGGTGAACTTGCCGATTCAATATGCGGGGACCCGGAATTACCCACCCCGAGTCCCCCTAGCCGTTTATTCAGGCATCTTCACGCTTTTCGGGTGTCTGCTCATCCTCCTGCTGTTCGACTTCGTTCAGCTTTTCCTGGAGGTTCTCCCGCAGGATTTCACCAAAGGTGGAGGTTGCCGGCTTCATGCTGCTGACGTATTCACTCAAGAGCGACTGTTCGTCCTCCATCTCCAGACGCTTGATGGACAGGCCGATGCGCCGCTCATCGCTGTTGATGTTCATTACCTTGGCCGTAATCACGTCACCGACGTTATACATCCCGACCGGCGTCTTGATTTTCTCCTTGCTGATCTCGGAGACATGCACCAGCCCTTCGATGCCCTCCTCCAACTCGACGAAAATACCGAAATCCGTCAGGTTGGTAATCGTACCGGTAATTTCTTTGCCGACCTCATAGCGCTCGGCCACGGTTTTCCAGGGATCGTCGGCCAGTTGCTTGATCCCCAGCGAGAAGCGTTCGTTGCCCTTTTCGATATCCAGAACGATGGCCTGCACCACGTCCCCCTTCTTGTAGACCTCGGAAGGATGCTTGATACGCTTGGTCCAGGAGATATCGGAGATGTGTACCAGGCCGTCGATGCCCTCGTCGATACCGATAAACAGGCCGAAGTCGGTAATGTTTTTGATCCGGCCCTCGATCGTCGTGCCCACGGGGTATTTCTCGGCGATCACGTCCCAGGGGTTGGGCTTGACCTGTTTCATGCCCAGCGAGATGCGCCGGCTGTCGGGTTTGATGTCCAGCACCACGGCCTGGACTTCTTCACCGATGGAAACGACTTTGGACGGATGGCGAACCTTGCGGGTCCAGGACATTTCCGAGACGTGAATCAGCCCCTCGATCCCCTCTTCCAACTCGACAAAAGCGCCGTAGTCGGTGAGGCTGACCACGCGACCGACCACGTGGGTGCCCACGGGATAATTCTCGGCCGCGTGGGTCCAGGGATCCTCGCTAAGCTGCTTCATGCCCAGCGAAACCCGCTCTTTCTCCAGGTCGAGATTGAGAATCTTGACGGTAATCTCATCGCCGATGGTAAACAATTCCGAGGGATGCTTGACCCGCCCCCAGGAGATGTCGGTAATGTGCAGCAGACCGTCCACCCCGCCCAGGTCGACAAACACGCCATATTCGGTGATATTCTTGACCGTTCCGTCCACCACTTTGCCCTCGTGGATCGATGACAGGGTGGCGGCGCGCTTGGCTTCCCGCTCGGCTTCCAAAATGACGCGCCGGGAAAGCACGATATTGCTGCGCTTGCGGTTGTACTTCAGAATCTTGAAATCAAAGGACTTGCCCACCAGGTCGTCCAGATTGCGAATCGGGCGCAGATCGGCCTGGGAGCCGGGCAGGAAGGCCTGCACACCGATATCCACCGAAAAACCGCCCTTGACCCGTGACTGGATGACCCCTTCCATGGTTTCATCGGCGTCATAGACGCGTTTGATTTCTTCCCAGACTTTGACGTTGGCGGCCTTTTCCTTCGAGAGGACAACCCGCTCCTCCTCGTCGTCCCACCATTCGACCATCACTTCGATTTCATCGCCGATTTCGGCTTTGATGTTGCCGGTCTCGTCCCTGAATTCATGGATCCGGATCTGGCCCTCGGACTTGTAGCCGATGTCCACGAGGACGTGGTCCTTGTCCACGGAAATGATGCGCCCCGTTACGACTTCGCCTTCGGCAAACCGCTTGAAACTCTCCTCATACATACTCATGAGTTCTTCCATGGATTCACCTTCCGGTGAATCATGGGCGCTTTCCGGGGATTCCTCCGGATTTTGCGCGGCGTCCTGCGGTTTGGTCTTCACGGTCTCCGTCGTCGCGGTGGGTTCAATGTTTTCGTTTGCGTTGTTTTCCACTAGATTTTCCATTTACTAAAGTTGTCCCCCTTAGCCGATTTTTTGCATCAACCCATCAAGGTTGGCATAAGCATGATTCGTTATCAGAATCGATTTTATAACACAATGAAAAAATACATTTATTTTTGGCCCGCAGGGGAATCATGGGATTCGATGACCGCCAGCATGCGCGCCACGACCGCCTCAGGGCCCAAGCCCTCGGAATTGATGTGAACGGCATCGTCGGCCGCCTTCAGCGGGGCGATCGCCCGGGACTGGTCGTTGTGGTCCCGCCGGCGCATGTCCGTTTCAACCTGTTCCAGAGACTGCGCGGACTTGGCCTCGAATTCGGCATGCCGCCGCCGGGCGCGCACCGTTAGTGGGGCATCCAGGAAAAATTTAATATCCGCCTCGGGAAACACCACCGTCCCCGTATCGCGCCCCTCGAACACGGCGCCGCCGCTGCGGCCCAGCCGTCGCTGGACGTCTAACAGAAAACGGCGCACCACCGGCCGGGCCGATACCGCCGAGGCCAGCATCGATATTTCAGGGGTGCGAATCAGCGCCTCGATGTCCTCGTGCTGGCAATGCAAGCGGCTGCCACCGGCCGGACGGCGGACGAAATGCAAGTTCAGATCGCGGCACAGGGCTTCCAGACGCGCGTCGTCCTGCGGATCCACCTGGGCCCGTTGGACGGCGAGGGCCACGCCCCGGTAAAGGGCCCCCGTATCGATATAGCGATAGTGGAGCCGGTCGGCCAGCATGCGGCTGACCGTGGTCTTGCCGGCCCCGGCCGGGCCATCGATGGTGATCACCAACGGGTTTGTCATTGAGTGAATGGCCTCCGTGAAAATGATGGGGTTGAACAGGTCGATCCCAAAGGGTTTCAGACGTCTGCAGCCGGTTCGGCGGCAATCTGGTCGATAACGGCGCCCAGGGCCGCGATGAAACGACGATTTTCGTCGGCGGTCCCCACATTCACGCGAATGCAGCGCGGAAAGCCGTAGCTTTTCATGGACCGCACGATGACCCCCTGCCTGAGCATGGCCTCGAACACTGCCTGGGCATCGCGCTGCATGTCGATCAGGAAAAAATTGGCCTGGGTGGGATGGTAGGTCAGCTCTAGACGATCGAGTTCCCCATATAGATAGTCGAGACCCGAATGCACGCAATGGAGGGTCGCGTTGACGAATTCCCGATCCTCAAGGCCCGCGCGGGCGCCGATCTGGGCCAGCAGATTCACGTTGAACGGCTGGCGGATGCGGTTGAGCCCCTCGGCCAGGGCCGCAGGCATGATCCCGTAGCCCACGCGCAGGCCGGCCAGGCCGTAGAGTTTGGAAAAGGTGCGCAGGGTCACCAGCGGACGCTCGGCCTTGGAAAAATCGATCGTCTGCAGACAGTCCGGATCGCGGACAAACTCAATATAAGCCTCGTCCACCACCACCACGACCGCGGGCGGCAGGGCGTCAAAAAAACGCTCGAAATCCGCCTGCCGGATGATCTTACCGGTGGGGTTGTTGGGATTGCACAGAAAAACCATTCGCGTCTTGGCGTCGACGGCCCGCAGAATGCCGTCCAGATCGATGGTCAGGTTGTCGAGCGGCACGAAGATCGGCTCGGCGCCCACCGTGCGCACGGCAATTTCATACATAAGAAAGGAAGGACGCGGCATGACCGCCCGGTCGCCCGGATGAAGCAGGACCTGGGTCAGAAGGGCGATGATGTCGTCGGAGCCGTTGCCCATGATCAGGTTTTCCGGCCGACATCCCAGGTGGGCGGATAGGGCGGCGATAAATTCATGCCCGGCCCCGTCCGGATAGCGGTGCAGGTTGTCGATGGCCGCGCGCACCGCCGCCGCCGCCCGGGGCGAAGGGCCCAACGGATTTTCGTTGGAGGCCAGTTTGATGGAATCACGGATGCCCAGTTCCCTTTCAAGCGTCTCGATGGGCTTGCCGGGCACGTAGGGATCGATGGCCAGAATGTGCGGTGGTAATTGTATGGATCGGGTCATGGGTGATTCGGCCGGCTGATCTAACCGGCTTCGGCGGCCTTAACGCCGCGGTTGAAGGCATCCAGATTGAGCGGTATCAAATTGGCCTTGCGGGCAAATTCCATTTCCACGGCCTCGCGCAGCGCCTCGATGGGCACCACACCGCTGCGCGCCACGAAGGCCGCCAGGGCCACGACGTTGGCCGAACGCACGCTGCCGGCCGCCAGGGCCAGGTCGTTGACCGGAATCGCCAGTTCATCCACGTCGTCGCGCCCGGCGCGCACCGGAATGAGCGTGCTGTTGATCAGGACCACGCCGCCGGGCTTGACCACCGGCGCGAATTTTTCAAGCGAGGGGCGGTTCATGGCCACCAGATGCTGGGGATTCTTGACGATCGGCGAGCCGATCGGGCGATCGCTCATGATCACCATGCAGTAAGCCGTCCCGCCGCGCATCTCCGGTCCGTAGGAAGGTATCCACACGACTTCATGACCCGTTTCCATGGCCGCGTGGGCCAGCATCTTGGCACTCAAAAGAATGCCCTGACCGCCGAATCCGGCAAACATGACCTCACTTTGCATTTAGGAAACCTCCTCGTCCGATTCGGGGGTCTTCTTGTCGCCCAGGGGATAATAGGCCAGCAGTTGATCCTCCACCCACCCGATGGAGTCCAGCGGGGTCATCCCCCAATTGGTCGGGCAGTTGCTGACCACCTCGACCAGGCTGAAACAGCGGTGTGCGGCCTGGTAGGCAAAGGCCCGGGCGATCGCTTTCTTGGCCCGCTTGATATACTTGGGTTTGATCACCGTCTGCCGGGTGATGTAGGCCGGTGTCTGCAGGGCCGCCAGCAGTTCGGCCACCTTGATGGGCATGCCCACATCCGCGACGTCGCGACCGGCGGGCGAGGTGGTCGTGCGCTGCTGGGGCATGGTGGTCGGCGCCATCTGCCCGCCGGTCATGCCGTAGATCGCATTGTTGACAAAGATGGCCGTGAATTTTTCGCCGCGGTTGGCGGCATGCACGATCTCCCCCATGCCGATGCTGGCCAGGTCGCCGTCGCCCTGGTAGGTGAACACCATGAGGTCCGGCCGCACCCGCTTGATGCCGGTGGCCATGGCCGGCGCCCGCCCGTGGGCCGCCTCCTGAAAGTCACAATCGAAATAATTGTAGGCCAGCACCGAGCAGCCCACCGGTGCGATACCCACCGTTCGGCCGCGGATGCCCATTTCGTCGATCACCTCGGCGATCAGCCTGTGGATGACGCCGTGTGTGCACCCCGGGCAGTAGTGCGTATGCTGATCGGAGAGGGCTTCCGGCTTTGCAAAAGTCTTTCCCATGATGTCTACTCCTCAATCGGTTGAATCCATGGACAACGCGGCCCGTCGGACCCGTCAGCCCGCCAGGCGCTCCCGGACGACGTCCATGATTTCTTCGGGGGTCGGCACTTCGCCCCCGCACTTGCCGTACCATTCCACCGGGCAGCGGCCCTGGACGCTGCGTTCGACATCCTCGACCATCTGCCCCATGCTCATCTCGATGCTGATGGCCAGGCGGCAATGCTCCCGCCCGACGGCTTGACGGATGGCGTCGATGGGAAACGGAAAAAGGGTCTGGGGCCGAATCATGGCCACCTCGACCCCGTCGGCTTTCAAATTGTCGATGGCCGTGCGGCAGACCCGACTCATGGTGCCGTAGCTGACGATCAGCGCCTGGTAGTCGCCATCGGTGTTGTAAGCCTCGTAGCGGACATCTTCCCGCTGCATGCGGGCGTACTTTTCCTTGAGCAGCAGATTGTGCGCATTGAGGGCCGTGGGATCGAGAAAGAGCGACTTGACCAGATTGCGTTTGTCGCTGCCGCGCGTATCCATCCCGTTGGTGGCCCAGTCGTCTTTGTTGGTGGGGGCCTTTTGCAGATTGTCCGGGAATTCCACGGGCTCCATCATCTGTCCGGTGAGCCCATCGCCCAGAATCATGACCGGATTGCGGTATTTTTCAGCCAGGGGGAAGGCCTCCATGACCATCTCGACGGCCTCCTGCACACTATCCGGCGCCATCACGAAAAGGCGGTAGTCGCCGTGCCCGCCGCCCTTGGTGGCCTGGAAGTAATCCCCCTGGGAGGGCAGAATCCCCCCCAGACCGGGGCCGCCGCGCATGATGTTGACGAACACCGCCGGGCACTGGGCACAGGTGATATAGCTCAAGGCCTCGCTCATCAGACTGATGCCGGGGCTGGAACTCGTGGTGAAGACCCGCGCGCCGCAGGCGGCGGCACCGAAAATCATATACCCCACGGCGACTTCGCTTTCACCCTGCAAAAAAACGCCGTCGACTTCCGGCATGCGCTTGGCCAGGTATTCGGCCACTTCCGACTGCGGTGTAATCGGATAGGCGAAATAGTTCAGACAGCCGGCGCGGATGGCCGCTTCACCAATGGCCTCGTTGCCTTTCATGAGGACTTTTGCCATGCTACCTCCGGTATCATCATATCCCCCTTTGGCGCCGGTCCGCCCTCAACCGGAAGACCCGGGGGTATCGCTTAGGCGGCGGAATGCTCCGCGTTTTCGGTAATTTCAATGGCCACGTCGGGACACATGACACAGCACATTGCGCAATAGACGCAGTCTTGCGGACGGGCCTGAAACACCGGGAAATATCCCTTGGTGTTGACTTCCCGCGACAATTCCAGCACATTTTTGGGACAGATCGCCACGCACAGGCCGCAGCCCTTGCAGCGATCCTTGTCAATGATATGGGTGTACGCCATTTATAAACCTCCTGCTGCGGTGCCCGTTCAGGCCCCGGGGTGTTCCGCACCGTCGGCGACCGTCAGCGCTGCGCGCCTCAAACCTTCGCCAGCGGATCGGATTGTTGCCAGGGCGGCACGAGCTGCCGCCGAATGATCAGAACGGGGCAGTCCGGCGCCGGCACGGCCGCTGCCAAGGCCTGCGGCACGGTAATACAAACCAGCGGCAAGCCGCTGGCAGCGGCCAGACGCTGACCGAAACGATACCCATCGGCAATGGTCTCCGCCGTGGTTTCGTTCATCAGGTGCGCGTTGATGATCCATCCCTTCACCGTCAGACGGGATGCCGATTCGATGGCCGTCTTGGCCTTAAGACAGCCTTCCACCGTCGCCGTTTGCGGGCGCAGGGGGTTGACGACCTGAAGCATCCGAAAGCGTTGGCCGCTAAGCGCATCGGCCAGGGCGCCCAGCACCATGGCGCCCGCGTCGTCACCACCGACATCCAGAATCGTCAGCGGGCTGGGGCTGCGCAGCAATCCGGCGATGGCGGGGCTGAGGATGGGAAGATCGGCGTGCAGATAGGCCGCCGGCGGCAGAACCAGATCAACCCCCCGGGATTGCAATTGCTGCCTTGCTTCCCGCGTTCGGAAATACGGGTTGACCAGATCGAGATCGGCGACCCGGACATCAACGCCGGCCTGCTTGCGCTCCAGCGCCAGGTTGATGGCAACTTCGGTTTTGCCGCTACCATAATCACCGACAATGATAGCGATGCCGTCTAACGCAACTCCCAATTCACCCTCATCAACGGCGTCGGCCGAGGCGGGGATTGAGCAAACCGACACTGCGCTTCGGGACGACGATGGATTTGACGACGTTGTGTGTATTGATTCTGGTCTCTTTTGTCAAGAACCATACGAAAGGCGAAGGCCCCCTGATGGCGGCCTTCGGGGCGCTCGGGATCGAACCACGAAACCCCACGGGGCGGTGTCCGCAGAGCCCGTGGTTTGAAAATCTGCTCAAGGTTCGCTATGAGAGCCAAGCATGCCCTGCCATCCGAATTACCGCCGGCAGGATTATGTGAGGCGCCTCTTGCAGAGCGGGAGGCCTCAGGTCGTCCCCCCGAGGAGGGCGTATTAATCGGTCGAACCTCACCGGGTCCTCCACCAGAGGTGGAGGGTTGCGATCATAACTAACCGTAGCAGATGAGAGTGAGGTACCACCATGCCCGCCGTTTATACCGGACTGGAACAGCTTCTGGAGCATTCCCACCCCTGGATCCGGCGTCAGCGCCTGGGGCTGCTGTGCAACCCGGCGTCCGTCGACCGGCACTACGTGCACGCCCGTGACCGTATCAACCAGCGTTTCCCGGGGCAGCTCAAAGCCCTGTATTCGCCGCAGCACGGCTTCTTTGCCGAAAAACAGGACAACATGGTGGAATCCGGCCACCTGACGGACGCCGTCTCCGGGCTTCCGGTATACAGCCTCTACGGCGAAACCCGCATCCCCACCGCCGAAATGCTGGCGCCCATCGACGTCTTGCTGGTGGATCTGCAGGATGTGGGCACGCGGGTCTACACCTTCATCTACACCATGTCCTACTGCCTGGAGGCCGCCCGGGACCACGGCCTGAAGGTACTGGTCCTGGACCGCCCCAATCCGATCAACGGTCGCCAAATTGAAGGCAATCTGCTCAACCCCGCATGGGCCTCGTTTGTCGGCCGCTATGCCCTGCCCATGCGCCACGGCCTGACCATGGGGGAGTTAGCCCGCCTGTTCAACGACCATTGCGGTATCGGCGCCCAACTCGATGTGGTCGCCATGCTGGGCTGGCGGCGGGCCATGTGGTTTCACGACACCGGTCTTCCCTGGGTGGCGCCCTCGCCCAACATGCCGACCCCCGCGACCGCCGCGGTCTACCCGGGCCAGGTGATCTGGGAGGGCACCAGCCTTTCCGAGGGCCGCGGTACGACCCTGCCCTTCGAACTTTGCGGGGCCCCGGATCTGGACATCGACACGATCGGCGCCCACCTGGCGGCGGAAGACCTGCCGGGCGTCGTCTTGCGGCCCGGTCTGTTCGAACCGACCTCCGGCAAACATGCCCAACGCCCCTGCCGGGGTTATCAACTTCACATCACCGACCGCGATCAATACAAGCCCTATCTGACCTCGCTGAAACTGCTGCAGGCGATCCTCCGCCATCCGCCGGAAAGTTGGGCATGGAAGTCGCCGCCCTATGAATACGAATTTGAAAAGCGGCCCATCGACTTGATCCTGGGGGATGGCGATGTCCGCCGGCAGATCGAAGGTCTAGCGGACCTGACGGCCCTCGAGCGCCAGTGGCAGGAGGCGCTGGAAGTCTACTGGGACACCTGCCGGCCCAGCCTGATCTATGATTAATGCTAAGCGGCGGGGATTAATGCTGAGCGGTGGGCTTATGATCGGCTTCAGCGCGCATCCGGAAAAATGATCTTGCGCTCAGGCCAATCGGGGGAAACCGGGCGGGAGGGGAAACGTCGGCACCAAAAACAGCAAGGCCCTGGATGCGTTGGATCCAGGGCCTTGCCTTGAGAATGAAAACTAAGCTTTCTTCAGACTCTCGATTTCATTCTTGAGATCGTCGATCTCCTGTTTGTACTTCTCGACATCATCGTCGGCGCCGACCGGAGCGCCGATGGCGTCGTCTTTTTTCCAGGTATCTTTCAATTCGTCAAATCCCAGGTAAATCGCCAAGCCCCCGCCTAGAAGCAGCATCAGGGGAATGGCACCGGCCAGAAGCGTCATGAAAGGTGACCACCACACCACCAGCCCGATCAGACCGAGAACGGCGGCCGCCGCCCCACCGACTAAAGTTTTCATGTGAAATCGTCCTCCTTGTAATAAGTTTACAGAACTCGATTTTGTCTGGGATGATTACCCCTTGCTCGAAATATTCGCAATCCCCGGAGCGCCATGGCCCCGGTGACTTGATCTGGAACGGGATTTACGCCGGCAATTCGATAAGGCCCGCACAAGCGCGGACTGATGTTAGAAAATCAATCCGTTGTTGGCAAGTGCTAAATTTGTGCCCCGCATAACATATCCACTTTTTTTTCTCAAGATTATTTTTGGCCGCCACCGGCCTAAGAAAGGTGCGCGGGCGGGCGTTGCGCGCCCGGGAGCGCCGCGGACGCCCCCCTCGGTCCAGGCGCTCGACCCCCCGCGCCCCTCCCGGCGCCCCGTCCCGAGCGACCAACCGCTTACGGGTCCGGATTGGGATTGCATCATCCCTGGCATTTTGGTAGCTTGACGATTCATTCAGACGCCGGCCGGTAGTCATCCGTTAGGCTGGGCCGACCGCCCCACGCCCCACAGGATCAGGCATGCTCATGTTCCGCAGCCCCAAATGGAAGCGCATCACAACCCAGGCCGACCGCCTGATGCAATGCCTGCTCAAGGGAACCTACCACCATTATGCCTGTTATCTGCCGACCAAGCCCGGAAGGCTGATCACGCACCTGCAGCGGCTTTTCTACCGCGGCATTACCCTGGCGCCCAGTCAAGCCGCGGTGCTCAATTCGCTGCCGCGCAATGCGATTCTGGTCGTTGTCACCAAACGCAAAAGCCTTTTCCAATGGCTTTTCTATCACACCCGTTACCGCACCAAGCAGATGCCCGTTCCCACCGTGGCGTTCGATTACAGCGTCTACCTCTATCAGCCCGTATCGCGTATCTTCCGCATGCTTCTGGCCCGGTTGGCCTATTTCAGCCGCCACTTCCGTTTCCCCGATCCCTACGCCGCCGGCTATTATGAGGACATGCTCGCCCGTGGGGAGACCTTTTTTTTGTCCCTGGTGGAGCCCGGCGGTTTCTACCGCCGCTTCGTGAAAGAAAAAACCGATCCGATCCGGTTTCTGCTGGATTTCCAAGCGACAACCGATCGCCCGGTCATCCTGGTTCCCCATCTGATGATTTTCCAGAAAGATCCCGAAAAGGCCACGCCATCGCTTTGGAACCATCTATTTGGTCACGAAAAGGCCCTCGGATTTATGCGGCGCATGAGCACCCTCGTGAAGAAGCCGGGCCGCACCTTTGTCGAACTCAGCACCCCGGTGGATCTCAAAACCTTCATCCAGCATCCCGAGATCCGCAACCGCCGTCCGGCCCACCAGGCCCTGCTGCTGCGGCGCAACCTTCTGCTCCAACTCAACCGCCATCGCCAGAGCATCCTGGGTCCGGTCCTGAAAAGCCGCCTCGAACTCAAGGAGGCGGTCCTGACCGGTTCCCAGCTGCAGACCTTTATACGCGAGCGAGCGTCGCACGAGAATCTGCCCGTCACCAAACTGCACAAAAAGGCGGAGGCCTACTTCGAAGAAATCGCGGCGGACTACCGCATCGGTATGATCAAAATCTGCGAGCAATTGCTGGCCTGGATCATCAAGGCCATGTTCGACGGGTTCATTCTCGACCATGACGGCCTGAACCGGTTGAAAACCATGTCCCAACGGGGTCCCCTGGTGTTGCTGCCCTGCCACAAGAGCCACATCGACTATCTGATGATCTCCTACGTGATGTATCACAACAACATGCCCTGCCCCCATATCGTGGCCGGCAAAAATCTCTCCTTCTGGCCGATGGGCACCATTTTCAGACGTTCGGGGGCCTTTTTCATGCGGCGGACCTTCAGGGGACAGCCCCTGTATGCCGCGGTCTTCGCCGCCTATGTCCAGCGCCTGCTCCAGGAGGGGTTCAACATCGAAGTGTTCATCGAAGGCGGGCGCAGCCGCACGGGCAAGTTGCTATCACCTAAAAC
>JASJED010000357.1 GCA_030065585.1 Desulfobacterales bacterium | reverse complement strand
GATCCTGGCGGAACCCAATCGCCTGGAGCAGGTTTTCGTCAATCTGTTTCTCAACGCCCGGGATGCCATCGAGGACCGCTGGGAATTGCAAGTCGACGCCGACGCTGTCAAAAGGATCCGCATCACCACCCGATGCGACGCGGATGCGGTCCATGCCGAAGTCTGCGATGCGGGTTATGGGGTGCCCGCGGAGTTGGCCGAAAAGATATTCGAGCCCTTTTTCACCACCAAAGAGGTAGGCAAGGGCACAGGACTGGGATTGTCCATCAGCTATGGGATCGTCCAGGAATTGGGCGGCGTGATTTTCGTGCGCCCCAGTCCCGATGGGGGTGCCTGCTTCGTGATTCAACTGCCCCTCAAGGTCGAGCGCAATGGAACGAACACTACTGCTGGTGGATGATGAGCCCGATATCCGGGAAGTCCTGGATATCTACCTGACCGAACTGGGCTATCGCGTGCACACGGCCGAAAACGGTGAAAAAGCACTGGCTGTCTTCCACCGCACCGCACCTTCGATTGTGCTGAGCGATATCAAGATGCCCGTTATGGACGGTATCGAGCTATTGCGTCGCATCAAGAAGCAATCCCCCGAAACCGAAGTGATCATGATCACCGGGCACGGCGATATGGAACTGGCCATCGAAAGCCTCAAGCTGGAAGCCACGGATTTTATCACCAAGCCCGTCAATGACGAAATCCTGGAATTCGCCCTCGAGCGCGCCGAAGAACGCATCGCCATGCGCCGTCAGCTAAGGGCCTACACCGAAAATCTGGAACAGATGGTCGCCGAGAAGACCCACCAGCTGTTGGAGAGCGAAAAAATGGCCGCCGTGGGCTGCGCGGCCGCCGAGTTGTCGCACACGATCAAGAATATCGCCGGGGCGCTCAAAGGGGGGATTTATGTTCTGGGCCGCGGTATCGAAGACGATAACCGCGAATATCTCCAGCGCGGCTGGGAAATGGTGCGCGGCAATGTGGACAAGATTAAGAACCTGTCCCTGGATCTACTCAACTTCGGTAAGAGTGAAGCCATTCGGCGGGTCGCCACGGATCCCCTGGCGCCGGTGCGTGAAGCGCTGTCGCTGCTCCAACCCAGAGCCGAGGAGAAGGGCATCCTGCTCAAATCCGAACTGACCGAATCGATTCCGGCCTGTGCTTTCGATCCCGAGGCCATTGGCCTATGCCTGCTCAATCTGATCCAAAATGCCCTGGAGGCCTTCGACGAGGAGGCCGCGCGGGCGGCCGGCCGCGAAGTCGTCGTGCAGGCTTTCCAGCCGCCCGGCTGGGCCGTGGCCTATGCGGTCAGCGACAACGGGCCGGGGATGGACAACGACACCCGCGAACGGCTCTTCAAGGGTTTCTTCAGTACCAAAGGCACCAGCGGTACCGGGATCGGTCTGACCATGACCAAACGCATCGTGGACCACCACGAGGGCACGCTCGAAGTGCTCTCCAGCCGGGGGTCCGGGTCCCGCTTCACGATCTGTCTGCCGGATAATCCCCCATGACGGCCTATTTCACCCGCCGCTTGCTGCTTGTCATCCCCACCTTTATCGGCATTACCCTGATGGTTTTCGCCATCACCCGGTTTGTGCCCGGGGGTCCGATCGAGCGCATGATTGCCGAAGCCCAGCGCATGCAGGTCGAGGGGGGCAGCAGCCGCGGCAGCATTGGCGCCGGCGTGCAGCGCCAACCCCTTTCCGATGAGCAGATTGCGTTTTTAAAGCAGTACTACGGGTTCGACAAGCCGCTGCTCAACAGCTACTTCGCGTGGCTCGCTAAAGTGGTTCGCGGTGATCTTGGGGTTTCGACGCGTTATCATGATCCGGTCTGGGAATTGATTCGGACCCGCATACCGATTTCCCTCTATTTCGGCCTGATTTCCATGGCGCTGACCTACGGGGTGTGCATTCCCCTGGGGATCGTCAAGGCCATTCGCCACAAGACCGCCTTTGATAATATCTCTTCGATCGTCGTATTCGTTGGGTACGCCATTCCCGGATGGGTGATCGGTCTCTATCTGCTGGTGTGGCTGGCCGGCTGGTGGGATGTCTTCCCGCTGGGCGATCTGGTCAGTGAAAATTTCGATCGCCTGTCCCTGGTGGAGAAACTGATCGATATCGCCTGGCATTCGGTGCTGCCGCTCATCGCCTACATGATCAGTGCCTTTGCTTCGATGACCTTCCTGATGAAGAACACCCTGATGGACAATCTGGCGGCCGATTACGTGCGCACGGCGATCGCCAAGGGACTGCCGTTCCGGCGGGCGGTTTTCGGCCATGCCCTGCGCAACAGTATGATCCCGATAGCGACATCCTTCGGCAGCATTCTTTCGGTCATTTTGACAGGGTCCTTCCTGATCGAGAAAGTATTCAATATCGACGGTATGGGCCTGCTGGGTTATGAATCGCTGCTGGAACGCGACTATCCGGTGGTACTCGGCGTTTTGGTGATATCCGCCCTGCTCTTTCTGATCGGGAATATCGTATCGGACATTTGTGTGGCGCTGGTGGATCCGCGGGTCCAATTTGAATAGAAAACATCTCAAAAATGTCTTTTGGCCCCAGCGCTGTGTTGGGCGATCGAATTGAATCATCGAAATACCGATGTATTCCTCCGGTTCAATTCTCACGGCCGCCTTGCGCTGAAACCAAAATCCTCTTTTTGAGAAGCTTTCAAGCGATGCCGCCGGACGAGGCATCTTGCGGCCCCCGGCGGCCTCGCGGTTGGCTGTATCCGGAAGATTTTATTTTTGAGAGGGGGGCATCTTGCGGCCCCTGGCGGCGTCCCGCACGCACATTTGATGATAACGGCTCGAAGAACTTATGCGCTTCAGACTTAATCCTCTGACGATCAAAAAATTCCGTCGATTCCAGTCGATCCGGCGGGGGTATGCTTCGTTGGTGATCTTGGTGCTGATGATCCTGCTCTCGCTGGGGGCCGAGTTGCTGGTCAACAGCCGCGCCCTGGTGGTGCGCTATAACGGCGAATTCTTCTGGCCGACCTACGGCAACCCTATTCCGGGGACCATCTTCGGCCTGGACTACCAGCACGAGACCAATTACCGCAACCTCGCCCGGCAGTTTGCGGAACAGGGGGGGGACAACTGGCTTTGGATGCCCGTGGTGCCCTACAACCCCTATGAGAACGATTTTCGGGATAACATCCTGCCGCCTGCACCGCCTTCTTTCCGGGATCGGCATTTCTGCGGCACGGACGCCTCGGGCCGCGATGTCCTGGCGCGCTTGGTCTACGGTTTCCGCCTGGCGATTTTCTTTGCACTGGCCCTTCTGGTGGCGACCTTTGGGACCGGTATCAGCATCGGCAGCGCCATGGGCTATTTCGGCGGGCCCTTCGATCTCTTTTTCCAGCGCCTGATCGAAATTTGGTCTTCGGTGCCGAGCCTGTATGTGATCATCATCATCGCCTCGGTGGTGATCCCCAATTTCTGGATCCTGCTGTTTATTCTATGGGCCTTCGGCTGGATGGGTATCACCTGGACGATGCGCACCGTGACCTATAAGGAACGCGCGCGGGATTACGTTTTGGGCGCCCGGGCCCTGGGGGCCTCCCATGGGCGGATTATCTTCAAGCACATTTTACCCAACACCGTCAGTGTGATCGTTTCCTATGTCCCTTTTCAGGTGGCCGGCGGTATTCTGTCACTGGCTGCTTTGGATTTCCTGGGGTTCGGCCTGCCGCCACCGGAACCCAGCTGGGGCGAACTGCTCCAGCAGGGATGGGCCAACTTGAGCGCTTGGTGGCTTTCCGGCTCCGTGGTGATGGCCCTGGTGCTGACCCTGGTGCTGGTGACGTTTATCGGTGAGGCCGTGAGGGAGGCGTTAGACCCGAAAATGCACACGACCTACGAATGACCACTTCGTAATTCGTCCAATATCCGCGTTGCGCCGAAGCCTCGTCGCTGTGGCGTACCTGGTGTACGCCTCACTCCTCGGAATCGGCGCGCCTTGATCTTGAGCGGATTACGAAGCGGTCAACTCAGATCTGAGAGGGATCCCTTACAGGTAGGGCATCTTTTGGCCCCATGCAGCGTTCTCGCCTTGGGCCAATCCTCGACGTAGCGTTTGCTACGCCTGCTATCGCAGGACGGCTTCGCCATCGGTTGCCCAAAGGCTGCGGCCTTGCCTGGAACCAAAATCTACCCTGCCTGAACGGGAACGGAAGAGTAGCGAATTGTCGGAGAAGTTTTGGTGATGGAATGGATAGAAGAAAATAAATTGTCAGCCTATATAATTGGCATGGCTTTGCTGGGGCTTTTAGTGCTTTGCTTCGGCTGCTCGCCGGGAGGAGAGACGGCGGTCGGGGAGGCGGTGGTTGCGCCCTGCGAGAAGCTTGCGCCTTACCCCCGGGAGCGCCTGCCGGAGGGAATCGAATGGCTGAGCAATGACCGCGATCCGGTGTTTGCTTCCCCGCAAGCGGTCAAGGGTGGTACGTTCCATGAGGCCCTGCTCACTTTTCCGCTGACCTTCCGGGTCGTGGGGCCGGATTCCAACTCCAGTTTCCGCGGCGCCATTCTGGGAAACCAGCTCGGGCTGATCGGGATTCATCCCAACACCGAGAACATCATTCCGGAACTGGCCACCCACTGGGCCTTCGGGGCCGACAAGAAGACCATGTATTTCAAGCTGGACCCGGAGGCCCGCTGGTCCGACGGCCACCCCTTGACGGCGGAAGACTTTGTCTACACCCTGGAGTTCATGCGCTCCAAACACATCGTGGCGCCCTGGTACAACGATTACTATACCAAGGAGATCGATCGCGTGATTGTCTACGACGATCATACCATGGCCATTGTCGGTACCAAGGCCCAGCCGGATCTGCATCTCAAAATCACCATCGGGCCGACGCCCCGGCATTACTACTGCCAACTCGACGAAAATTTCGTGCGGCGCTACAACTGGCAAGTCGTGCCCAACACCGGCCCCTACCAGATCACGGCATTCAAGAAGGGGCGCTATATTCTCTTCGAGCGCAAAGCGGACTGGTGGGCCCGCGACCGGCGGTATTTCCAACACCGTTTCAACGTGGACCGCGTGCGCTATACCGTGATCCGGGATTTCAACCTGCAGTGGGAGTACTTCAAAAAAGGCAAACTGGACAGCTTCGCGCTGACCATGCCCAAGTTCTGGCACTATAAGAGCCGTACGCCGGTGGTGGAGAAGGGCTATGTGCATCGTCTGTGGTTCTTCAACGACACCCCCCAGTCGGCCCAGGGTCTCTGGCTCAACCTGGACCGTGATATCTTCGCGGACCCGCGCCTGCGAATGGCTTTTGCCCACGCCATGAATATCGAGCGCGTGATTCAGACCGTTCTGCACAACGATTATTTTCGCCTGGAAAGCCCTTATGTCGGGTACGGCAAGTATTCCAACCCCGCGATCAAGGCCCGGCGTTTCGACCTGGCCGAGGTGGATCGGCTCATGCAGGCCGCCGGCTGGCAGCGGGGGCCGGACGGCATCTGGACGCGGGACGGGCAGCGCTATTCGGTGGAGGTGACCTACAGCCGTGAGGAGCACACCCCCCGGCTGGTGGTGCTCAAGGAAGAGGCCCTCAAGGCCGGAATCGAACTGCGGCTGCAACGGCTCGATCCGGCGGC
>JASJED010000356.1 GCA_030065585.1 Desulfobacterales bacterium | reverse complement strand
CTGGGCGCCGCCAAGATGTGTCTCGTATCCGGTAAGCATCCCGGCCAGTTGAAAGACATGGTCACCTCGCCGGCCGGAACCACGATTGCCGCCTTGCACTGCATGGAGGCCGCCGGCGTAAGGGGGGCGCTGATGGACGCTGTTGAGGCCGCCGCCCGGCGTTCCGAAGCGCTCGGCCGCATGGCCGCCAAGCAGACCTGAACGCCATGGATAGCAGCCTTATCGAGCTGCGTTTCAACGTCACGCGCTGCTGCTGCGCTGAGCTTTAGGCGCGAATGGACGTCGGGGAAATGGGGTATTATTTTTGCTGAGGGCGCGATGCGGCCTTTGCCGAAGGCTTTAACCCGGATATCCGCATGGAACGCACCCGAACAATCATGCAGGGGGCGGCCTTTTGCGATTTCCGTTTCAATCGGGCGGTCTGAGCCCTTAAACCAGCGCGCGTTACGGCCATCGCGACCCCCCCCTTGCCGCCGCCTGATCCTTAACGAGGAGAGTTGACCATGCATCGCTTTGTGCGCATCATCCTCCACATCATCGTCATCGTCGTCGGCCTGAGTGCGGCTGCATTTTCGGATTTCTGGGACTGGGAACTCTTCCGCGGTCTGGCCCTGCCAATGGTGGCGGCCGGTTTTTTTCTCTATCTGGTGGTGTTTCTGCTCACCGGGGCGTATCGCGTTTTTCAATCGCCCGCCGATGGGGAGTAAGCTCGATGCCATCTGCGCCGATCCTCGAAATTTTTTCGGACTATATCTGACCCTGGTGCTATTTCATTACCGGGCGTATTGAAAAACTGCAGCAGGAATTTGAAATCAACGTTCGCTGGACGGCCTTTCCACTCCACCCCGACACCCCGGAGGAGGGCCGCACCCTCGAAGCGCTGTTTGCCGGCCGCCCCATCGACGTGCCGGCCATGCGGGCCCACCTGCGCCATACCGCTGCCCAGCTGAAACTGCCTTTTGGCGAACGCCGCATGACCTTCAACAGTCGCCGGGCTCAGGAATTGGGCAAATGGGCCGAAGATCGAGGACATGGCCGGGCCTTCCATCAGGCCGTCTTCAGGGCTTATTTTGCCGACGGTCTGAACATTGCCCGGGTTGAGGTGTTAAAGGAAATCAGCGAGGGTATCGGCTTATCAGGTCCGGAAGCAGAGGCGGCTTTGGCTGCCGGTGAATTCCGCCAGGCTGTTGATCACGATTGGCAGCGCTCACGCGCCATGGGCATCAACGCGGTTCCAACTTTTCATTTGAGGGGCCAGCAGTTGGTGGGGGCCCAACCCTATGCTGCGCTGGCGACCATGGTCCGCCAAAGTTTATAGAATCCTTGCCGGTAAAAAAAAACGAACATCTTAAAATAATTTGAGTTGGACCTGCCGCCCACGGGGATAGTTGGTCGCATCAAAGCTTTGACGGGCCAGCAGACGCCCTTCAATCTCAGCCACAAAAGGCGACAGCCGCTGCTCCCGCATGCGGCCCCAAAGCATGCGGCGGCGGCTCCAGGACAGGTAGAGTTCTTCGCGCGCCCGGGTCATGGCCACATAAAACAGCCGCCTTTCTTCCTCGAGATCCACCGCCACCTCATCGTCTTTGATAAAGGGCACCAGGCCGTTTTCACAGCCCACGATGAAAACGACGGGAAACTCAAGGCCCTTGGCCGCGTGCATGGTCAAAAGGGAAACCCGTTCAACCCCTTCACGCAGGGTATCCGCATCCCGCTGCAAGGCCATACGGGCCATAAACTGTTTGCTGTTGGCCGGTGCGCCAGCCGCCAGATCCAATAAATAATCGCGTTGATCTTCATAGTCCGGTGCCAGATCAGGTAAATCGCGGATTGCTGAATATCGTTCAACGACCGTCAGCTCATCGGCCGTGGTCTTACCCTTCAATTTGGCCTTCATATCGGCCAGGTTGGCGATAAAGCCTTTCAGGCGCGCTTGCTGCGCATCGCCCAGCACATTTTTAGGTATCCGCTCCACTTGTTTGAATGCCTGCCATAGAGGCAACCTCTGCTGATCTTTCCAATTCAGGAAAGCGTCGACCAGCGACTTGCCGATGGCGGGTCGCACGGCGCCGGCCGCAAAGGCCAGATCGCGAGAGGTACCGGCACCATTGACCAGACGGTAAAGGGCCAGCAATTCCGACACCCCGGTTTGGTCAAATTGCTGTCGCCGGTTGGCGAGCTGAAAGGGAATCCCGGCGCGTTTCAGCGTTTGCGCGATGACCTCCGCCTGCCTTGCGGTGCGAAACAGGACAGCGAAATCGGCAAAACTGCGGTCGGGCCTGGCCACCGTCGTATCCACTTTACCGGCATCGATGGACAAAAACCCCGTACCGCCGACCTGGGTTTCGATGATCCAGCCCACCGCAACGGCCTCGGCTTTTTCGGAATGATGTTCCCAAACCGCCACCGTCGTCATACCCTCCTTGCTCGATACCAAACGGGCCCCCAGCATGGCGGGTCCGGAATCGCTTCGCCGGTTGCGAATCACCTGCCAGCTCGCTTCCAGGATAGTTTGTGTGGAGCGATAGTTGCGCTTTAGATGGATCACTTCGGCATTCGGAAAATCCTCCACAAACCGGTTGAAATAGGCCGTATCCGAACCGCGGAACCCGTAAATGGCCTGGTCCGGATCACCGATCACGCAGATATTGCCGTTCGGGGGCACCAGGGCTTTCACCAGCCGATACTGCGCATGGTTCAAATCCTGATATTCGTCGATAAAGACATGCCGAAAACGATTGCGAAGCGCCTGGCGGAAGATTTCGTCCGTTTCCAGTTTCAGGACGACCTTCAAAATCAAGTCATCGTAGTCAACCAGGCCCTCCTGCGCGAGCAGATCCTGGTATTGGCGGTAGCCGCGGGCGAACTGGCTGGTGGGTGATTCCTGCGCAACGGACTCGAAAAACTGGTCGGGTAGCTGCAAATTCTGTTTGGCCGTTTCGATACGCGCGCCCATCTCGCGGGGTTTGATGGTGATTTCAATTCCCTCGGTGGCCATGCGACGCAGGATTCTCTTAATCATGAAAAGCCGATCATCTTCCCCGACAATCGCCGCCGCGCCAGCATCGGCAGCTTCCTGGAGAAGCTGGCTACAGAATGCATGAAAGGTGGCGGCCAGGGGAAGGGGGCGACCCGCCAATAAGTACTCGAGGCGTGCCCGCATTTCCTGGGCCGCCTTGTCGGTAAACGTAATGGCCAGGATCTGGCCGGCGGGCCGATGATGTTCGATGATCAGATGGGCGATCCGGCGTGTCAACGTTGTGGTTTTACCGGTCCCGGGTCCGGCCACGATCATCAGCGGACCTGACCCGTGTTCAAGGGCCTGCTGCTGTCCGGGATTGGCGTGGGTGGTCAACGGCGCCAAATTTTGCTTTTCCCGCGATTCGATTTCGGGAAACGAAGATGGCGCTGTCGTTTTACGGCCCGACGGGCTTTCGCGTTTTTCGGTTCGGGCATCGCGCGCCGCAGCGGCAAACAATTGGCGCTGCCCCATGAGTTCACGGCGTTCGCGTTCACTGAATATCTGAATGGTGCCGAATTCACCGTCGTAGCCGGCGGCCAGGTGCACTTCACCGGCGCGCATGCGTCGGATGGCTTCACCGATCAATGGTGGGCCGGTCAGATCGAGATCGCGCGGATCACGGCAACGCAGAATGTCCAACTCGCTGCCATGGCTCTCGAGCAAATGCGCATAGGCCTGGCCCACTTTTTTGGTGGCCGGCCCCACCTGCATGACTTCCGATAGAATCTCGTGGAGGGGGATCAGGTTTTCATGCGGTGGAAAACCGCTGGGAATTTCATCAATGCGGCGGTCGGCCAGGGTTTCCACACGGTAAAGCACCCCCAGGGTGAGGGCGCGCTGACAACCGGGACAAATCCCGCCCAAGGCGCGTGTTTCTTCGGGTGTAAACCGCAACCCGCATTTGCGATGCCCATCCAGATGGTATTTGCCCTCCTCGGGGTAAAACTCCAACGTTCCGCCGAATTGATCCGGGTGATTGCTTATCAGGGCCGCATGCATGGCCGCATAGCTCAAGGCGGTATGAAAAATATTGGCCTCCCGACCCAGTTTGACCGGTGAATGGGCATCCGAATTGGATATTAGGGTCAGTCGATCCAGACGCGACACCCGCCGATTCATGGGAGGATCGGAAGAAAGACCGGTTTCCACCGCAAACACATGTTCGGAAAGATCTTCAAAGCAGGCTTCCAGACTGTCGAAACCGGATTTGGATCCCAGGAGCGAAAACCAGGGCGTCCAGATATGGGCGGGTACGAGGAAAGCATCTTTGTCGGTTTCCAGAACGATTTCAAGCAAATTACGCGCATCCAGACCCAGAATCGGGCGTCCGTCCGATTGAATGTTGCCGATCTTGTCTAGTTGGCGATTAAAACGCTCAGCAGTATCGATCGACGGTAGAAACACCAGATTGTGGTTTTTGCGCGTGCGGCCGTCTTTTTTATAGATGTTACTGATTTCGGAAACCAGAATGAAACGCACCGCCGACCGGCAAGCGTCGGGGATTTCCCGGTTGCACACCTTGGCCAGATCGTTCCGCAGACGGAACAATCCGTCCTCCGCAGGCTTCAACTTGGATTGAATGGCCGCAAACCACTCTGGATGGGTCGCATCGCCGGTGCCCACCACTGTAATGCCCTTGCGTTGCGCCGCCATGTAAAGGTGTTCCAAATCCAGATTCTTGGCGGTTGCCCGGGAGAACTGCGAGTGTACGTGTAAATCCGCGATAAACGTCATTGATTAGCTCCTTTTCCGACACCTGCCAATACGGGCGCGAAGCAGGACAGCAGACCTTAATTCAGTTGTTTTTTTTTGGCAGACAAGCTATATAAATCTACTTTTTGCTATTGAAAATACAAGGTGTTGTGTTCCACCTGCCACAGGGATGACATAGAGACTATGGGATTGCTCTCCAGCAGCGTTTCGATTACCCAGTACCGCGTCGAAGGTAGACTCCCCGACCCGGTAATGAGCACGGTCAGGGAGGCGCTCAAAAAAAACACCATCGGCGAAATCGACGACGATACGTGTGAACAGATGGTCGGTTGGACCACTTTTGAAGATCCGTTCACGCCCGATTTCGAATCGGCGGCGATCGTCATCGATACGACTTTTTTGTTTTCCTTGAGAATCGATAAAAAATCAATCCCCACCAAGGTGGTCCAAAAACACTTCAACCAGGAAATGACGCGGCGTCTGGCGGATAGCCAACGAGATTTTCTTTCACGTTCCGAAAAAAAATTGCTCAAGGAACAGGTCGTCAACGTTCTCAGCACCCGTATTCCGGCGACCCCCAACACCTATGATCTAGCCTGGGATTATGAAGACGGTCGCCTGTGGTTTTTCAGCAATCTAAAATCCGCCAACGAAGCCCTGGAGACCCTGTTTACGCAATCCTTCAACCTGAGCCTGATTCGTCTTTTTCCCTACACCGCGGCTGAATATGATCCAGAACTCACCGCAACTGAAAGGGACAACCTCAACCAACTCCAACCAACCCTGTTCGTGGAATAGCCTATGCTCGACATTGCGGTCGCCTACA
>JASJED010000091.1 GCA_030065585.1 Desulfobacterales bacterium | reverse complement strand
CGCCTGGGATTCGATCGGCAACCAGTGCAGCAGCTCGGTGACCATGATGCCCATCAGGGCCGAGCAGCAGCCGGCCCGGACAAAGGCCCGCGTGATCGCCTTGCCGCCCAGGTTTCCGAGCTTGCGCCGCAGGGCGATCAGCAACAGGCCCAGGCTGATAACCGCCGCACCGGCCGCCGCCAATGCGATGCCTTTGTGGCCCAGGGGGTGCATCAGCCCCGCTCCCACGACCAGATTGAACGCCATGCCCGCGGCGGCCGCCGCCAAAGGCGTCCGGGCATCCTTGAGGGCGTAGAAGGCCGTCTGAACGATGCGCAAACCGGCGAAGGCCCATAGACCTGTACCGTAACACAACACGGCTTCAGAGGTCAAGCGCGTGGAATTACTACTAAAAGCCCCTCTTTCCAAAAGAACTTGAACGATCGGTACGCGCAGCACGATCAGCCCCGTCATCGCCGGCAGGGTAACAAACCAGACCAGTCGCAAGGCCTTTTGAAAGGTGGCGACAAATTGGGGCCCGTCCGCTTCGGCCGCCAGGCGCGACAACCCCGGCAGGAGTGCCGTCGAGGCCGTGACGGCAAACAGCCCCAGTGGGAACTGGACCAGACGATCGGCGAAAAACAGCGACGAAATGCTGCCCGGCGCCAGAAACGAAGCCAGCAATGTGCCGATAACGATGTTGAATTGAAAGCTGGCCGTTCCCAAGGCGGCCGGAACCGCCATCCGTCCGACGGTACCCAGATCGGGATGCGCCGGCCACACCGGATGCCAGAGCGCTATGCGCCGCGCCCTGAGCGACGGCAGCTGGATCAGGAGTTGGACGCCTCCGGCGACCACGACGCCCACCGCCAGGGCTTTTATCCCCATGGCGGCCGATAGGGATAATCCGGCCACCGACAAGAGCGTGAAGATCAGCACCAGGTTGAGACCCACCGGTGCCAGCGCCGGAGCGGCAAAATGGCCCTGGGCATTGAGAACGCCGGCGATCATGGCCACGACCCCCGCGAAAAACACATAGGGCCACATGATCCGGGTCAATGCCACCGCCAACGCGTAGACGGGACTGCCCACCGCATAGCCGGGGGCGATCAAGCGGACGATCCAGGGGCTGCCGAGCACGCCCAGGATAACGACCGGCACCAGGATCAGGATCATGATCTGGACGGCCGAGGCGGCCAGGCGGTGGGCGGCGGCAGGCCCCTCGCGCCGCAGGCAGGCACTGTAGATCGGAATGAATCCCATGCCGAGGGCGCCTTCGCCAAACAAGCGGCGCAACACATTGGGTATCCGGAAGGCGGCAATAAAGGCGTCCGTGAAAAGACCCGTACCGAAAATCCAGGCGATGAGCATATCGCGCCCATAGCCCAAAATACGGCTGAGCAGGGTGATGGCCGTCAAGAGTCGCGCCGCCAAGGCCGCGCGATGTATTTCGCTCGGGAGATGGACTGAAGGATTCGTTTCTCGCAAGGGGTGTCACCGGCGCAAGGGTTGTCGGCACAATCTTCTTGACAAACCCAAGGATAGCCTATAGGTATGCCAATTTACGTTACAACACTATTAAGGAGATCCATCTTGGCAAATCACAAATCGGCTATCAAACGCGCTCGCCAGAATGAAATCCGGCGCCAGCGCAATCGCGCGGTGAAGACCCGGATCAAGAATATCATCAAAGACGTCAACGCGGCCGCAACGGCGGATGATCAGAAAGCCACCGCCGCCACGTTGCAAACGGCCCAGTCCGCGATCGACAAAGCCGCCAAACATGGGGTGCTTCACCGTAAAACCGCCGCCCGCAAGATTTCACGCCTGAACAAGAGCGTCCGTCGCACGCAGGCTTAATCCCCTTAGCGCCCCACCGTCCGGCACGGGCCAAACGAATCTATCGAACGCGTGGTATGCTTGACGCCACGCGTTTTTAGTGGTTGGCCCCGAGAAGCCCGGCCCCTAAAACCGCTGGGTGAATCGATAGTGGAATTTCTCGGCAATGCGCAGGGAAATCGCCTCCAGCGCTTCCCGCAGACTGCCCTCCGAACTGACCTTGTCCGGCTCGACGAAATAGGCCTCGTTCTCCCGGATTTTCTGCCCCCACACCTTATCCCCCTTGCGATCCTTGACCGTGAGTTCCACGGTCACATACACCCGGCGTTCCAAGGCCGTGTTGATGTTATCGCGTGAGATCGTATTGGTTTGAAGTTCCTTGATCACACCTTTGACAACGGCATCCGCTGACGCATGATCGGTCAGGGCGATGCGGTCCCCACGCCCGACTTCGTAGACCAAATCGTTGGTGAAAAGCGCTTCGATCCCCACCTGACGGGTCCGGTTCTCGAAAGGAGGAATGCTGAGGGATTGAATCTCTTTATAGCCCTCGCGGTATCCGCCGAAGCGGTAGTTGCAGGCCGCTAGCAGCAAGATCACGCCAAGGGCCACGCCGGCGAGAGGGATAATGCTTATAGCGGCACCCGATTTGCGCATCAGACGACGATATTGACCAGTTTGCCGGGCACGACGATTACCTTGCGCACCGTCTTGCCGGCAATGAATTTGCGGGCACGCTCGTCCGCCAGGGCCCGCTTCTCGATTTCTTCCCGGGAAGTTTCCGCGGGAACGGACAGACGGCTGCGCAGTTTGCCGTTGACCTGTACGACGATGGTCAGTTCGTCCAGACTCAGCGCGGCATCGCTGTAAACGGGCCAATCGGCCTCGAGCACGCTGCCCTCACGGCCCAGCGCGCACCAGATTTCCTCGCTGAAATGGGGTACGATGGGGGCCAGCAGCAGGGTCGCATTTTCCAGCGTCAGGCGGATAACCGCCAGATCCTCGGCGGACGGATCTTGCGGTTCGAACCCGCTCAGAGCGTTGACCAGCTCCATCACCGCACTGATGGCCGTGTTGAAATGAAAGCGGTCTTCGATGTCGCGCGTCACCTTGAAGATGGTCTGATGCACCTTTTTATAGAGATCACGCGCCGGCGCCGGCAGGGCCTCCTCCTCGCCGGCAAACGGTGCCACGGGTTTGACCGCCGGCACCCATCTATGCGCCAGCCGCCAGACGCGGTTTAAAAATCGGAAACCGCCTTCGACGCCCTGAGCACTCCATTCCAGATCCCGCTCGGGCGGTGCCGCGAAAAGGCAGAACAAGCGCGTGGTGTCGGCCCCGTATTTGTCCAGCAGGGTGTTGGGGTCGATCACGTTGCGTTTGGATTTGGACATCTTCTCGACCCGGCCGAACTCAACCGCCGTTCCACAATGACGACAGCCGTGCGCATCACCCTGGATGATCACATCTTCCGGGAACAGAAAGCCGTGTTCCGGACAGGCGACCGTCTCCTTGCAGACCATGCCCTGGGTCAGCAAACGCGTAAACGGCTCCTTGAAGGTGGTCAATCCGAATTTCTCCAGAACCCGGGTAAAATAGCGCGAATAGAGCAGGTGCAGCACGGCGTGCTCCACCCCCCCGATATACTGGTCCACCGGCATCCAATAGGCCACCGCCCGGGGATCGAACATGCCCTGGTCCCAGCGCGGGCTGCAGTAGCGCTCGAAATACCAGCTGGATTCCACGAAGGTATCCATCGTGTCCGTTTCGCGGCGGGCATCACCCCGGCGGCAGCGCGGGCATACGGTGTGGCGGAAATCCGCCAACTCCGGCAGGGGCGACTTGCCGCCGGGCAGCATATCGACATCCTCGGGGAGCAGAATCGGCAGGTCCTCCTCGGCCACCGGCACAACCCCGCAGGCCTCGCAGTGAATCATGGGGATCGGGGCCCCCCAATAGCGTTGACGGGAAATCCCCCAGTCGCGCAGCCGGAAATTGACGGTTTTCTGGCCTTGCCCCCGGGCTTCCAATAAATCGGCGATCTTCTCCATGGCCGCGCGATTGGGCATCCCGTCGAATTCACCCGAATTGGCCATGACACCATCAGCAATAAAAGCCTCGCGCATGGTGGCCGCATCCAGCGGGTCGTCTTCGCGATCGATGACCACCACGATTTCCAGCCCGTATTTACGGGCGAAGTCGAAGTCGCGCTGGTCATGGGCCGGCACCGACATGACCGCCCCGGTGCCGTAGCCCATCAGCGCAAAATTGGCCGTGTACACCGGCATGCGCCGACCGTTCAGCGGATTGATGCAGTAGGCCCCGGTGAAGACACCCTCTTTGTCATACTGCTCCAGTCCGCGGTCGGAGCGGTCCTGCAGGGCGATGCGCGCCACGAAGGCCTGCACGTCTTCTTCCTGTGGTGTGCCGGCTGAAAGCGCGTTCACCAGGGGGTGCTCCGGCGCCAGGCACATGAAGGTGGCGCCGAAGACGGTGTCGTGCCGGGTCGTAAAGACCTTGATCACCTCTTCGCGGTCCTCCACCTGGAAATCGATCTCCGCCCCGACGCTTTTGCCGATCCAGTTTTTCTGCATGGTCAGGACCTTGTCCGGCCATCCCGGCAGTTGATCGCAGTGCACCAGAAGATCTTCGGCAAAATCGGATATGCGCAAAAACCACTGCCAGAGCTTCTTCTGCCGTACCGCTTTCCCGCAGCGCCAGCACATCCCGGCCTCGACCTGTTCATTGGCCAGCACCGTCTGACAGGGTTCGCACCAGTTGACGTAGGACTCCTTGCGATAGGCCATGCCCTCGGCGTACATTTTCAGAAAGAGCCACTGCTCCCAGCGGTAATACTCCGGCCGGCAGGTCGCAATTTCACGGCCCCAGTCATAGGAAAATCCCATACGCTTGAGTTGGGTGCGCATGGCGTCGATATTGGCATAGGTCCAGCGCGCCGGATGGCTATCGTTGGCAATCGCTGCATTTTCGGCCGGCATGCCGAAGGCATCCCAGCCCATGGGATGCAGGACGTTGAATCCGCGCATCCTTTTGTAGCGGGCCACCACATCGCCGATCGTATAGTTGCGCACGTGCCCCATGTGAATGTTGCCCGAAGGATAGGGAAACATTTCGAGCAGGTAGTACTTGGGACGGATCGTGTCTTCCGCGACCGTGAACAAACCGGTATCTTCCCAGTGGGCCTGCCATCGGGTTTCGATCGCTTGGGGATCGTAACGTTCGTCCATGACACTGTCCTTGTCTGAAGTGCGCGGTACCGGCCGGCGGCACGCCAAGCCGGCCAACACGTCCGAAAGATGAAAGCCCCTCATGCCATAGAAAGGTTTAAATAGCAACCGGCGGCACCCCGCCGCAGTGCAGCGCCAGGGCCCTTCGCGCGCCGTCCAAGCCCCCGGCCGCGAACACCGAATATCCCCCCGGCGGCGATCGAACCATAAAACTGTTTGACTTGCCATCGTCGATTATCTATTTATGTCAGGTTAATCACAGGCCCGGGTTGCCTGGGTCGAAAAGGTTGTGGAAAAACGTCACTAGCGCACCCAATCCGACGAAAATGCGCCGCTTATGTGGCATTGATAAGCCCTTTGAGGAGGCATCTAGGGCCGTATGGTCAGGCGCAATCGTTTTTCAGCCGCCTTGCTAAAACCGGTATGGGATAGACGGTACCAAGCCCTCTCCCGATGAAAACACCCGACACCTCGCCCCCGTGGCTCCGGGACGATGGGCCCGGACATCGTTATCCCCCGAACAGCTTTAAGCACGCACAAGGAACCGAATCGGTATGAGCAGTAAAATTTTAATCAATGCGGTCGATTCCGAGGAATGCCGCATTGCCAAGGTCAAGGACAGCCAGCTGGAAGAATTTCAGATCGAAAGTGCCAGCATCGAAATCACCCAGGGCAATATCTACAAAGCGATCATTACGCGGATCGAGCCCAGCCTCCAGGCCGTGTTCGTCGACTACGGCGCCGAGCGCAACGGTTTCCTGCAGATCCAGGAAATCCATTCCGACTATTTTCACGACACCAACGGCGCGCGCCCGGACATCACCCACCTGATCAAAAAAGGTCAGGAAATCCTGGTACAGGTCACCAAAGACCCGATCATGCACAAGGGCGCCATGTTGACCACCTTCCTGAGTCTGGCCGGACGCTATCTGGTACTCATGCCCGGCAACGAATCCTTCGGCATCTCGCGTAAAATCGAGGACGAGGAGGAACGCCAGCGCCTGAAAGACATCGTCAACGCCCTGAATGTCCCCGAGGGGTTCGGCCTGATCGTGCGCACCATGGGCCAGGGCGCCACCAAAACGGCGTTATCCAAGGACTTCGCCTATCTGATGCGTCTGTGGAAGACCATCAAGGGCAACGTCATGCAGGTCAAGGCCCCGCACTTGATGAACAAGGAGCGCAATCTGGTGGTGCGCTCGATCCGCGATTATTTTACCCCGGACGTTTCCGAAATCCTGGTGGACGACGAGGCGGTCTACCAGGAAATCAAAGACTTCATGAAGATCATCTCGCCCAAACAAACCAATATCGTCAAGCAGCACAAATCCGCCAAGCCGATTTTCACCCGCTTTCAGCTGGAGCATCAGATCGCCTCGGTTTTCGAGAGCCGCGTGCCGCTCAAATCGGGCGGCTCCATCGTCATCGCCCAGACCGAGGCCCTGGTGGCCATCGATGTCAACTCCGGCAAGGCCACCCAGAAGGGTTCGATCGAGGAAACCGCCCTGCAGACCAATCGGGAAGCGGTCGAGGAGGTGGCCCGCCAACTGCGGCTGCGCGATCTCGGCGGGTTGATCGTCGTGGATCTGATCGACATGCGCGACCGCAACAACCGGGCGGAGATCGAAAAGGCCCTTAAAAACTTCCTGCGCGTCGACAAGGCCCGCACCAAGGTGGGGCGGATCTCCCGGTTTGGACTGCTGGAGATGTCACGCCAGCGGATTCGTCCCTCGATCGAGTTCAGCAGTTACCAGCCCTGCCCGCACTGCCGCGGCAAGGGCCACGTCCCCTCGACCGAAACCCTGAGTGCCGCCTTTTTGCGCAAACTAAGCTTGGAGACCCTCAAGATCGATGCCGAGTCCGTCCGCGGGGTCGTCCCCCCGGACGTGGCCGACTATGTTCTGAACCGCAAGCGCAAGGAACTGGCCACGCTCGAGGAAAAGCGCCGTCTGACCATAACGATTGCCGCCGACCCGGGCCTGCTGCCGGGCGACAGCAAGATTTTCGCCGACAAATCCGATGCGGCCTGAAGGCCGAGGAGGCGTTCAGTCCCGCAAGGCCGCCACAGGGCCGTCTGCCGCCGCCAGTTACCCGACATGGCGATGGGCGGCGACATGATCTAAAGGGCCCGCAGCTTCAGGGAGAAAGACGATGGCCTCAAACAAATCTGGACGAAAAACGAGTTCACTGGTTCTGATTGCCCTGGCCGGTTTGGTTCTCCTGGCCATCCTGGCCACCTACAAATATCTCCTGCAACCCGAGAGCGAAACGGCCGGCGAAAAGCCCCCCGCAACGCCGTCAGCCGCCCCCACGGTGGGAGCCCCGGACCCGCAGGCCCCGGAGCAGGTGATCGAATACGGCAAACTCGATTCGGATCCGGAATTGAAAAATATGATGGACGCCCGCAAAGAAGCGCTTCATGTCGGCGAAGGCATCGATATTATTGCCAAATCCGATGAAACCCTTCAAATTGGTAAAAATCGGGTGTCCATGAAGGAACTCCAGGACCAGATCCGTCTCAAACTCGGCGAGATCGGGGAGGAAACCCTGGGACCGGACGGCCAGCCGCTGCCGGCCGATCCGGAAACCTTCGGCATCCACGTGGTTCAGCCCGGCGACAATATCTGGAACATCCATTTTGCCTTTCTGCAGGATTATTTTCGGCGCCGGGGAATCGCGCTGACCCCGTCGGCAGACGAACCCAATCACCGGGGTTACAGCTCGGGGGTGGGCAAGCTGCTCAAATTTTCTGAAAACATGGTCTATATCTACAATGTCAAGGACAAGGCCTTCAGCCAGGATTTGAACCTGATCGAACCGGATTCCAAAATCGTGGTCTACAAGATGGATCGTGTTTTCGAACTGCTGGAGCAGCTGGATTACGAAAACATCAACCGCATCCAGTTCGACGGCGACACCCTGTGGGTGCCGGCGGGGTAGCGCCACCATGATCGCGCTGGTGGCCGGCGGTGGCGCGGTGGCGGCGCGATCTTAAGAAATGTTTGACGTACGGACGCCTTTTACAGTATATGAGCGCCATTTTGCCGCCGCGCGGCCGTGGGACCGGGAATACCCGGCAGGTTGGAGACGCTTGCGCAGCCCGCAGCGGGCCGACGTTTACAGCCTGGACCCCCAGGCTCGGCCGGCGCAAACGACATAAGGAGGTTTCATTTTGACAGGTATCGCATATGCAATGGGTCAGGGCGGCGGCGCCGCCGGACAGGGGGCCGGAGGTTTCAGTGGCTTGATCCCCATCATCCTGATGTTCGTGATTTTCTACTTCCTGCTCATTCGCCCCCAGCAGAAGCGCAACAAGGAACACCAGCAGATGATCGGCAACCTCAAAAAGGGAGACCGCATCATCACCTCCGGCGGCATCCACGGCCGTATCACCGGGTTGGATGACACCACGCTGACCGTGGAAATCGCCGACCGGGTCCGGGTGAAGGTCGTGCGTGCCAACGTGGCCGGCATGGCCCAGGCCGCGACCCCGGCGCCGGCGCCCAAGAAGGATAAAAAAGACAAGGGCGCCGACAACAAATCCTAAGCGCCGCGCCCACAATGGTTGGATACAAGCTCTAAATGGTTAAACCGCCGGCGGCGGTTTAACCATTTTGGCGTTTGGCAATCTCCGGAAAGGAATTGAATCAGTGAACCGTATTTCATGGAAGCCCGTCCTCATTGTCGCGGTCTTTCTGACGGCCATCGTCTATGTCCTGCCGACCTTCATGCCCGCCTTTCCACTCCAGAAAAAGATCAACCTGGGGCTCGATCTTCAGGGGGGCATGCATCTCGTTCTGGAAGTCGATGCCGATAAGGCCGTTGAAAGCACCATCGAGCGAACGGCCCAGGAACTGAAAGATCGTTCCCGGCGGGACAAGGTGCGCCGCGCGTCGTTTGAGAAAATCGACGACAACCGTATTCAGGTGCGAGTTCAGGAGGCGGACAATATCGAGGCCTTCGAAACCCTCTTGGACGATGAATTCCGCAACCTGCGGATCCAGGACCGCGTGCGCGACGGCGAGCGTCTCACCCTGATCCTCGATCTGCCCGATCAGGAGACCGAACGCATCCGGGAACTGGCCGTGGCCCAGGCCCTGGAGACGATCCGTAACCGCATCGACCAGTTCGGGGTCTCCGAACCGGATATCCGGCGCCAGGGCGACAAACGCCTGCTGATCCAACTGCCGGGCATCAAGGACACCGAACGGGCCAAGGAGCTTATCGGGCGCACGGCGCAGCTTGAATTCAAGCTGGTGGATGAACGCCTGCCGGCACGCACGGCGCTCAAGGAGGGCCCCCCGCCGGGGACCGAAATCCTCTACCAGGTGAACGTCGACCCGGCCACCCAGCGCAAAATCGAAGAGCCGTTTCTGATCAAGAAACGCACCATGCTCACCGGGGCTTACCTGACCGACGCCCGCGTGCGTTTCGATCAGGATGAGCGCAGCTACTATGTGGCCATTGATTTTGACCGCAAGGGCGCGCGCATTTTCGAGCGTGTCACCGGAGAAAATATCCGCAAACGCCTGGCCATCGTCCTCGACGGCAAGGTGCATTCGGCCCCTGTGATCCAGGACCGGATCCCCGGCGGCCAGGCCGTGATTACCGGCAATTTCTCGGCCGCCGAAGCCGAGGACCTGGCCATCGTGCTGCGCGCCGGTGCCCTGCCCGCACCGGTCAACATCCTGGAAGAACGCACGGTCGGCCCTTCCCTGGGCAAGGATTCGATCGACATGGGACTCATCTCGATGATCGTGGGCGGCGTGCTCGTGGTTGTTTTCATGGTTCTCTATTACAAGGGCGCCGGCCTGCTGGCCGACATCGCCCTGGTGATGAACATCGTGCTGATGGGCGCCGGTCTGGCTGCTTTTCAGGCCACCCTGACCCTGCCGGGCATCGCCGGATTCATCCTGACCATCGGTATGGCCGTGGATGCCAACGTGATTATTTTCGAGCGCATCCGCGAAGAGTTGCGCATCGGCAAGCCGCCCCGGGCCGCCGTCGAGGCCGGCTACGATCGGGCCACCCTGACGATCCTGGATGCCAACGTCACCACCCTGATCGCCGCCCTGGTGCTTTTCCAGTTCGGCACGGGGCCGGTCAAGGGATTTGCGGTGACCCTGAGCCTGGGGGTGATTGCCAGCATGTTCACGGCGCTGGTCTTCACCCGCACCGTATTTGACTTTATCCTGGCCGGCAAGAAAGTTGCCCGCATCAGTATTTAAACCCCGTCCACGCCGGATGGGCGGCCGGCACCGGCGGCGCTTACCCGCCGCTGGTGCGGCCTGAGAAGGATACGATTCATGCAATTTATCAAACCCGACATCAACCTCGAAATCATCGGGCGGCGCAAAATTGCCTTTGTTCTGTCGTTTATCATGATTGCCGTCAGTATCGGCGCCCTCGTGGTCGGTGGCGGCCCGCGCTACGGCATCGACTTCGCGGGCGGCACCTTGATCCAGGTGCGCTTCGACGCCCCGGTCAACATCGAGGGCATCAAGTCCGGGCTGGCCAGCATGGGCTTGGGCAGCCTGGCCGTCCAGCAGTTCGGCGAGGAGGACGCCCACGAGGTCCTGATCCGAACCGACCAGGCCGGTGTGACCGCAAAGGGCTTCAACGCGAAGTTACGCAGCGCGCTGGCCGAAGCCAGCGGCGCCGCCGCCGAGATCCGCCGGGTGGAAATGGTCGGTCCCCAGGTGGGCAAGGATCTGCGCGAGAAAGCCCTCAAGGCCATGTTCTATGCGCTTTTGTTCATCACGGTCTACATCTCGGGCCGTTTTGAAATGAAATGGGCCTTGAGCGGTGTTCTGGCGGCCGCCCTGATCGGCGCCATCTATGGTCTGAGCCTGTTTCAGGTGAGTATCCCCTTCCTGATCGCCGTGGCGCTGCTGGTGACGCTGGCCCTGTTCTGGTTTCTCAATTTGCGCTACGCCATGGGGGCCATCGTGGCCCTGATCCACGACGTCACCATTACGGTGGGGCTTTTCGCGCTCTTCGACAAGGAATTCACCCTGCCGATCATCGCAGCACTTCTGACCATCATCGGCTACTCGCTCAACGACACCATTATCGTCTTCGACCGCATTCGCGAGAACCTGAAAAAATATCACAAAAACCCGCTGGCGTTTGTCATCAACCGCAGCATCAACGAAACCCTGAACCGCACCCTGTTGACCTCGCTCACGACCCTGGTGGTCGTGGTGACGCTGTTTATCTTCGGCGGGGGCATCATCCACGACTTCGCCTTCGCGCTGATCGTCGGTATCCTGGTGGGGACCTATTCGTCGATTTTCGTAGCCAGCCCGATTCTGCTGGCCTGGCAAAAAAGATAAGCTCTCAATCCCGGCGGCCGAAGGGATCCGGCCCCCGTGGTGGCGCCCGATATAGGGGTGATTTAACATTTTAATGCAAATGGAAGCTTCCCCGGAACATTTGCTGGCCTGGTTCCGGTTGCGGTCCGTGGTCGGCATCGGCAACCTCCTGTTTCGAAGACTCATCCAGCAATTTGAAAGCCCCGAAGCGGTATTCGCAAGCAGCGATGAGGCCCTTTTGGCGGTGGAGGGTGTCTCACCCCGTCTGGTGGCCGCGATTCGCCGTCAACCCGCCCGCAGCGAGGCTGACGCGCGTGAGGTGGCGCGGGCCGCGCAAAAGGGGTTTCAAATTGTCACCCAGTGCGACCCGGCCTACCCGACCCTGTTGCTGGAAATCCCGGATCCGCCGCCTTTTTTGTATGTCAACGGCGATCTGGGTCGCTGCCGTTGTCCACTGGCCATCGTCGGGTCACGCAACGCCACGCCCTACGGCCGCAAGACCACCCAACGCCTGAGCCGCGAACTGACACGTCAGGGTTTGACGGTGGTCAGCGGTATGGCCCGCGGTATCGATACGGCGGCCCATTTGGGGGCCCTTGAGGAAGGCGGGGTCACCCTGGCCGTTCTGGGCAGCGGGCTGGAATGCATATATCCTGCGGAAAATCGGAGGCTTTACGAACGCATTGCGGCCACCGGCGCGGTGATATCGGAGTTGCCCCTTGCGGCCGGGCCGGATGCCCATCATTTTCCGCAGCGCAACCGCATCATCAGCGGTATTTCCGTCGGCACCGTGGTGGTCGAGGCCACCCGTCGCAGCGGGTCCCTGATTACCGCCCGCCTGGCCGCCGAACAGAATCGCGAGGTGTTTGCCGTACCCGGTAGCATCGAATCGTTCAAAAGCATCGGCACCCACCAACTCATCAAGAACGGGGCCAAACTGGTGACCCAGGTCGGGGATGTGCTGGACGAACTGCCGCGCTGGGCGTTGACCGCACGCCGGCCGGCGGCCACGCAGCGCCCGGAGGCGGCCCGACCCGCAACACCGCTTTCGGAAGCCGAAGCATCCGTGTTTGAAAACTTGAGCGTTTACCCGGTTCATGTTGACGATTTGACGCGCCAGCTTAATTTGGAGGCGGGAGACCTGTCCAGTATTCTGCTGTCCCTCGAGTTGAAGGGACTGGTCCGGCAGGATCCCGGCAAGCTGTTCAGCCGGATCACCGACGATCAGCCCCGATATTGAAGCCGATCCGACGGAAGCGGTGGATTTATACTGAAATTAATGCCCCGGAAAAACGCGTCGATAAACATTGCGCGGCCCGTGGGTCAATTGGCGTGATCACGTTAAAAACAATATTGAGGAGTTCCCGTGTCTAAACCGCTTGTCGTGGTGGAATCACCGACCAAAATCAAAACCCTGCAGAAGGTTTTGGGCAACGGCTACAAGGTTGCCGCCACGGTCGGCCACATCAAGGATCTGCCCCAGAAGGAAATGGGGGTGGATATCGAAAAAGGTTTCAAACCCAAATACAGCACCATTAGCGGTAAACAGAAGGTGATCAAAAACCTGAAGGCCACCGCCGGTGAGGCCCAAGATGTCTATCTGGCCCCCGACCCCGACCGTGAGGGCGAAGCGATTGCCTGGCATACGGCCGAAGTCCTCAAAAAAAAGGGACGGCGTTTTCATCGGGTGCTGTTTCATGAGCTGACCAGCCCGGCGATCAAGGAAGCCATCGCGCACCCCACCGAGCTCGATCTGAATAAATATGAAGCCCAGCAGGCCCGTCGTATTTTGGACCGACTGGTGGGTTACCAGATTTCACCGCTGCTGTGGCGCAAGGTCAAGGGGGGCTTAAGCGCCGGCCGCGTACAGTCGGTGGCCGTCAAAATCATCTGCGACCGGGAGCGGGCTATCCAGGCCTTCGAACCGGTGGAGTACTGGAGCATTACGGCGGCCCTCGAAGGCAAGCTGCCACCACCGTTCAACGCCAAACTGGTGCGCCAGTCCGGCAAGAAAATTACGATTCCCGACGGAGAGCGCGCCCGGCAGATTACGGATCAGCTGTCCCAGGCAACTTTCACCGTCAGCCGGGTGGTCAAAAAGACCAAACGGCGCAATCCGCTGCCGCCCTTTACCACCAGCAAGCTTCAACAGGAGGCCATTCGCCGGCTGCGCTTTTCGGCCCGTAAAACCATGATGGTGGCCCAGCAACTCTATGAAGGCATCGAACTGGGCGGCGGGGACAGTGTGGGGTTGATCACCTATATGCGTACGGACTCGACCCGCATCGCCGAGGAAGCGGCGCTGGAAGCCCAGCAACTGATCAAGGAACGCTTCGGTCCGGACTACACTCTGAGCCAGCCGCGCTACTTCAAGAACCGCAAAAAAGCCCAGGACGCCCATGAAGCCATACGCCCGACCTCGGTCCTGCACACACCGGAATCCGTAAAGCCTCATCTGACGGGGGATCAGGCCGCGCTCTATAGCCTGATCTGGAAGCGCTTTGTGGCTTCGCAGATGCAGCAGGCCCTGATCAATCAACTGACCCTCACCATCAAAGCGGACGATTATGTCTTTACGGCCAGCGGTTCGTCGGTCAAGTTTCCCGGCTTCATGGCCCTTTACACCGCCACCGAAGTCGAACGCCAGCAGCAGCAGGAAAAGAAGAAGGAAGAAATCCCGGACCTGCCCGAGGGCACGGTCCTCAAACTTCAGGAACTGGTGCCCAAGCAGCATTTCACTTCACCGCCGCCGCGTTTCTCGGAGGCCTCCCTGGTGAAAGAACTTGAGGAAAACGGCATCGGGCGCCCCAGCACCTACGCCACGATCCTCACGACGATCCGTGACAAGGGCTATGTCGAACTGCTCAAGGGCTATTTCCGCCCCAGCGAATTGGGTTTTATCGTCAACGATCTGGTCGTCGCCAATTTTCCGGACATCTTCAATGTCGAGTTCACCGCCAAGATGGAAGACAACCTGGACCGCATCGAGCAGGACGAGGCCGACCTGCTGACCATTCTGGAGGGCTTCTACACGCCCTTCAAATCCAAACTGGAGGATGCGGCCGACGGAATGCTCAGCATCAAAGGGGTGGGATTCGCCACCGATCTCAAATGTCCCGATTGCGGTGAGACCCTGCACATCAAGGTTGGCAAGAACGGCCCCTTCCTGGCCTGTAACGGCTACCCGGACTGCACATATTCCCGGGACTACGTCCGGGACGCGAAGGGCCGGATCCAACCGGTCGAATTATCCACCGATACCGAAGTGGACAAGCAATGCCCCCAGTGCGGCCGGCCCATGGTGGGCAAACGCGGGCGCTACGGCGAATTTCTGGCCTGCAGCGGCTACCCGGACTGCAAGCACACCGAATCGGTGGGCAACGGCAGCGGTCAGTCCACCGGCGTGCCCTGCCCCCAGCCCGGATGCGACGGTGAAATGGTGGAGCGCAAATCCAAGCGCGGCAAGATATTCTACGGCTGCAGCCGGTTTCCCGACTGCACCCAGGCCATGTGGGACCGCCCCGCGGCCCGGGCCTGCCCGGTGTGTAAGGCCCCCTTCATGGTGGAGAAGTCCACCAAGCGCGACGGCCAGTTCTACGCCTGTCTGACGGAAGGCTGCGGGTATCGGGAGGCGATGCTCCCAGACGAAAAAGCCTCCTAGTGTCGCCCCAGAGACGGCATCTTTCGACGCCATGCGGCGTTCTCGCCTCTTGGCCGTCCTCGACGTAGCGTGGGCT
>JASJED010000355.1 GCA_030065585.1 Desulfobacterales bacterium | reverse complement strand
TCGACCTCCTGGGAAGATATCCGGGCGTATTTCGAAGCCGCCTGCCGCTGCTCGCTGGACACCTTTTTCAGGCAGTGGGTGCGCCAGGCCGGCGCGCCGCGACTGATGCTGGATGAACTGAAGCGAACGCCAACCGCCAACGGCAGCGTGGTCCGCGGCGTTATCCGCCAACAAGCCCCCGTCTTCGAACTGGAGGTTCCTGTCCGGCTGGTGGCCGGTGAATCATCTCACACGGAAATGATCCTTGTCCGGGATAGGGAAACACCCTTTGAAATCGAAACAGCGTTTGTCCCCCAGCGCATCGAAGCCGATCCTAAAGCGGACCTTCTGCGGCGTCTGGACGCTCGTGAAATCCCCCCCACAATCAACCGCCTTAAAACCGCCCGGGACCTTTTGGTAATTCTGCCGGACGGCCGCTCCGGCGAGGAGGCCCGCCAGACCGCCACCCGGTTCGGACGCGCCCTGGGGCTCGCCAACCTGGAGATGATCACGCTGGCGGATTGGACGCGCGATCGGGGACGCGACCGCAATATCCTTTTCATGCAACCTGGGGAGGGTACGCTTCCATCCTTCCGCATAGACAAAGGACTCGCCATCGCCCAAGATACGTTCAGCTTTGAAAACGCGACCTTCGACCGCCGGGATCATACTTTTGTGGGCGTTTATCCCCATCCCTTAGGCGCCGGGCGGATTGTCGCCGTCTATTATTTCGGTCGGCACAAGGACCGTTTGCGGGTCGCTACCAAGGTGCCCCATTACGGCAAGTACAGTTATCTCATTTTCGATCAGACGACCAACGTTGAAAAAGGCACCTGGCCGGTAAACCAGTCCCCCCTAATCCATGTCTGGCCTCAAGACCAGGCGGGATGAGGTTCCGTGACGCCAGTCGGCGCCGGGTGTGGGGGGCCCCTGACAATTGCAAACATCGAGGTGACAGATGAAAAACATCGTCATGGCTATTTTATTGGCCGGGCTTTTTTTTGCCCGCCCTCTGCAGGCTGATCCTGATTCACAAATGGAGTTGGTCGATCTGCGCAGTGGCCAAACCTTTCGCCTGGCCGAGCAGGGCCGCATGCTTGCGGGCTACCGCATAATCCTGGTAGGGGAACACCATACCGCGGCCAGCCACCATCAAGCCCAACTGGCCGTTATCCAGACCCTGGTGGCCGCAGGCCAAAAGGTTGCGGTCGGCATGGAAATGTTTCGACGTGACAGCCAGCCGTCGCTCGATGACTGGAGCGCGGGCAAACTCGATGCATCATCGTTTGAAGAGGTCTACCGGGACAACTGGAACTACCCCTGGCCCCTGTATCAGCCGATCCTGGAATACGCGCGCGAAAATCGCCTGGCCATCTTAGGGCTCAACGTCCCCCGGGGCGTCACGCGCCAGGTCGCGCGTGAAGGTTTCAGCTCCCTCTCCGCGCAGGAACGCCAGGACCTGCCCTTTGTCACCTGCGATGTGAGTGAAGACTATATGGCCTACATCAAAAAGGCCTATGGCGCGCATGGACACGGTCAGATGAATTTCAACCATTTCTGTGAAGCTCAGCTTGTGTGGGATAAGGCCATGGCCGCCAATGCCCTGCGCTTTTTGGAAGATCATCCCTCGCATGTGATCGTGGTGCTGGCCGGGTCGGGGCATGCCCGCAAGGGCGGGATCCCCTCCCAATTGAAAGCGATGTCATCCTTGGCGCATCTCGTCATTCTACCGGAAGTTCCCGGCGCCATCGACCAGGAATCCCTCGACCACGAGGATGCCGATTTTCTGATCCGCAGTTTCTAGCGTCGGTGCTGTATCAATAGCGCTCGTTGACGTGGTGGCGGGGAAATAGGCAACGCGTGCGGCCGACCTGGAAACGGATAACCATAATCCTTCTGCGAGGGGGCCATGCTTGTCGCCCGCCGTTGCGGTCATCCCGCATTTAAATCCCTCAAGCCGCAGCGCTGTCTCTCCGGACGCTTGACAGCCCAAGGGGGCTTATTATTTTTTAAATATATCAACTTGAAGCACCCGTTGCGGCTGATCAAGCACCTATTGCCCGAAAAATGACAAATCAGCGTTTCATCACGATCGCCCCTGATAAGTAAGCGACTTGCCACCGACCCGGAGTTGACGCGACCTCTCAGCCGACCGCCCGCTACCAGCTGATCCGATCGTTCCTTCTCCACCCTTCCTTGCCGGTATTCGGCCCTGGACGGCCCACGGCCAACTCCACGGTTTGAATGCCGTTTACGATGCAGGCAGCCACTACCCACAAACCGGACGGGGTCTTTTGAACACCCCCAGCGCCGAGCAGCAGGACCCCGGGCCACCGCCTCAACTTTCTGGAGATGGACGAAAGGAGAAACGCATGGAAAAAAATCTGCTCAACTACGAAACCCTTCTAAAGATCACCGAACGCATTGCCCAGTCGCGTGAATTCGACGAGTTAACCCTCCTGGCCGTGACCGGTATCCGGGATGCTCTCGAATGCAAAGGTTGCGCCCTTTTTCTGATCAATCCTAAAACCCAGGAATTGGAAGTTGCCTCTTCCGCCGGACTCAGCGACGAATATCTCAACAAGGGGCCGATCAGCGCCATCAAATCGATTGCCGATTCGCTCAAAGACGGGCCGGTGGGCATCTACGACGTGATGGACGATCCACGGATTCAGTATCCCCAGGAAGCCCAGCGCGAAGGCATTGCTTCCATTCTGGCCGTGCCGATCATCACGCGCGGCAATCCCATCGGGGCCGTGCGCATCTATACGTCCGAAAAGTGGGAATTTACTATCGATGACGTCAATCTGGTCCAAGCCGTGGCCCAAATCGCGGGGATGGCCATTGAAATGTCACGTCTCTACAAGGGGTTGAAGAGCAGTATTGAAATTCTCAAATCCCGCCAGGATCACCGCGCACTGGGTGAAAAACGCTGGACACCACACGAAGGCGTGCCGGTCAGTGAAGGCCGGGTGAGTTCGGTCACCTCCGAATCGAGCTGAATAATGCGGGCGAGGCCGGCAACGATCAATTCCCCGCTGTCCTCGCTTGCTCAGGATTGATCCCCTCCGCTTCAGCCGGGACGACCATCCCCGTGGGTCTTCCCGGCTAAAGTGATGATTTCCCTGCCCATCCATCCGCTTGTCGCATCCGGGCACCTGGGTGCTGGACCACTGGTGGTGTCTTGAATGTGGAGACTCGGCCACAAACCGATCACGATCAATCACTAACTTACCGCTGACAAACCCCCCAAGCTTTGTTATTTTTTAGAACGGCAATAAATCCGACGGGGCGCATCGGCCCCCGGCTGTGCAACAGTTGCGGTGGATTCCCTTCGACCGCCGCCCCATCGAATCCTGCGCACTTTGACAGTGGAGTCCAACATGCCCGCGTCCCATAATCGGAAATTACTTATCGGCAGTTTGCTGGCCGCAGCACTCATACTAATCTTGACCCTTGCCCTGGCGCTGACCCGCTCGCAACGGGATATCCCCCGATCGGCCGCCGGCCCGGCCGAACCCGCCGGTCGTGGTTTTAATTTCTTTGATGTTCACGCCGATACCGTCCTAAGCCGGAGCCTGCGGCAGACCCTCGAGGACCAACTGGGGCAGGATGCCATTTCCCATCGCGCCCCGATCGACCTCACCGTCATCGACCTTGCCTTCACCCAAACCACCTTCCCGGAAATCCACCGCTACCACATGGCCCTGAATCCAGCTTCCGGTGGACGCCGAGAACATGCTGTCACCACGCTGACCTACCGCCGCGCCCCGCAGAAAGGGGTACCGTTTGGTTATATCAAGCTCGTATTTGCCCAGGATACGGGCAAACCGCTTTATTTGGTGATTGAACCCACCGAGGACGACCCCTACCTTTTCGAAACCCTGCACGCCAAACACGGACCACCGGCCACGGTCAACGCCTCACGGGAGGGCGACGCGGCGCTGATCTGGCGACAACCGGATGAAATTCTAACGGGGGTCACCATTCGACGCCGGGGGGGGCGGATCGATCGCCAGCTGCGTTTCTATTTCATGGCCAACATTCGCAGACTGGTTGAACAGGAACGGGAGGACGCGGCCAAGCAGCGCCGCCAGGCCGATAAAGCCAGCCGGCGCGCCTTCTAACGGGTCATTGCCGAACGTCATCTCAGGGCGTCCAATCCCGCAGGCCCCTTGTACATCGCCCCAAACCAGCAATAACGCATTGTCGCTGCCTGAAATGGTCTTACCTTTTTCTTATATTTATCCAAACTAGCCGATATGGGGCGGCGCATACCTTTGTGCGCGGGGTCGACTGGTCAAAAGCGTCGCAAGCCCACGGCAACCTTAGTCAAAACAGGATGGAACACCCTCACCGCAGCGGGACCCAATAACACCGATGCGATGGTATTCGAAACCCTCATTGAATGGCGTCGCTTCGCCAACGGAGCGCTCGCCGATTCTTAGGAGAACGACATGCCAAAGGAAATTATGATCGCGGTGGATGATTCCCCGCCCTCGCGCCAGGCGATCAATTACATGGCCGGGTTATCAGCGGTGGTCGGAAATTTAAGATGCACCCTCATTCATGTGCAGCCCGCCCTCTCCGAGTTTCTGGTGGCCGAAGCGTCTAAAGATCCCAATTCGCGCCAAGCCCTGGAACACTTGCAGGCCGCCCACACGGAAGCCTCCCAGCTCATTCTGCAACGCCGGCGCCAGGACCTGATCGCCATGGATATCCCGGAGTCCGCTATCGCCGCCGAGAGCCTTCCCTACCGGGAAGGGGTGGCCAAAACGCTCCTGGACCATGGTCATGACCACAATGTCCATGCCATCGTGACCGGCCGACGTGATCTGTCCGCTCTGCAGAAACCTTTCATGGGGCGCGTCACCGCCGATCTGGTCGAGAATTCAACCTTCCTGCCCATCTGGATCGTGGATGGCGAGGTCAAATCCCCTCGACTGATGGTGGCGGTGGATGGCTCCGAAAGCGCCATGCGGGCCATTGATCATCTCTGTTCGATTTTCGAGGGCAACGGTGAAGCCAAATTCCATCTGCTGCATGTCATTCCCCGCCTGGTGGAATCCTGCGGCGTCGATTTCGGTGAGGGACGCGATCGCCTGGAGATGGTCGGCCGACGCGGGGCGCATCACTGCATCGAACATTTTTACACGAAAACCCTGGCCCGGTTCAAAGCGGCCGGCATCGGCGAACACCAGATCGAAACCCAGATTCTCGAAAAAAAACTGAACCCCGGCAAGGCCATCATCCAAACGGCCATCGAGGGTCGTTTCGGCACACTTGTCATTGGACGTCGCGGCATCAATCAGTCCTTCTTTACCGGCAGCGTCTCCCGTTATGTGATCAACCGGGCCGAAAACATGGCACTCTGGCTGGTCACCTGAACGTTGAACGATTGAGCGTGCGGGAGCCCCAAAGGGGAATTTATCGCCAACGGTTTTCCGCAACGCATTCGCATACAGAGCAAATGCATGGGGGCCAAGTTTATTTGATTTTGGTCAGCATTTGCCTTGCGGCCGGTCAGCGTTGAAAATCAATCCCGAGCTAACACCGATTTAGCCATAAATTA
>JASJED010000090.1 GCA_030065585.1 Desulfobacterales bacterium | reverse complement strand
GCCAGATCGGCTGTAAAATGGTCTGGAAAGCCGATCAGCGCTACTGGCACCCGCAGTGCGATGAATGGGGTCACACCAATTGCGAACGCATCTTCGCCGCTGGCGACGGTGCTGTGGTGGCCGGTGCCTGGGCCGCCCAGTACAAAGGCGAACTGGCCGCTCTGGAAGTCGCCCAGTGTTTGGGGATCATTCCCGCCTATGAACGCGATGCGCTGGCCGAACCGCTCAAAAAAGCGCTCAAGCACGACCACTGGCCGCGGCCGCTGGTGGATGCCATCTATGCCCCGCGTCCTGAGCAGATCACCTTCGATGACAACACCGTCATTTGCCGCTGCGAAAATGTCACCGTCGGTGATCTGCGTAAGGTGGTCCACGAAGGGGTGCGTGAATTGAACGAACTCAAAGTGGTCACGCGCTCGGGCATGGGGCCTTGCCAGGGCCGCATGTGCGGTCCAGCGCTGGCCGAGGTGATCGCCGCCGAGTTGGATCGATCGCCGGATCAGGCGGGCCGGTTGAACATCCGTCCACCGTTGAAGCCGGTGCCGCTGCTGGAGATCGCCGAGATGTCCATGCACGTCGGGCCCGCCGCAGGCGCCAACTGGCTGCTCGACAAAAAAAAGAATGCCGGTAAAAAAGGTGCCTGAAGTCGATTGATTTACACCGCCCAAGGAGAATTTCATGAATGCCATCGCCCGAATGGAAACCACGGACCGCATGAGCAAGATCGTAATTCACCAGGACACCGTCTATCTATGCGGCCAGGTGGCCGACAACGGTGAAGCGCCCATCGGTCCCCAAACGGAAAACATGCTGGCCAAAGTGGAACGACTCCTACAGCAGGCCGGTAGCGGAAAAGAACATATGCTTTCCGCAACGATCTACTTGCGCGACATGAAAGATTTTGCCGGTATGAATGCTGTCTGGGATCAATGGGTTCCCCAGGGGCATGCTCCGGTGCGGGCATGCGTGGAGGCCCGCATGGCCCGGCCTGATCTGCTGGTGGAAGTATCAATCGTCGCGGCGCGCAAGACCTGATCCGCGGCCCTTGATCACGGATGACAGGCCGGCCGCGTCTGGTCGCATGTCCACCGATCAACAACGATCCGCCATTGTTTCGAAGGAGTCATCCATGGAACGTTTTTTCAAATACACCCTCACGGCGCTGATCAGTATTGTCGCGCTAATGGAGTTCTATCAGGTGCTCATGCGCTATGTTTTTGAAATACCTGTCATGGGACTTGAGGAAGTGCTCGTCTACCCGACCCTGTGGCTCTATTTCCTCGGCAGCGTCAACGCCTCCCGCGAAGATACCCAGATCAAAGCGAATGTGCTGGATGTCTTCTTGAAAACGGATCGCGCTAAATTGATCGTCAGGGTGATCGCTGATGTGATGAGTCTCATTGTAGTCCTATGGCTCACCTACTGGGCGTGGGACTATTTTCGCTATGCCCTGCGTGTCTGGAAAGAAAGTCCGACTTTATACATTCCCACCTTCTATGCCGAATGTGCCTTTTTTATTGGTCTATTGCTGATGACCGTCTATGCCGTCTGGTACTTATTCAAGAATACCAAGGAATTGTTGACCATGCCCAAAGGCGTTTAAAAAAGGTCAGGCAAGGAGCTTATCATGGAACTAGAAATCGTAACTGTATCGCTCATATCGCTTGGCATTCTCGTAATGCTGCTCAGCTTTGGTGTGCCGTTGCCCTACTGCTTCGGCGGTGCATTGATGAACATGGTGTTTTTGGGTGGCGCCACGATGAAAGGCACGATGGTCTGGGGTTTCGGGCAACTGGCCAATCCAGTGCTGTTGTGTATTCCGCTATTTGTATTTGCCGGCACCCTGATGAGCGAAAGTGGCATTGCCGCCAGCCTACTGCGTTTCGTGAATGTTTTTGTCGGACGGATTCGGGGCGGGCTTGGTATGGTTGCCGCGGTCAGCTGCGCGATTATTGGTGCCATTTCGGGCAGCGGTTTAACCGGTGTGGCGGCCACCGGTCCCATTTTGATACCCGAGATGGCGGCCAAGGGATATCCTCGCGGATACGCCACCGCACTAGTGGCCAACTCCTCAATCCTTGGCCTGCTCATTCCTCCCAGTGTAACCATGATCATCTACGGTTGGGTGACCGACACATCGATTTTGGCCTGCTTTCTGGCGACGCTAGGCCCGGGCATCCTTATCACCACACTGTTCTGTGTGGTGAATTTGGTGCTGGTCCGCAAGTTTCCTTTAGAACTGGACCCTCCGCGACCCATCAAAGAGACGGCTCGGGAAGGTGTCACCCTGACGTCCCGTGCCCTTCCGGCACTGCTCATGCCAATGATCATTCTCGGGGGGATTTACGGCGGGATCATGACACCTACCGAGGCTGCCGCCGTGGCTGTGATATATGCCTTCCCCGTCGGTTTTCTGGTCTATAAGGGCCTAACATTTAGAACCTTCTTTACAGCCGCTAAAAATTCAGCCACGGCCGTTGGCGCCATCATGGTCATGATCGTTTTCAGTCTCATGCTCAGCCAGATTTTCGTGATGGAAGATGTGCCCCAGGCGCTGGTGGAAGGGGTCTTCACGATCACGGAAAATAAAGTGCTGCTGCTGATCCTGATTAATTTCCTGCTCTTTTTCGTCGGCATGATCGTCAATGACATCACCTCGATTATTCTGATTGGCCCGCTTCTGTTGCCGCTCATGGAGGCTATCGGCATCAGCGCGGTTCAATTTGCAGCCATCATGGGCGTCAATACGGCGATGGGCGGCGTAACACCGCCTTATGCCAGCATCCTGTATCTGGGAATGCGGATTGGTAAAGCCGAGTTTTCCGATGTCATCAAGCCGGCCATGATCCTGATCATTTTTGGCTACGTGCCCGTGGTCTTTTTGACATCGTTCTGGCCAAGCCTGTCCCTGTTTTTCCCTAGCCTGTTTGGATATTGATTAACCCTGCAATGCAAAAAAGGAGTAAAACCATGAAACAATCACGTTTTTTCAGTCTGTTGATCCTGGTGGCCGCCGTGGCCCTGATTACTGCGCCGGTCGAGGCGCGGACCTGGAAGGTCTCTCACGTTCGCCCCCAAGGTACAGCCATCGACAACGATTTGAAATGGTTTTCCGAAACCCTCAAAGAAGCCAGCGGCGGGAAGTTGAAAACCAAAATCTACGCTGCCAGTGCGCTGGGAGATTATACCGTCGTGCAAGAGCGCGTGGGCCTGGGGGCCATTGATATGGCTTGTCAACCTCCGGCTTCCGCAGCCGACAAACGCTTTCAAATGGTGTATTTCCCATACATGGTCAAGAACTGGGAGCAAGCTAAAAAGAATTACGCCGCCGGGGCGCCCATACGGAAAATCGTTGGGCAACTCTATGCCGAACAGGGAATTCAGCTATTGGCGGCATGGCCGGTATATTTCGGCGGGATTTCCTTGAATCGCGAGCCTGTTTCTCCAGGTGACCCGGAATCGTCAAAAGGAATCAAATTACGTGTTCCGCCAATGAAAACTTTTCAATTGCTGGCCGATAAAACCGGCTATCTAGGCACCCCGATCCCCTTCTCCGATGCATTCACCGCAGTTCAGACAGGTGTAGTCGATGGTGTCATCGGCTCTGGTGCGGAAGGCTATTATTCCTCATTTAGGGATGTCACCAAGTATTACATACCCTCCAATACGCACTTTGAAGTTTGGTACCTGATTATTAACAAAGAAACCTTTGATGAATTGAAACCCGAGATGAAGAAACATCTGGAAGACGTGGCCAGCCAGTTCGAAACCCGACGCTGGGATTCGGCCAAGGCTGACCAAGCCGCGAATGAAAAACGACTGGCGGATTATGGTGCGCAAATCGTCAATATCAGTGACGATGAAATCGCGGCGACCGCTAAAAAAATTCAAACGGTTGTCTGGCCGGCCGTATTAAAAGATGTGGGTGTGGAATGGGGCCAGGGCGTACTGGATTCAATTGTCGAATAGTCGTCAATACCCGACGCTTCGCTAACGAAACTGCCATCCGGTCGGGGAGGCGCCGTCTCTGCGGAGAAAGGTAAGGATCATGGTTAAAGCATTGGTCGCCACATTTTCATGTCTGTTGATAGCTGTATGTTTCAGCGGTGTGGCTGACGCCGAGCCTCAACAATGGAAGATCGGCCATGTCAGGCCTGCCGGATCAGCTGTGGATAAAGACATCCAAGCATTCGCGCAACAAATCAAGGCGGAAACACAAGGCGCCATCCAGATCGATATCTATCCGGGCAGCAAGTTGGGTGACTACTCCGTGGTGCAAGAGCGTGTCGCCTTCGGTGAGGTGGAGATGTTCGTGGGACCTTTCGGCACAGCCATCGATAAGCGCCTGGCCCTTGGCTTTACACCGTTTCTTGTGTCCACATGGGATGAAGCCAAAAATGTTTATGCCCAGGGAAGCGCCCTGTTTAACCAGATGGCAGGCTTTCTTGAAGCCCAAAACATTAAACTGATCGGCGGATGGCCGGTATACTTTGGCGGCATTGCGCTTACCAAGAGACCGGCCGAGCCGGGTAATCCCGATATCGCCAAGAAGATGATTATCCGGGTTCCGCCGATAAGGGCATTCGAGCGTACCGCCAGGGTGCTCGGCTACACGCCCTATCCAATTACGTGGACCTATGCCAAGATGGGCCTTAAAACGGGCATGGTGGAAGGCATTTTGGGAGGCGGGGCGGAAGGCTATCTGGGGCTCAAAGACATTGTTAAATATTACTTGCCCGTTCGAGACCATTTCGAATACTGGTTTGTCTACATGAATCTGGACTTGTGGAACAGCCTCTCCGACCAAACGAGGACGCTTTTGAGCAACTTGTCCAGGGAAATCGAAATCCAACGCTATGCGGTGGCTGAGGCCGAAGAGCGTGACAGCATCGCCAAATTGGAAAAAATAGGCGTTGAAATAATCCCTATCAACGAGAACGAACATGCTCTGATGAAAGCAAAAGTACGGAAGACCGTGTGGCCTGAGATGAGGAAAGAAATCGGTGAAGTGTTTGATGAAATAACTAAATAGCGCCTGTCCCACACGGTTCCGGTTGCCTGGAGACGCTAGACATAATTGAACTACAGGAGGCGCATACCTGAAGCCTCGTTAGAAGAAGCTTTAACAAGCTTGTACGCCTTCACCTTGCGGTAGAGGGTGGCTCTGGATATTCCCAGGACTTTAGCTGTTTCCGCCATATTATATTGGGTTCGCTCAAGAGTTGCTAATATTATCTCTTTTTCCATTTCACGCAAGGAACCGGTTCGGGCACATATAGGTTTGGCGTCGGTTAAGGGCGAACCTAAGTGTTTGGGTTCCAGTTGCTCCCCATCACTGATGTGAAACGCCCTTTCAATGGTGTTTTCCAACTCCCGAACGTTTCCAGGCCAATCATACGTCGTTAATAATTTGAGGGCATCGGCCGTAAAATTGCATTGGGGATCAAATCTTTTCAAGAAGTAGGCTGCTAATCGTTTGATATCTTTTTCACCTCTTTCACGAAGCGGTGGAATTTTTATGCGAAGTATGTTTAGGCGATAATAGAGATCCTGCCGAAAGCGATTTTCCGCAATGGCATTAAGTAAATTCACATTTGTCGAGGCGATAATACGGGTGTTGACGTTAATCACTTTGTTACTGCCAATCCGCTGGACTTCACCTGTCTGTAATACGCGAAGCAGTTTAACTTGAAGACTATGCGGCATATCCCCGATTTCATCCAAAAGGATCGTTCCGCCACTAGCCAATTCAAACTTACCGGGCCGACCACCTTTCAGGGCACCAGAAAAAGCGCCGTCAACATATCCGAACAATTCACTCTCCATCAACTCACCGGGTATTGCGCCGCAATTGATGGGAATGAATGGCTTGGTTTTAAAAGGACCGGCATTGTGGATCGCCTGGGCAAAAAGCTCTTTGCCCGTTCCCGTTTCCCCCATGAGTAAGACCGTCGAGATCGTCTTGGATGCTTTTTGGGCGATTGCAATTGCATGGCCAAACGCAGGCGATTCGCCAATCAGGTGATCAAAAGTAAAGTAGGCTTTGCTTTCTGATATTTTGTCAGCAATCTTTCGAATGTCACTAAATTCCTCAAATACCAGAACGGCGCCAAGTTTTCTGCCTTGCTTGGATATAACGGGCTGGGCTGATAAAACCAGATGGATGTTTTGCTGATTAATTTTCAGATGACATTCTTTCTCTTTCCAGATATCCGGGTTGCGGTAAAGATTTTCCAGGTCAATCGTCAATCCCTTCAAAACCGAAATGGGTTTTCCATCGAGATTTTCCTGTTTCAATATTCGCTTAGCCTTGCGGTTGGTTTTCCAAATACGAAGATCATTATCCAAAGCGAGAAGCCCGGTTTCCGCCGATTCCAAGACGTTATCCAGGAAACCCGTATAGATCGACATTTCCTTATTTCGGCGGATAAGGCGCAACTGTTTTTCGATGGAACGCGCGGCGGCAATTACCATCACAAGGGTATGCGGATGAACGAGATCGCTCTTACCGGATACAACCAGTAGTCCTTGTAAAAAGTCATCCTTTGTAAAAATTGGCGCCGCCGAGCTTGTGAATCCATGGGCACGTATACAAAAGTGGTCTTGGTCATTGAGTTGAATGGGTATACGCTTTTTGAGGCTCAGGCTAATCGCTGTGGTCCCCACATCTTTTTCCGTAAAACGAAATCCCGGAGCACAATTGCGCTCAGCAAAGTCGGCTTTGATCGTATCGCTACCCGAAAGATGAAGAATGTATCCTTCACGATCAACAACGGCGACCATGAAACGGTCAGGGGAGAGCAGTTCATAAATTTCATCAATGTGTTCATAGGCGACAGCGATGAAATCCTGATTTAAACGCCTTTTTTCTTCTAGCTGTTCGGGCGTCAATCGTTCTTGATCCGGGTTGCGCTCCTCTCGACAGACATCATACGCTATCGAGCGCTTATGGGATTCGGCGATCTCACGTCTCATCTGATCTTGCGACAGGGTTGATTTTTTAGGTTTCATAACATTGATTCGGAACGTTGATTAGGTTACTGAAAAGCATTTAATAGGCCGTAACCAAAACGACGCTATAGTGGTTTCTTGTACATGGATTGACACAAAAAAATTACGGCCGGCAAATTTGTGATAGCACACCACCGGCACAATTTTGGGGGGCTTTGGCCAGTTACTAAACAGGCATTCAATCACAGATGGTTACCTTTGATTTGACCCCCATGTCAAACCTTAACAAAGGGAGATCGCCATGAGAGCCTCCAAAACGACCGCCATCTGGGTCGATTACCCTTTGATTTTTAGCCCACGGTGGCGTGCCAACTCAACAAACATGATGTGGTTGCGTATCTTTAAAATCCCAATCAAGTGGGTATCCTGTTATTCATGATTATCGATTATATTTGGATTATGAGTCCTTTATTGAGTAGCGCTGATTATCGCACCGAAGATGGCCAGAGCCCATTCCCGATGCCGCCATGGCCTTGATGCGTCTGCAGAAATTTTTGTCGGCGGCCGGTGTTTGCTCACGGCGCAAAGGCGAAGTGCTGATCGCCGAGGGTCGGGTGCAGGTCAACGGGCAGATCGTGACCGTACCGGGCACCAAGATCGACCCGGCTATCGACCACGTCGCGGTCGACGGACGGCGGGTGGTTGCCGATGCCCGGCGCATCTATCTGGCCCTCCACAAACCCGAGGGGATTGTCACCTCCTGCGAGCAGAAGAATATCCCGGTGGTCACCGACCTTATCGATCTGGAAGCGCGGGTCTATCCGATCGGCCGGCTCGACAAGGAATCCACCGGTCTGGTGCTTTTGACCAACGACGGCGCCCTTCATCACCGGCTGCTGCATCCCTCCTTCGACCATGAAAAGGAGTACGACGTCACCGTGGCGCAACCCATCCCGGAGGGGGCGCTGCGGCGCCTGGCCCGGGGCATGCCCATGATGGGTACCCGCACCCGCCCGGCGCGGGTGAAGCGAATTTCGGCCAGCCGTTTCCGGATCGTCTTGCAGGAGGGCAAAAACCGCCAGATCCGGCGCATGGTGCGCAAGGTGGGCCACAAGGTGCTGCGCCTGCATCGGATTCGCATGGCCAGCATCCGACTGGGTGATCTGAAACCGGGTACCTGGCGTCATTTGACCCCCGCGGAAGTCAAGGCGCTGACCGCGCGACGGGGGGCTGAAGGCACCGTCACCAAGAGACGTGCCAAGGCGCGCCCGAAACCCAAGACCAAACCGGCCAGGGAAAAGAGGTGAATGGGGATCGGTTCAGTCCACGATGAAACCGATTAGGGGAATCTTGGGTTCTGGGTTCTGGGTTCCAGGTTCAGAGGTTCGGGGTTCCGGAATAGCGAAAGGTTTCAAGGTGTCAGGGATCAGGCGGCCATGGAGTCGAAGTCGAACTCTTTCCTGACACCCGAACACTGAAACCTGAAACCATTAACAGGTTCCCCGTTCAGGGTTAACCAGATTGTATCGATCCTATCTCAGAATATAGAACCCTGAACCCAGAACCCTGAACCCCGAACCCACAACCTACCGCATCAGGCCCGGCAGGAAGAGCGCGATCTGGGGGAAGGGGAGCATCAGCAGCGTGCCCGCCACCAGGGCGATCAACAGCGGGATGACCCCCCGAAAGATTACCTGCAGGGGAATGTCGCGGGCGACACCGCTGACCACGTAGACGTTGACGCCCACCGGGGGGGTGATCACGCCGATCTGCGTCACCAGCACGATGATGACGCCGAACCAGATGGGATCGTACCCCATGGCGATCACCACCGGGTAGAAAATCGGTACGGTGAGCATGATCAGGGCCAGGGCGTCGATAACGCAACCGCCCAAGAGATAGGCCGTGATGATCATGCTCATGATGGCCCAAGGGGGCAGGTTGAAACCGGCGACCCATGCGGCGATGTCATAGGGAATCCGGGTGACGGCCAGAAAATGGCCGAAAACGGTGGCACCGGCCACGATGACCAGGATCATGCAGGAGATGCGGGTGGTTTCAAAGAGGGACTGCATAAATCCCTGGAATGTGATGTTGCGGCGCACAACCGCGATCATGATCGAACCGAAGGCGCCCACGGCACCGGCTTCGGTGGGGGTGAAAAAACCCAGGAACAGACCGCCCATGACGAGCACGAAGAGCAGGAGGGTTTCAATCAGGCCGGACAGGGAGGCGATACGCTCTTGAAGGCTGATGCGGGGCCCCCGGGGGGCGATTTCCGGAGAAAGGGAAACCCAGACCACGATGGCGGCGACGAAGAGCGCCGCCAGGAGCAGGCCGGGCATGATGCCGGCCATGAACAGCGCACCGATGGACTGTTCGGTCATGATGCCGTAGATGATGAAGATCACGCTGGGGGGGACCAGAATGCCCATGCTGCCGCCGGCCGCCACCACACCGGCGGCCAAGGAATCGTGGTAGTGGTATTTGCGCATTTCCGGGAGGGTCACGGCGGCCATGGTGGCGGCCGTGGCGTTGGTGGAACCGCAGATGGCCGAAAATCCTGTACAGGCGCCGATGGTGGCGATGGCCAAGCCCCCCGGCCAGTGGCCGATGAATTTATAGGCCACGTTGAAGAGGCGTGTACTGATCCCGGCGTGGAAGGAGATCTGCCCCATGAGAATGAACAGGGGGATGACGGTCAGATTGTAGGAGCTGAAAACATCGAAGATGTCCTTGGCCAGCAGGCTCCGGGCGGCCTCCCAGGAAACCACCGTGCCGAAGCCGATAAAGCCGATCAGGGTCATGACAAAGCCCACGGGCATTCGCGAGAAGATTAGAACGAACAGGGCGATCAGGCCCAGGACGCCGATGGCGGTCGGGGACATGCACACCTCTTTCCACAAACAGACGGTTTCGTAAAACGCTCGATAGCGGCGTTACGCTTCGGCCCTCTTCACTGCGGCGTACGATTCGTACGCCTCGTTTCTCGGACCTTTTGATGCCGTCTCTCGAACGTTTTACGAAACCGTCCGGGGTTTTGATTTTCTATATGTCTTTCAACAAAAGCGCCATCCTGATGGATGGCGCCGTTCTAATCGGCCGAATGCGCGCAGGCTAAGGCCGGAGACAAGGTTTTAGGGCCTCAGGCTGGCCGCCAGGTCTTTTAAAAACCGCACGGCCAGCACCAGTACCAGCAGCCAGCACCCGGCGGCAATGCCGTAGACAAACGGGTAGACCGGCATCTGCAGGGTCATGGAAACTTCCCCGAAAGATTTAAGATCGGCGGCATAGCGCATGCTCTGCAGGGCCAGCAGAGCGAACAGCGCGGTGCAGATCAGGGCATTCACGCCATCCACGATCGTCTGCACCCGGGGCGGTAGTTTCTGGACGATGAAATCAACGGCGATATGCCCCCGATTGGCCGACGTGTAGCCCAATGAAAAGGCCGCGAAGACCGCTCCCAGAAATCCGACGACTTCGTAAGTCCCAGGAATCGGACGCCGAAACAGGCGCAGGACAATATCCATGCAGGTCAGGATCATCATGCCCGAAACGGCGGCCGCCGCCACCCAGTTGAAGACTTCGGTCGTCCGGTTGGTCCACTTTTCAAGGCGCTGAATCAAAGGGCCTCCTGCTCTGGAGATATTTCGTGTCTCAGCGGGCGATCAACCCGTTGAGGGTCTCGATGAAGTCGTCCCCTGCAAGCCCCTTGCCATTAGCGGACTGGACGTAATTATCGATAATTGGCTGCACGGCGCCCTTCCATTTGGCGCTCTCCGCATCCGACAGAGGAATGACCTGGTTGCCGAGGCTGAGGGTAAAGGCGAGGCCTTCCTCGTCGTTCTTGTCCCAAGTGCGTCCGTGCACATCGATCCATTCTTGGCTTACCTCGGTGAAGACTTTTTGGACATCGGCGGGCAGTTGTTCCCATTTGCTGCGATTCATGACCACGAACATGGCCGTGGTGTAGCCCACGCTCTTGCAGTCGGTGGTGGATTTGATGACTTCGCCCTGTTTCCAGCCCTTGAGCACTTCAATCGGCCCGAAGGTGCCTTCGACGACGCCTTTCTGCAAGGCCTCGTAAGTGGACGGCTGTGGCATGGCCACCGGCACACCCCCCAGTTTCTCGACGATCTTGGCACTCAAGCCGGTGGAGCGGATCTTCATGCCTTGCAGGTCCGTCATGGTTTGAACCGGACCCTTGGTGTGCAGGAGACCGGGGCCATGGGCGTGCAGATAGAGGAGTTTGACCTGGGACAATTCCTTGGGCTGGAATTTCGCGTAAAAGGCGTTGGCCGTGCGGGTGGCCACCAAACCGCTGGGATAGCCCAGGGGCAGGTCTAGGGCCTCCATGACCGGGAAGCGCCCCCGCGTGTAGGCGAACACCGACATGCCGATATCGGAAATCCCATTGACGACCCCGTCGTAGCACTGCTTGGCCTTGGTCAGGGTACCGGCCGGAAAGACCTGAATCTCGACGCTGCCGTTGGTGCGCTTCCCGATTTCTTCAGCCCAGGCCACGGCCGCTTGGCACTGGCCATGCGAAGGTGGGAAAAAGATGCTGTAGGTCAGTTTGATGGTCGCGGCGGCGGCATAACCTGCCGGCGCCAGGGTCAGGAGCATCAACATCGGCAACGTAATGGCAACGATCGCATGCAGTTTCTTCATGGGGCCTCCTTGGGTCTGCCGGGTTGGGTGAGGAGTCTGGCGGCTTGGGGTCGGGTGGTAACGCCAGCGACAAGCCGTATGACTCGGTTATGTCAACGAATCGATAGCCGGGTTGAAAACCGCTGGGCGCGGGCACGCCGGGAAGTGGCCTGCATGCTCATGCGGGGACAAGCAGCCGGCCTTCAATAGGCATGGTCATAGGCGCAGTAGCGAAGATGTTTTAGGAAACGCCTGGGCATAAAAACCTCAATTAATAAGGGTTTTTATGAATCAAGCCGCCGCGCAATGTCAAGCCTTTTTCCATCCTTGACTTTCCCTTGAGATTTTATTCAAATACGTGCGGCCCTGCACGCGAGCCGGCCTGAGAGGCCGGGTGCGCAGCGGCGGATGACCACAGGGCACCGCCATAGGAGAACAGGAGAACCCGTTTGATGTTGCACTTTGATTCGTTGGAGACCCGGGAGGACCGCATCGCGGTGGTTGGGTTAGGGTATGTCGGACTTCCGCTGGCCGTTCATCTGGGCCGACATTTCGACGTGGTGGGCTTTGACCTGAACGCCGAGCGGGTGGCGGAGCTTCGTAGCGGCCGGGACCGCACCCTCGAGGTCGATCCCCGGGAATTGCAAGGCCTGGCAATCCGTTTCAGTGACGAACCCGCGGTCCTGGCGGAATGCCGGCTGATCATCGTGGCGGTGCCGACACCGATCGATGAATTCCGCATTCCCGACCTGACGCCGTTGAAGGGTGCTTCGCGGACAGTCGGTGCGCATATCACCAGTGGCAGCTGTGTGGTTTTCGAATCCACGGTCTATCCCGGGGCCACCGAAGAAGTCTGTGTACCCCTGATCGAGGCCCATTCGGGACTCTCATTGGGAAGCGATTTTACGGTGGGGTATTCCCCTGAGCGCATCAATCCCGGCGACAAGGTCCACACCGTGGACAAGATCATCAAGATCGTTGCGGGCTCTGATCCCGATACCACCCAGCTTTTGGCAAAGGTCTATGGACGGATCGTCTCGGCCGGCATCCACCAGGCCCCATCGATCCGGGTGGCCGAAGCGGCCAAGGTGATCGAGAATACCCAACGGGATTTGAACATTGCCCTAATGAACGAGCTGGCCATGATCTTCGACCGCCTGGGAATCGACACGCGCGATGTCCTGGCGGCGGCCGGCACCAAATGGAATTTTCTCAATTTTCACCCCGGTCTGGTGGGGGGGCATTGTATCGGTGTCGATCCCTATTACCTTACTTTCAAGGCCGAGTCGATCGGCTACCATCCCGATATGATCGTGGCCGGCCGGCGGATCAATGACGGCATGGGCAAGTACGTGGCCGAAAAAGCGGTCAAACTGCTGATCAAGGCCCAGCGCCAGGTGCGTGGGGCCACCGTGGCCGTTCTGGGGCTGACCTTCAAAGAAAACGTCCCCGATTTGCGCAATTCCCGGGTAGTGGACATTATCAAGGAGCTTGAAGACTACGGCATGAACGTTCTGGTTCACGACCCCCTGGCGGATCCGGACGAAGCGCGCCACTATTATGATATCCAACTGGTCAGCCGGGAACATATCCGTAATGCCGATGCCGCCATCCTGGCCGTGTGCCACGATGCCTATTTGCAGGGAGGGCTGGCGGCCGTGGCGAACATGCTCAATCCGGCCTATCGCCTGCTGCTGGACATCAAGGCGGCTTTCGATCCCGGTCAGGCGGAATCTTTAAACATTCACTACTGGCGATTGTAATGGACAACCGGCGGCCGGTGGCATCGGCTGCTTTCCAACCCGGCCGCGCAACGTTTTACGGGTAACTTCGTGGGGAGGAGAGGAACCTCCAATTGAACCGACTGCTCAGGCGCCTTTACAGTATCTATAAGTGGTTGGTGGTCATTCCCGTCTTGGGATTGTCGACGTTCATCAACGGCATGTCGGTCGTTGCCATGGTCTGGTTTGTCAATCCCAAAACCTTGAGCAGGATTTTCGGGACGAGCTGGGCGCGGGTCAACAGCTGGTTCACGCCGATGATGGTGCGGGTGTACGGCCGGGAGCACATCGATCCGAACCAGTCTTACGTCATCGTTTGCAATCACCAGAGCCAGTATGACATTTTCGTTCTTTATGGCTGGCTGGGGATTGACTTTAAGTGGATCATGAAACAGGAGCTGCGCAATATCCCCGTGATCGGGGTGGCCTGCGAGAAACTGGGCCATATCTACGTGGACCGATCCAACCGCGAAGCGGCGCTGGGCGCTATCGAAGCGGCCAAATCCCGGTTGACCGACGGCACCTCGGTTCTCTTTTTTCCAGAAGGTACCCGCAGCCGCGACGGTCGGTTGAAGAAGTTCAAGCGGGGCGCTTTTTATCTGGCCCTCGATCTACACCTGCCCCTGCTGCCAATTACGATCAACGGGACACGAGCGATCCTGCCCTCGGATACCCTCGATCTGTTCCCGGGGCGTGCGACGATGACCATTCATGAACCGATTGCCATCGAAGGCTATGGGCGTGAAAACATCGTCGCCCTGGCGGAGCAGGTGCGTCAAAAGATCGGTTCCATCCTGGAGCCGCCGGCGTAAGGTCGAAGGCCGGCATCTGGTGAGGTGCCGCGCCGATTTAGCCGGGGCCGCCGCGGTTGATTCCCATCGCGAGGTCCCATCAATGCGGCCCCCGGGCTTGGCGCTTCGAACAAGAAAGAGATGGCCGTCGACGCGGGATCTGCCGAGAGGCGTTTGCATGACGAACACGCTGATTTGCCTGGCCGCCCCTTTGCTTCTGATCGCGCTGCTAATCTGCGAAAAGCGCGGCATCACCCAATTTAAAATAGCTTTCAAATTTACGCTCTCGGCATTGTTCATCCTTTTGGCCGGGCTGCAAACGCCCCTGGATGCCGCTTACACGGGGGCGGTCCTCAGTGCTCTGGCGCTCTGCCTCGTGGGCGACGTCTGCCTGGCGATTCCAGGCCTGAGGGCATTCCGTATCGGTCTGGTCGCTTTTCTGCTGGGCCATGTCGGCTACATCATCGCTTTCGCAACCCTGGCCCGCCCGGGGACAGCCATGGGGGTGACCGCCCTGCTAGCGATTCCCCTGAGCACGCTGGTCTACCTGCGCCTGCGACCCTTCCTGAACGGGATGCGACGCCCGGTCCTGGGATATGTGGTCGTTATCACCTTGATGGTCATTGCGGCGGGGACGTTGTTCGGCGACCGGGCCTGGCCGTATACCGGGCGCCTGCTGGTGCTCAACGGCGCTCTGGCTTTCTATATCTCCGATCTGTTCGTGGCCCGGCAGCGATTTGTTCACCAGGCCTTTTTCAACCGCCTGATCGGCCTCCCGCTTTACTACCTGGGGCAGTTTCAGCTCGCCTATACCGTCGGCTTGATGGGGTGATCTTAGGTTTCAGGTTTCGGGTGTCAGGTTTCAGGCATCGGGGATCAAATCGAAATTTGCGCGGCGCTCATGAAATCGATTTACTTCACTACTACCGTTTTCCGGTGCAACCCAATCCTTTTTTTAATTCCAGGCTTTAAATTTACTGAAACCTGGCAGTTTCCCCTGACACCTGAACACTGAAACCCGA
>JASJED010000354.1 GCA_030065585.1 Desulfobacterales bacterium | reverse complement strand
CTTGCCTGGCGCCGAAATCTACCGCCCCTGGGGCGACACTCTCTTTTCCAGACGGCATCTTTCGACGCCATGCGGCGTTCTCGCCTCTTGGCCGTCCTCGACGTAGCGTGGGCTACGCCTGCGGGGGCCAATCGGCTGCGGCCTTGCCTGGCGCCGAAATCTACCGCCCCTGGGGCGACACTCTCTTTTCCAGACGGCATCTTTCGACGCCATGCGGCGTTCTCGCCTCTTGGCCGTCCTCGACGTAGCGTCAGCTACGCCTGCGGGGACCAATCGGCTGCGGCCTTGCCTGGCACCGAAATCTACCGCCCCTGGGGCGACACTCTCTTTTCCAGACGGCATCTTTCGACGCCATGCGACGTTCTTGCCTCTTGGCCGTCCTCGACGTAGCGTGGGCTACGCCTGCTATCGCACGACGGTTCCGCCATCGGGCGCCATTTTCCTGCGGTTTGTCGAACACCCCCCGCTTTTTTGAATCCGGTGTAGGTCCCGCTGTAAGGCGGGGATAGAGCCAAAATCTTCTCTTCTGAGCGGACACCACCCAATCTTTGACACCTGTAAGCCTGAAACCCGACACCTGAAACCCGGTAACTGGTAAACGCCTGCGGGGGCCAGAAAAAAAGGTTCTCCGTTCAAGGTTCCCCGTTCAGTGTTGATCGGATTGCATCAGACTTACCCAAGAACCCAGAACCTAGAATCTAGAACCTGGAACCTCAGAACCCAGAACCACGTTTCCAACGGCGACGCGGAAATGTCTTGACAACTTCGATGACGGCTGGTAACTGATCCCAAAACTCAAAGATTTTGCTGTATTATGAAACTTATTGCCAACATCAACATCCTTGTCGGCCTTATTCGGATCCTCGTGGTAGATCTCCTTATTCTACCGCGGGGCAAGGGTTGATACCGGCTTAACTAAAGCAAGACCGCCAACACCAAAACCGTTATCAGCCCGCCGCTGGTAGCGGTTTTTTAGTGCAGGAGATGTTCCGATGAAAAGCGATCAGGTCAAGGCGGGTATCGAGCGCGCCCCCCACCGGGCATTGTTCAAGGCCATCGGCTATACGGATCAGGAAATCAAACGGCCCCTGATCGGCATTGCCAACGCCGCCAATCAGGTCATCCCGGGCCACGCCCACCTGGATGGTATTGCCGCCGCCGTCAAGACCGGGATCTACATGGCCGGGGGCACACCGATCGACTTCGGCACCATCGGTGTCTGCGATGGGATCGCCATGAATCACACGGGCATGAAATACTCTCTGGGCAGCCGGGAGTTGATCGCCGATTCCATCGAGGTCATGGCCATTGCCCACGCCTTCGACGCCCTCGTGCTGATTCCCAACTGCGACAAGATCGTGCCGGGCATGCTAATGGCCGCCGCCCGGCTCGACCTGCCGGCCATCGTTGTGAGCGGCGGGCCCATGCTGGCCGGTGAACACCCGACCTGCGCCGGCGACAAGGTGGACCTGATCAGTGTTTTCGAAGCCGTGGGGGCCGTCAAGGCCGGCCGCATGTCCGAAGCGGAGCTGGCGGCCATCGAAGAAGCCGCCTGCCCCACCTGCGGCTCCTGCTCCGGCATGTTCACCGCCAATTCGATGAACTGCCTGACCGAAGCCATCGGCCTGGCCCTGCCCGGCAACGGCACGATTCCGGCGGTTTTCGCGGCCCGCACCCGTCTGGCCAAACAGGCCGGCATGCGCGCGGTGGCCCTGGCCCACGAAGGCCTGACCCCGCGCCAGATCCTGACGCCGGAGGCCTTTCGCAACGCGCTGACCGTCGATATGGCCCTGGGCTGTTCCACCAACACGGTTTTACACCTCACGGCCCTGGCCCACGAGGCCGGTATCCCCATGGACCTGGAGATGATCAATGCCGTCAGCGGCCAGACCCCGCACCTGTGTTCCTTGAGCCCCGGCGGTCAGCACCATATCGAAAATCTGCACCGGGCCGGCGGCATCCCCGCCGTACTCAAGCAGCTCGATCGCGGCGGACTGATCGATACCACCTGCGGCACGGTCGGCGGCGGCACCGTCGCGGACACCATCGCCGCGGCCGCGGTACGCGACGATGAAGTGATCCGGCCGCTGACCCGCCCCCATCATGCCACCGGCGGCCTGGCCGTGCTGTTCGGCAATCTGGCGCCCGAGGGCTGTGTCGTCAAGCAGACCGCCGTACGCGCGGAAATGATGCAGCACAGCGGCCCGGCCCGCGTCTTCGATTCCGAAGAAGACGCCACGCGGGCCATCATGGGCGGCGACATCCGCAAGGGCGATGTGGTCGTGATCCGCTATGAAGGCCCCATGGGGGGACCGGGCATGCGGGAGATGCTGACCCCGACTTCGGCCATCGCCGGTATGGGGCTGGACGCCCACGTGGCCCTTTTGACGGACGGACGCTTTTCGGGCGGCACCCGCGGGGCCGCCATCGGGCATATCTCGCCGGAAGCCATGCAGGGCGGCCCTCTGGCGGCGGTGGCCGAGGGTGATGCCATCCATATTGACATCCCCGCAAAAACGATCACTTTGGACCTGCCGGAAGCGACTCTGGCAGAACGCCTGAAGGCCTGGCAGCCGCCAGCCCCCCGGATAACGAGCGGCTATATGGCCCGTTATGCCCGGCAGGTGGCTTCAGCCGCCCAGGGCGCAATAGTTACCTAACGCCAACTCAACGAGGAGCAGCTAGCCATGGAAATGACCGGAGCCCAGATACTCATGGCCGTCCTGAAAGAAGAAAAGGTCGACACCGTTTTCGGATTCCCAGGGGGCGCCGTCATCGACATCTATGACGAACTGGTCAAGACCGACATCCGGCACATTCTGGTGCGTCACGAGCAGGGCGCCGTTCACGCCGCCGACGGTTATGCTCGGGCCAGCGGCCGAGCCGGTGTCTGCCTGGTCACCTCGGGGCCGGGGGCCACCAATACCGTCACCGGGATTGCCACGGCCTATATGGATTCGATTCCCTTGGTCATCATTACCGGCCAGGTGCCGACCCACCTGATCGGTAACGATGCCTTCCAGGAGGTCGACATCGTGGGCATCACGCGACCGTGTACCAAGCACAACTATCTTGTCAAATCCGCCAGCGACCTGGCACGCACCATGCGCGAAGCCTTCTTTCTGGCGCGCTCCGGGCGGCCCGGGCCGGTCCTGGTGGATATTCCCAAGGATGTGGGCACCCAGATGGCCGAATTCCACTCTGATGAGGATATCAAGATCAAATCCTACCAGCCCACTTACCGTCCGAACATGAAGCAGTTGAAGAAAGTCGTGGGACTGATCAAGAAAGCCCGCCGGCCCCTGCTGTTCGGCGGCGGCGGGGTGATCCTCTCGGGCGCTTCGGAAGCCTTCACCGCCTTCGCCCGTCGGACGCGCATGCCGGTCACCACCACCCTGATGGGCTTGGGGGCCTTTCCGGGCTCCGACCCCCTCTGGCTGGGCATGATCGGCATGCACGGCACCTACCGCGCCAACATGTCGACCGGGGCCTGCGATCTGATGATCGCCATCGGCGTGCGCTTCGACGATCGGGTAACCGGCAAGATCGAAACCTTTGCCGGCAATGCCAAGATCGTGCACATCGACATCGACCCGACCTCCATCCGCAAGAACGTCGGGGTGGCCATCCCGGTGGTGGGCGACTGCCAGGAAGCCTTGAAAGAGCTCAACCGCATGATCGCACAGGAGAATCTGGACACCCTCGAAGATGATCGCCGGGAGTGGCTGGACCAGATCGCCATCTGGAAGGAACAGCATCGCATGGCCTATGATCAGGGCGACGAGGTCATCAAACCCCAGTTCGTGATCGACAAACTCTTCGAGCTCACCCAGGGCAAGGCCATCATCACCACCGAGGTGGGCCAGAACCAGATGTGGGCCGCCCAGTACTACCATTTCGACGGCCCCTACCAGTTCATCACGTCGGGAGGCCTGGGGACTATGGGGTTCGGGCTGCCGGCGGCCATCGGGGCCAAAGCCGCGCAGCCCGATCGGATCGTGGTTGATGTCGCCGGCGACGGCAGCATCCAGATGAACATCCAGGAGATGGCCACGGCCATGCAGTCCTGTCTGCCGGTCAAGGTCCTGATTCTCAACAACGGTTATCTGGGCATGGTGCGCCAGTGGCAGGAGCTGTTCTACGAAAAGCGCTATGCCTGCACGACCATGGACCATCAGCCCGATTTCGTCAAACTGGCCGAAGCCTTCGGGGCCTTGGGTCTGCGCGCCACCCGGCCGGAAGAAGTCATCCCGGTCCTCAAGGAAGGACTGGCCTGCGAGCGTCCGGTGATCATGGACTTCGTGGTCGAAAAAGAAGAGAGCGTCTACCCCATGGTGCCGGCCGGTGCCAACATCACGGAAATGCTGCTGGTTTAACGGAAGAGACCATGCAAGAAAACAAACACGTCATAACGATGCTGGTGGACAACGAACCCGGAGTGCTCTCCCGCGTGGCGGGGCTTTTCAGTGGCCGCGGATTCAATATCGAAAGCCTGTGCGTGGCCGAAACGGTGACACCGGGGATTTCGCGCATTACGATTGTCACCAAGGCCAACCCGCCGGTGGTCGAGCAAATCGAGAAACAACTCAACAAACTGATCAACGTGATCAAGGTCCGGGATCTGACCCTCCAGGACTCCGTCATGCGGGAGATGGCCCTGATCTGTGTCAAGGCCAGCCCCGAGCATCGGGCCGAGATCCTGCGCATCGTCGATATCTTCCGCTGCAAGGTCATCGATGTGGGACTGGAGCATTACATTATCGAGGTGACCGGCGACGAGGGCAAGTTGTCGGCGCTGCTCACCCTGCTGCGTCCCATGGGCATCAAGAAAATCGCCCGCACCGGCACGATCGCCCTGATAAGGGAGCCCAAGTGAAACACAAGCCGGTATCGCCAATGAATCAAGAATCACTACATCTAACCATAGGCACTAGAAGTGCTTTCAAAACCACAGATTACGTTCGAGGGCAAGGCGCCGCCTGATGAAAAAGCGCAGCATATTGGGTGATATGTGAGCATTCTGAAGTAAGGTGGGAACGCCGCCATCGGACGTTAGATGGGGTTTTGAAGCGCTTCTAAACAGATCTGGAGGAAAACGAATGGCACAAATCGATTTTGGTGGCGTCGTGGAAGAAGTGATCACCGCGGAAGAATTCACGCTGGACGAAGCCCGGGCGGTGCTGGCCGAAGAAACCGTGGCCGTGCTGGGATACGGGGTCCAGGGGCCCGGACAGGCCCTCAACATGCGCGACAACGGCGTGAAGGTGATCATCGGACAGCGTGAAGGCGGTGCCTCCTGGGAGCGGGCCGTGGCCGACGGCTTCGTGCCGGGGGAAACCCTGCTGTCGATCGAGGAAGCTGCCCGGCGCGGCACGTTGATTCAGTACCTGCTCTCCGATGCCGGCCAGGCGGCCATGTGGCCGACGGTGCGGTCCTGCCTCAATCCCGGGGATGCCATTTATTTCTCCCACGGCTTTTCGGTCGTTTTCAAGGA
>JASJED010000089.1 GCA_030065585.1 Desulfobacterales bacterium | reverse complement strand
CAGCACGCCGGTGATCAACGCGATTTCGTTCCTGCTCATCGTGGGCACTTCGCTGGCCGCGGTGATCAATCTGTATTTCAGCCGAAAACAAGAGAAATAGACGATCTCAGCTAAGAGGCGCTGCATAGGCTTCCCCATTTTAGGCTTGATTATAGCGCCGGCGGCAAGGGCTGGGCGGACAGCCACTTCGGCGATGCTGTTGCCGTCAAATGATCGATGCTTACCGTACATCCCCACAGGAAGGCAGCAGAAGGGCTGCGCCGACCGGTTTCAATCGCAATCTTAATCCCGAGAGGTGATTTCATGGCGGATAAATCCCGCAACGAAAGCCGCCCAGGCAGCCTCATATGCAAATCGCATTACGCCGACTGCATGCAGACCCGCGAGCACGAATCGGTCGGCCGCATGAAATTTGCCCAGTGCAACTGCGGCTGCAGCCCCGACTGATCCAGCTCGACGGCGGGCACCAAATAAAGAACGGCAGGTCTGCGGACCTGCCGTTTGTCGTTTGAGGGGAGGCCAAACACCGAGCGCGCCTTCAACGCTGCTCCGCCGGAGGTATGACGGTGGCCGAAGGAGAAGCGATTACCAGACGGTCCGAACCGGATACTGCCGGATCATCTCATCCGGCGTCAGCAAAACCAGGCCGTGGATAAGCGCCTGGCAAATCAGCATGCGGTCGAAGCATATCTTGGCGGCTATGATCGCATTGCCTTTACAGCGAAGATCGTCCAATTGGGGTGCAATCCGTTGGGTCAATCGCAAGCGTTTGTCGGCTTCGCTGAGCAGAAGAACACCGGCGTCGCAAGTGTTCGCCCCGCCGCCGAAATCGGCGACCACTTTACGTCGCTTACACCTTGTGAGCGCGATGGGTTCTGTGGTACAAACTGTCGCGGCAAAACCGCCTGTGAGATTCTTTCTAATCAATTGAATTATAAAACAGTTACGGGGGGGTTGCCTTCTTTTTTAGGAAATATCCGTTTTAGATGAATCGGTGTCGTAACCATATTATTTAAAGAGCATACCCTAACATCCGGCTGTATTGGGATTCGGTCCGCTATGCGGCCCTCACCTTTAGACCGGTGCGTTATTTCGTATAAGACCATAAGGGGGATTAACGAATGCAACTACTTGATTATGCGAAGCGTAAATCGAGAAAAACAGAGCGCAAATCGAAAAGATTAATTTCTTCTTTCTTGAGTAGATTGTTTCCTGTTCGTTGGAAAGAGCATAACGAATTGAATTACTGGAAGAAGATGAGCAAGGAAGGGAACCTGTCAAACAAGTTTTATGAGTATTTCTTTACGACACACTTTGGATTGGATGCCTCGCACTATGAAGACAAAGTTATATTAGACATCGGATGCGGGCCATGCGGCAGTCTTGAGTGGGCATCAATGGCATCGCGTCGGATTGGACTCGATCCGCTTGCAAAAGAGTACATGCGTCTTGGAGCAAAACACCACCGAATGGAGTACATTGACGCCCCGTCTGAAGAGATACCATTGCAGGATGATGAATGCGACGCAGTCTCTTCCTTTAATTCACTTGATCATGTCGAAGACTTCAACAAAACGCTAAAAGAGATAAAAAGGATCACTCGCCCAGGCGGGACCTTTCTTCTTCTTGTAGAAGTCAATCACCCTCCCAGGGCGTGCGAGCCGCATGAAATATCACCACGTAAACTGCTTGATTCCCTAAGACCAGAATTCGTATGCGAAAGCCTACAAGTCTACAAGCCAGATGTTCGTGGAATTTACCAGTCAATCCGCGCCGACAAGAAACTTCCCTCTCCTGAGGAGACAAAGGAAAAAGGTTATCTGTCAGCACAATTCACACGTATCACATCCAGCAAGCAAATATAGCTAGTGTCCACCCGGCACCATCACCCCTCGCGGGTCAGAATTAAGCCGCTTCTTACATTCCGCTTTCTCGCCGATTCACGCCTTGCCAGAAACCCTGATCTTTATTTTGAGAAAAGTTCTAGTAGGGTGGTGTGGAAGTACTTTCACGCCGGCGACATGGCGATGCAGATCGCGCCCGGGCCGGTGTGGACGGAGATGGTGGCGCCCGCTTCGGCCAGGTTGATCCGGTGGGTCGGGAGGGTGAGGCCCTCGGCCAGTTTTTGGCGGGTCGTGATGGCTTCGTCCAGGTTTTCGATGTAGGCCAGCCAGACGTCGCATCGGCCGTCGAGCTTGCGGTACTGGCCGGCGGCCATATTCACCAGACCCAGACTGACACTGACGCCTTGCAGGTCCATGACCTTGACCCGGCGGGCATCTTCTTCGAACATCAGGTTCAGGGCCGCGATGGCGCTGTTGTCGTTGCCTGAGAGTTCGGTGGACCGGTGAAAGGAGACGCCCCGATCATAGTAATCCAGCAGTTTTTCGAAGAAATCGGCGCATTCATGGGGATAAAAGGGTTTGGTGTGGACATCGCTGCGGCGTTTGAGCGCCGCCAAGACGTCACGGTTGTCGATGGACTGGCCTTGGAGATGGTCCTCGCTGTCCACCATGATATGGACCGGTAGAATGTGCAGGCCTGGCGATTCGGCCAGGCCGTCGGGGAAATCGGCCGTGCTGTCGCAAACCAGTCCGATGCGATCGTTCATAATGGTCATGACCTCCATCCGCGTTAGTCTTCGAGAGGGGACGATAACGGGAATGTTCTTGATAATAAACAGTTTTACCGGCGTAAATATAGACCGCGGCGCCGATGGCTTTCAAATGCGTATAACGTTAACGTGAACGTAAAGCTGGGTGCGCGCGTTTACCCCGGCATGGCCGGTGGCTTTCCGCCGGATGGCGATATCGTGTTTTTCCTTGATTTGATTAATAATTCGTTTAATATTCATGATGTTGCAAAAAGCGGAGAGGCAATGACGCGCATGCTTTTCAGCGTGTTTGGATGTGCCGTCCTCATCGGCGCACAGCTCCACCCGGGTTGCGGCAGGGGGGGCACAGTCGATCATTCTGTCAATTTTCGTTTGAATCCCCGGTCCACGCTCCATCCGATCAGCAAGGAGGCCTCATGGCGAAGGCGGAAAAAAAAGGCGTAAAGAATGCTAAAGTCCCGAAGGAAAACAAGACTTCGGCGGCAGAGCCCGAAAACATCGACAAGATCCGTGACATCCTTTTTGGCTCCAAGGAACGGCAGTACGAGCAGAAATTCTCCACGATCGAAACCGCCATCCATAAGGAAATCGGCGACCTGCGCAACGAGACCAAGAAGGCCCTGGGCTCACTCGAAAACTATGTCAAAAAGGAACTCGCCAGCCTGACCGATCAGATGCGCACGGAAAAGGACGAGCGCCTGGAGTCCAACGATGCCCTGGCCGGGAAGATCGAAGAAGCCCGCCGGGCGCTGGATCGCAAGTTGAGTCAGCTGAGCGACAAGACCGTGGCCGGCCAGCGCGATCTGCAGGAGCAACTCCTGCAACAGTCTAAAAACCTGCTGGAAGAGATTCACGACAAGCACGAGTCGCTGAGTGCCGACCTGGAACGCGCCGCCACTGAACTGCGCCAGGACAAAACCGATCGGGTCGAACTGGCCAACATGCTCATGGAAGTGGCCCTGCGGTTGAAGGACGAGTTCGAGCTGCCGCCGACGGATTGAGGTCTTGGCGGCAACCTGCGCCGGAGATTGAGTTAGGCCCCGGCCGCCGGCCGGTTCAGACCGGCAGCCGGCAGGCCCGCGCTGCCGCCGGCCACCCGATCGACCACTGCGCGCCGCCATCGGTCGGCAGCGGCAAGCGGTTAGACGCCTGATACGCAGCGAATCTTGTCGGGAGATGCGATTGTCGGATTCCACCATCCCATGGAAGGCCGCGCAAGCCCCTGAAGACAGCCCTTCGGAAACCCAGGACGATGTGGCTATGCTTCAGGATATCATCGTCGGACCCCAGAAGGCGCGCATCGATCGCCTGGAGGGTCGTCTGGACGATCCCGCCGTTCGCACCGAAGAAATCAGCCACCACCTGGCCGAGGCCCTGGTCCTGCGCTCGGGCCGCGACGACAAGATTGCCAGCGCCCTGGAGCCCACGATTGCCGACGCCCTCAAGGCCTCGGTCCAGAGAAAGCCCCAGGTGCTGGCCGATGCTCTTTTTCCCCTGATGGGACCCGGAATCCGCAAGGCCATTTCGGCCACCATCATGGGTATGATTCAGTCCTTCAACCATGTGTTGAACCACAGTTTTTCCTGGCAGGGGGTCAAATGGCGCCTGGAAGCCCTGCGCACCCGCAAGCCCTTTGCGGAAGTCGTTCTGCTCCATTCCCTGGTCTACCAGGTGGAACAAGTCTTTCTGATTCACCACGCCAACGGGCTGGTCCTGAACCATGTGGTGGCCCCGACGGTGGACACCCAGGACCCCGACCTGGTGTCGGGCATGCTGACCGCCATCCAGGATTTCATCAAGGATTCCTTCAATGTCGAAGGCGAGGCCGGCATCGACACTCTGCGGGTGGGCAACGATCGCAGCGTCTGGGTCGAGCAGGGGGGACGCACCACCCTAGCCGCCGTGATCCGGGGCACCCCCCCGATGAACCTGCGCATCCGTTTGCGCGACGTCCTCAGCCGTGTGGAGTTGAAGAAGAACGACGATATCGCCAATTTCGACGGCGATACGACCCCCTTTGCCGCCCTCGACGATGATTTGAATGAATGCCTGCGCTACAAGATCAAAGAGGAGCAAACCCGGATTTCGCCCTGGCTGTGGCTGATCGTCATTTTGGTGGTCGGCCTGGCGGGCTGGTGGGGCTACCGCAGCCACCAGGCGAATCAGCAGTGGGCCCGGTTCGTTCATGACCTGCGCCAGGCACCGGGTATCGTCGTTACCGAGGCTAAGCGCCGCGGCGATGAAATTCATCTCTCCGGGCTGCGCGACCCCCTGGCCGCCGATCCGCTGGCCCTGCTGGCGGCGGCCGGCTTCGATCCCGGGCGGGCCGTGGGGCGTTGGGAGTCCTATTACGCGCTGGATCCTGACTTCGTGCTGCAGCGGGCCCGGCAGGCGCTCGACCCGCCCGCCGGTGTCGACCTGCGGCTCTCCGCGGACACCCTGATCATCGAGGGCACCGCACCCCATGCCTGGATCGTGGGGGCGCGCCGGCTGGGACCGCTGGTACCCGGCATCCGGACCTTGGCGACCGAGGCGCTGCAGAGCGCCGAAGCGTTGGAACTCGAAGCGGTGCTGGCGCAGATCGCCAAAACCACCATCCTGTTTATAAGCGGGACCAGCGAAATCGCCCCGGAGGAGGCGGCCAAGCTGGAGCAGACCGCTGTTCGGGGACGCCGCGTTCAGGAGATTGCCGCAGGCCTTGACCGGCGGGTCAGGATTGCGGTCATCGGCCACACCGACGCCACCGGCGAGGAGGAGTTCAACCGCGCCTTGAGCTATCAGCGTGCCGAAAAGGTGTGGCAGGCCCTGCTGGCTTTGGGGGTCAGCCCGCGCTACCTCGCTGTCAAGGGGCTGGGGGCCTCCGATCCGCTGCGTCCGGAAAATACGGAAGAAGATCGCGAGCGCAATCGGCGCGTATCGTTCAACATCATTTGGGAACCTGATTGAGAAGGGAACAACCAAGGCATGATTAAGAAGAAGATCTGCATGCTGGGCGCATTTGCGGTAGGCAAGACCAGCCTGGTGCAACAGTATGTCCACAGCATTTTCTCGGAGAAATACCAGACCACCGTGGGGGTCAAGATCGACAAGAAAACCCTTTCAGTGGAAAGTGGCGCCATCGACCTCATCCTGTGGGACATCCACGGGGAAGACGCTTTCCAGTCGGTGCGGACCTCCTATTTGCGCGGGGCGGCGGGCCTTCTCATCGTGGTGGACGGCACACGGCGGGCCACGCTCGACACGGCCTTCGATCTTAAGACGCGCGCCACCGAGACCGTGGGCGCTGTCCCGACCATCCTGGTGTTCAACAAAAGTGATCTGGCCGCGGATTGGGAGATCACGCCGGCGGAACTGGCACAGGTCAGGCAGAAAGGCGCCGTGACGGTGGAGACCAGCGCCAAGACCGGCAGCGGGGTCGAGGAGACTTTCGAAATGCTGGTGCGGGCCATGCTGGAGCATGCGTGAAGATTGACCTGCCGCCGCTGATCTGCGATTACCTGTGCCATCGGGCGCTGGTCGATCGCCATCCGGCCTATCTGCACCTGGATCGCCAGGGAACCGTTCTGGCCGCCGGAGGCGACCTGGCCAATTACCGGGTGGAGCCCCTGCAAACGGGCGCACCGGTCAGTACGGTCTTCGATTTCATGGAAGGCCTCCTGCCGCTCGAAGACGACGCCTGTCATCTGGAGTGTCTGCAGCCCCAGGCCGGCGCCTGCATCGATGCGCATATCATACCGGAATCCGGGGGTTACTGGTTGTTGCTTCTGGATACGAGCGAAGAAGAACAGCGACGGCAGGCCATGCAGCAGAAGGCCAACGAACTGGCCCTGCTACGCGAAGCCCAGGCGCGGCAACTGAGCGGCGGCAACGCTTCCACGGCGAATGTGGAACGCTTGGCCCTGCCGTTTGAAGCAGCCGGTGAACGCAAAGATCTCGCGGTTCTCGCCGTGGGGCTGCGCGGGGCCGCCGCCGCGGCCTCGACGGCGGCGCCGGCCGTTTATCTTGAACAGCTATTTCTTCTGCGACGCCGGCTGGCGGCCCATTTTCAGGCACGGGCCGGCGTGCTCTATCGGCAGACCGGTGACTTGCTAATGGTTTTTTTCGGACTGCTCACCGCGGCAACGGCCAAGGAGGAACAGGCCCTGAAGGCGCTCATGCCCATCCTCCAAGACGAGTGGGGGGCTGCGCCTGAGAAGCAATTGGGCGCCGGCACCCGTTTGCGGCCGGCCCTGGGGCTGGCCAGCGGACCGGCCATCGTGGGCCTCGACCAAACGCCCGGTGCCGCGGGTTTGCAGGCCGTGGGCGCGCCCCTTCAAGCGGCGGATCTATTGCAGCAACGGGCGCAGCCGGGAGAATTGCTAATCGATCAGACCATCTTTGAGAAGGCCGGTGCCCTGCAAGATCGCTTTGATGCGCTGCCGGCCGACAGCGTGCCCGGCACGGGTCGTGTGTATACCTATCGAAAGAAGACGCTTACATGAACAATACGTTAATCGGCGAGCTCTTTAAACTCTTCAACGCCGTGGTCCTGCAGCACACCGACGAAGATCGTTTTGTCCCGGTGGCCCCCATGCCGGATTGGTTCTGTGCCCTGGTGCCCGAGGCCGCGGCGCCGGAGGCGGCCATCGCCCTGGCGGACTGTTTTCCGTTCCTGCAGGATTTCATTCCCGAAGCCCAGTCCTTCTGGGCGCGCCGCGCCAGCGGCCGCCTGCGTTCGGGGATCTGGATCGAAACTTTGGCCGACGGGGACGATCTGGCCTTGGGCGCCAGCGCCCTCAGTATCCTGGACAAGCCCCTTTTGATGATCGAATCACCCCAGTTCAGCTACGACGAACTGCACAACACGATCCAGACCGGCCGCGAACTGGCCCTGACCCACCACCGCCTGTCGCGCACCGAAACCGCCGTGCGGCAGGACCGGGATGTTCTCTCGGAGCGGCTCGCAGAGCGCAATATCGAGCTGGAGACCATCAATCGACAGTTGCGGGAAAGTGAAGCCCGTTTCCGGCTGCTGTTCGAACAGCTTTTCGACGCCCAGGTCATGTTTACCGCCCAGGGCACGGTGGAGGACGCCAACCAGGCCGCCTGCCGGTTGTTCGGCATGACCCGCAAAGAACTGCAGCTAACGCCGTTGCCGCAGCTTTTTACCGCGGAGGAGGCCGATATGGTGCGGGAGTTGCTGGAACACCTGCCGGATCGTGAGATTGGATTTCTGGGTGAGATCCAGGTCAAGGGCACGGCCATCCATCCCATACCCGTGGAGGCCGGCGGCGTGGCGCTTAAAATCGGGGGACAGCGCTACGGGCTCGTCAGTTTCCGGGACATTACCGAGCGCAAGCAACTGCAGACCCAGCTGCAACAGGCCCAGAAGATGGAGGCCATCGGCACCCTGGCCGGCGGGATCGCGCATGACTTCAACAATATCCTGGCGGCCATTCTGGGGTACAATGAATTGGCCATGCTGGAAATGGCCACGGACGACCCGGCCTACCGAAGTATTACCGAAGCCATCCGCGCCTGTCAGCGGGGCAAGGACCTGGTCACCCGGATTCTAACCTTCAGCCGTCAGGACGAACAGCGCAAGAATGCCGTGGACCTGAGCCAGGTCGTTGCCGAAACCCTCAAAATGGTGCGGGCCCTGATACCGGTGTCGATCGAAATCCGCTCCCAAATCGAGCCGGAGGTCGGCACCGTGGAGGCCGACCCGACCCAGATTCATCAGGTGCTCCTCAATCTCTGCACCAATGCCGCCCACGCCATCGGCCAGGCGCGCGGCCAGATCACGGTGGGCCTCGATTGTCAGGTGCTGGGCGAGACGGCCGCACGCATTCATCCCGAACTGCGTCCGGGCACTTATGCCTGCCTGACGGTCGCCGACAGCGGGGAGGGGATTCCGAATGAACTGCTGAACAAAATCTTCGAGCCGTATTTCACCACCAAGGACAGCGGGCAGGGCACCGGTATCGGACTGGCCACGACCCATGGTATCGTCCGGAGCCATGACGGCGTGATAACGGCTGACAGTCAGCTGGGGGAGGGCAGTGTTTTCAAGGTTTACCTGCCGAGGGCCCAGGGGCAGGTGACCTGCGAGCCGGAAGCGCGAAGCGAGAAACCCATGGGCAGCGAGCGGATTCTTTTCGTGGACGACGAGGAGGCGCTGCAGGACATCGGACGGCGCATGCTGCTGCATCTGGGTTACCAGGTGGAGGTGACGGGCGACAGCCTGGAGGCCCTGACGCTTTTCACCCGGTCTCCGCGAGCCTTCGACCTGGTGATTACCGATATGACCATGCCCAACATGACCGGTGAAGAACTGGCCCAACGTCTGCTGGCCATCCGTCCCGATCTGCCGATCATCCTGTGCACCGGATACAGCGAGAAGATCACCCCGGAAAAGGCCCATCGGCTGGGCATCCGCGATTTCATCCTGAAGCCGCTCTCCATCGAGAAACTGGCCGCCAAGGTACGCGCGCTGCTCGATGGCAAGGGTGTCTGCTGAGGCTGCCCGTTCAGCGCCCGGTTGTCATGCGTGGCAGCGGGGCCAAGGAAGTTTTGAGACGAACCATCAGGATCGCTTCGATCCTTTCGAAGACAATCCTTGCTGAACTATACACAGCGACATACTTATTTGCGCATTTGTACTTTAATTGATGAAACCATGATTCGAATTTGGACCGATCATAGAGAACGCTGTGTATCTATGCGCAAGGGTTTAAGTCGTTCTATATAGAAGCGGTTTCCGTCAGGTCAGCCCGTGGAAGGCCTCCTGCAATCGGCGCGTCACCGGGCCCGGCGCCCATTGCCGATCGATTCCGATGACGTGCGTTATCGGGGTGACTTCCAGTGTGGTGCCGGTCAGCATGAGCTCATCGTTGGCCGCCAGTCGATTCTGATAGATGGGTTGCGCACGGAAGGGAATCTTCTCCCGGCGGCAGATGGCTTCCACCACTTGGCGCGATATACTGCCCAGAATGTAGTTGGTCAGGGGCGGGGCGATGACGACGCCTTCCCGGACGGCCAGAAAACTGCTGTAGGAGCCCTCCATGACGCAGCCGTCGCGGACGAGCAGGGCTTCGGCGGCGCCGTTTTCCTGAGCCTGCTGGGCAGCCAGGATGTTGGCGGTCAGGCCGACGGTTTTGATGTCGCAACGGGCCCAGCGCTGGTCGGGCAGCAGCATCACCGTCAGGCCGGTCGTCTGCCTTTCCCGCAAAGGGTCGAAGGCCCTTGCGGCGGCATACACGGTCAGCGGCGTTTCCGCGGACGGGAATGGGTGGGCCCGCACCGACGGGGCACCCCGCGTGACCTGGATATAAACCAGGGCGTCGCCGGTGGTCAGATCGTTTTTTTCCAGCAACTGCCGGCAGACGTCTCCCAGGTCTCCGTAGCCGTTGGCTTGAAACCGCAGGTGTTCGGCGCCGCGGGCCAGACGCGCGAGGTGGGCCTCCATCTGAAACAGACGGCCGTCATAGCTGCGGACGACTTCGTAGAGACCGTCGGCAAACAGAAATCCGCGGTCTTCGGGTGAAATGGCAATCTGGGCTTTGGGAAGAAACTCTCCGTTCAGATAAGCGATCATCCTGACTCCTGGGCGAGATGGGATTCCGGTTCGGTTGCGATGCACCCGACGCCTGCCGATGGCTGTCGATGTGGCATAGCACACTCATCTGGGGCTGTCCACTTAGCCCGAAGATTTGATGAAATCTTTTCGACAAGTTGTATATTTTAATAAAATATCAAGGCGTTGGACCTGAGATTCGCAATCGCCAGCGTAGTACAATTGGCACCCGGATGTTATATTAAAAACCGTAATAAAGATTTCACCCTGCGGGCGCTCCCTGAAGTGTCCATTGGCTTTGTTATCAAGGGCTCGCCGTAGATCTACGGCAATATTGGGGTAAAGCTTGATGCATGCATCGATTCGGAGGGCATCGTCATGGCGCAAGGTGGAACGCTGAATTCCCAGGACGTGGCGCCGGAGACACTCCCTCCTCCCCGTGTCGCGGCTATCTGGTCGATTGCCGCCATCGACGGCCGGCATATCACCCTTCGATCGCGCCAGCGTATCTTCTATGCCAATGCCTACCGTATCGATACGCACATGTTTGTCATTCGATCGGATCAGCCCCTCGCGGCCGATCAGGAATTCCTGCTGAACGTCTTCAATGCCGAAAACAAGGCCTGGGACGATTATTTCGGCACGCTGAACAGGGCTGCGGCCACGTCGCAAAAAGGTGATTACCACTATTCCCGGATAAGCGTGGCGCCGATCGTGGCCCAAACCTACAGCATCGAAAAGGCCATCGGTGCCGAAAAATCTGGTCCCCGCTTTTCCGATTACGTGTTTTTTCGCACCGTCCCCTTTCTCAAGGCCATCGACCGCGATGCGGTCTGCCCCCTGTTGAACAGCATGACCTTTCGTTTCGTGCCGGCCGGCACACGATTTATCACCCAGGGCCACGAAGGCGACAACTGCTATATCGTCCAGTCGGGCCGCTGCCAGGTGCAAATCGAGAAAGGCGGCGCAGCCCACGTCATCTCGCGTATCGGCCCCAAGGAATTCGTCGGTGAAATGGCGCTCTTGACCGGCGAAAACCGCAGCGCCCACGTTGTGGCCGAGACCGATCTACAACTCTGGGCCATTCACCGGGATCTCTTCCAAAAGCTCATCGAGACCTACCCCAAAGTCGGCACCTTCCTGACCGAAATCATGGCCGAGCGTTTTACCACCCGTAAACTCACCGCCGATCGCACCATCGGTAAGTACCGCATTACCGATATCATCGGCCGCGGCGGCTATTCGATTGTCTACAAGGGGTATCACGAGGATCTCAATCAAGCGGTGGCCGTCAAGATGCTCAATCACGACATGGCCCTCAATCCGGAGTTTCTCGCCAATTTCCGGCAGGAGGCCCAGACCATCGCCCGGCTGAACAGTGAGAATATCATCAAGGTCTACGACATCGAGGAGCGCTTCCGGACCATTTTCATCATCATGGAGTTGTTGGAGGGCATGACCTTGCGGCAGGTGCTCAAGGATCGCGGCCGGCTTTCCGCAAAGGAAGCGGTCGCGATCCTCCTTAAAATCGGCAACGGCCTGAAATATGCCCACAGCCAGGGGCTTGTCCATCAGGACATCAAGCCCGGCAACATCTTTATTCTTCCCAAAGGGGGCGTCAAAATATTGGATTTCGGCCTGGCCTGCCCCTGTGGGACGGAGACGTTCATGTCGGGAACCCCCGGCTACATGTCTCCGGAACAGGTGGAATGCCTTCCCGTGGATGAACGGGCCGATATCTACGCCCTGGGATTGATCGCCTATGAAATGCTGATCGGAAAGCGACCTTTCGAGAAAACCGACCCCTTCAAAGAGATGAACCTGCATGTGGAACAACCCATCCCCGATCCCTTCGATGCCGATCCCCAAATCCACACCGACCTGCGCGATTTCATCCTCAAAGCCTGCGCCCGCAATCCGCAAGCGCGCTACCCCACTATCCAGGAGGCCATCGCGGCCCTGGAGCCCCTGGCCTACCAGCACGGCCTGCTTGCCAAGCAGGCCGAAATCCCCAAACGCAAAATGAGCACGATGTTCCTCTTCTACCGCGAGGACCAGCAATTGCTGTTGAACAAACTCATGGAAGAATTCAGCGCCAAGGTCAAACAGGCGGGCATCGTGTTCAAGGCAACCGATTTCGAGGATATTTGAGTGTTTAGGAGGACAATGCGGTGAAAATCGGACGGAATGCCCCCTGCCCCTGTGGCAGCGGCCAAAAATATAAGAAATGCTGCCTGGCAAAAAACCTCACACCCAAGGAAACGCTTCAATATCGCCGATTGAGCAAGGTGCTGGACACGCTGATGCCAAAACTTATCGAACATGGTGTGTCGGTTTTTGGCCAAACCGCGATCGAATTTGCGGTTGATGAGTTTTTTGGATGGCCTGAATCGCATGAAATACCCGATGAAGAGACGTTTGACCGGTTCGCGCCACTCTTCTGGCCTTGGTTTGTGTTCAACTGGGCGTACGACCGATCGGAGGATGAGGATCGCCTGTTGGATGGCCCCGAAGAATTGACCGTAGCGGAACTCTATGCCGACCGCCGCCGGATACGTCCCCAGTCGCCGGAGGGACAACTGATCGGGGCCACCAGCCGCAGGCCCTACAGTTTTATGGAAGTCATCGATGTTCGTCCCCGCCAATCGGTTCAGGTGAAAGACCTGCTGACGGGGGAGGAAACCGTGGTTCAGGAAATCCTCGCTTCCGAAAACCTCAAGATCGGCGACATCCTGTTCGGCCGGGTCGTTCAAGTGGCGGATGTCGGGATGTTTCTCGGTTTGTGCGCCTATGTGCTGCCGCCCCGCATGAAGGCCGAGATCATTGCCCTGCGGCGCATGGTATCGCAGGGACGGGGAAAAGCCCGCCGCCATGACCTTGATGAATGGGATCTGGAGATTCGTTTAGCCTTCGGGCGCATGGACCAGCGGCTGCACACCCTGCCGGAATTTGAGAATACCGACGGTGATGCCATGCTGATGAAGGCTGAGAATGCTCCGGATGAAGACCATGCGCTGGTGGACGACCCGGTGGTTCGGCATCATCTCGAGCAAATGCTGCGGGCGCACTGGCACAGTTGGGTCGATACGGCGATACCGGCCCTTGGTGGACAAACGCCCCAACGGGCGGTTCGCACCGCCGATGGCCGCGAATCCGTGGAAGCCCTCTTGCGGGAGGCCGAAAAAACGGCGGCGGACGATCCGCTGCGCGCGGATATTGAAAGGGCGATGATTGCCGACGTCCGCCGCAGACTGAAACTCGACCGCCCCCTGCGCAGGACGGCAGCCAAACCGGATTCCGCGCAACTGAACGAGCGGGTGGCGCAGATCAAGAAACGCATCACCGAATTCGGTGATCGACGACTCCACGACGTTTACACAGGATTTGCCCTGCGGCTGTGCGAAACGATCGCCGATTCGGAAGGGCTGAACATCCACCGCGGCCGAATCGAGATATGGGCGGCCGCCATGGTTTACGCCATCGCCCAGCTAAACTTTCTGTTTTCAAAGGAGACCCCCCATTGCCTTAGCCCGGACGAGCTTTGCGAGGGATTTAAGGTCAAGAAGACAACAGTCGGCAGCAAAGCCACCATGATCCGCAAGACCCTGGAGCTGTTCTACGATGACGAACGTTTCTGTGCCCCCCATATCACCAGGCTCTTTCAGTTTGTGGAGGATGAGAACGGTTATATCTTCCCTGCCGCCGCCTTCCGATCTGACGAGGAGGCCGTGCCCGAAGCGCCTCCGCTCAAGCCCGCACCACCAGGATCAGAACGGAAAGAACCCAAAGTCCGTCCCAAGGTTAAAAAGGGCGATGACCGTCAGCTACCGCTTTTTGAGGATTGAAGACGCGCGCGAGCGAAGAAAGAAGCGATTCGGGAGTGCCGAAATTCGGTGTCGAGATCGTCGATGTCAGGGATGTGGGCATTCTTCACCGTCTGGCCTGTGAAATCCCCGAGGCGGCGGGCAGGCGCTTTATCTGTTCCAGCGGTTTTCGCTCTTCGACACCAGCGTGACCCGTTTTGTGCCGGCACTCTGAATTAAACGTGAGGTGGTGCCCGCCCGGTCCACGAAATTCTTGAATGGCGCCCCTTTACCCTGAAAATGCGATTGCATCCGGGGCCTGCAGACTTATTGCGCTTGGGGTCGTTTAGCCGACAGTTGCATCGCATGGACGGATAAAATACAGTCTTGAATACGGCAGGCTCTGCCTGGCGGGTCTTTCCACATTTTTTCCCTTACACCACCATCAACCAAACGGAGGTGCATGATGGACCCTATCACCACTGCCATTGTTGCCATGGCATCGGCCGGCTTGACCGCCATCGGGCAGGAAGCATGTGCGGATGCCTACCAAGCGCTGAAGGCCGTTATCAAAAGAAAGCTCGGCCAGGCGTTGCCCAAGGCAATCGAAGAACTCGAATCGGACGCCGATTCCCAAGGACGCCGGGTGGTTTTGGCGGAGACGGTCGCGAAATCCGGTGCGCTTCAGGATGACGAAACCATGGCCGCGGCGAAAAAGCTTTTAGAGGCGTTGGCCGCGGCCCAGAAAACCGGGGCGACCTTCAGCATCCAGGCCGAGAAAATCGAAGGGGCCATCCAGGCCACCAGGATTGAGAACCTAACCCAGCATTTCGGCAAAAAATAAAACCGATCGGCTCGATGCCCGTACGCCGTAATGTTTATGGAGCTTAGAGGAATCGCATGAAAAAAGCGCCTATGGATTTGATCATCGAGGCCCTGCATGCCGGACGAAATATCCAGACGACCGAACACCGGGACGCCTTCGCCCTGCTGGCGGAAGCCATCCAAAGCCGCTTTGCGGCCAGCGATGCGCCGGACGGCGCGATGGTTCTGAAACGCTTCCAAACCAAGCCCAAGGCCTGGGAGCCGGCCCTGCGGGAGCTTCTGGTGGAAACCGGGGCCGGAAGCGACAAGACGATCGTCGATGCGGCGCGTCATCTTCTGGGCCTTACCGGCCCCCCGTCAGCATCACCACCGGATATGGCGATCCATGCCGAAACCATCCAGGGCCCGGTCCAGGCTAACCGCATCGGGCATCTGGAGCAGCATTTCCATCCGCCCGC
>JASJED010000353.1 GCA_030065585.1 Desulfobacterales bacterium | reverse complement strand
GCTGAAGGTCTCCATGATCTGGACTTGGTAACCCTGACCCTTGTGCCCGCTGTAGGCCGCATCCGGATCCGAGGGGTTCTGCAGTGAATCGGAAGGGATCTCGGCCGGCTTCTTGATCGCCACTTGAACGCCGCCGGCCTCATCGGTCTCGACACGGCACTGATCGGCGAGCACCCGCTGCATCAGCTTGTAGCTGTGCATGGAAGAGACCGCCGATTGGTCCTTAAATTGCGCGATCAGATCGAACAGATCGGCGCTGACCTGCTTGAGCGTCTTATCCGATTCCGACGGCTTGACCAGGGAGAAGGCCGCCAGGGCTTTCTCACACCAGTAACGATCGATGACATCGGCCTTGATCGTATCGAACAGTGTGCGGTGATGGCGTTTAAGATTGCGCAGGAATTTGGCGATCGCGCGGCTGAAAATGGCAATGCGCCCCAGCCGGCGCATGTTGGAGCGAATATGCACCGAGTCGATGCGCTGGTTGGAAGGATCCACCCCGAACACCTTGGCCAGCTTGTCGGTGAGCTTCTCGAAGATGACATCGTCAATGCCGTTTTCAGCCATCAATTGGCGGGTGGACCACAAGGTCTTTTCGCTGACGTATTTGGCCTCGTCGCTTTCTTCGATGATATCCAGGGCGTAATGCCACTGGATGTTGTAGGACAACTGGTCGACAGCCTCGGCGTCATTTAAATCCATGGTCTGCTGGAAAAGCATCACTCCCATTAGGGTGTGCAATTCCTTTGTCGGCCGACCGAAGCCATCGGTGAAGAAAGGCTTCAACAGATCGACGGGCAGTTCCCCAAGCAGATGCTGGCGAAACAAGCCGGGCCAATCCTCTTCGAGCATCCGGCGCCGTTTGGGGCTCATATAGGCCCACGGATCGAAGAGATGATGCTGTTTGTGGTCCTTGATGCGGATCATGGCTTCTCCAGGATAACTGTCCGTAATTATTTGATATCCTGTATCATAGCGAATAGAAAAAGACAAGAAGAAATTGTGCGCATTTTGAAATAATTCAGGCAGATAGAGTGTTAAGACTTTTTACGAGGCCATCAGATATTGGGGTGGCGCAATTATTTCTATTAAAAGGCACATTTTTTTCAGCGGGCTAACGAAAAGCTGCGGGGCGGCATGGTTTTCGCCGTCCCACCAGCGACAGGTTGTGTGGCGGGTTGGACTATTGGCTGAGCTTTGAACTGGCAATGCGATTTAGGCTGACTCCTGATTCAGCGGCTTGAATGGCCAATTTTCGATGTACATCGGGTGGAATTCTTACCATAAATTTTCCGCTGTAATGTTTGCTTGCGATAGGTTCAGGAACTTTCTCATTATTTTCACGCATATCGAATACAACTTCTGCAACGACTTTTCGTATTCCACTTAAGGCTTTTTCTGGAGTTTTCGCTAACCAACTCAAGCTTGGAAATTCAGCACACAAACCGACATATTCACTGTCTTCTTCGGACCAAGTAACTCTATAGGTGTATTTATCATTTTTTTGTGCCATGGTTAACCTCCAGCTTTTCAATTGCCAAAAGAACCTGTTTTACTTGGTACACTTTGGCCTTTCCTTTTTCATTTTGAATATTTATCCTCGGGTCGCCCTGCCAGGGTGTTTTATAAACTCGGTGACTGCTCTTTTCCTGCCGAGGCTCTCCGAAAAAATGATCGCATATCTTGCATAATTCAGAGAATCTAACATTTTTGGGATTCCGTCGGATTCGGTTTAGCAAATCGTCGATTTTTGCCATAATTTAATAGTATCAATATTGATATCAATGTCAAGGGGTAAATTCATAACGCGATATGCACTCCGGGTAGGTCAGAGGCTTTGCAGCCTCTTTCCCCCCTTAGAACCGTGCGTGATAGTTTCCCATCACACGGCTCAAGCACCTCAAAAGGTTCCCCTTGGTGGGGTTCCCGCAATTAGTAATTGCTTCACGATACACACAGGCTGTCAATATGGCCAAAGCCTAAGGGTGCGCCAGCACAAGGCCGTCTTTCGCTTTCCCTTATTCTATTGATTCAACTTGTTTTCTCATGAAGAGGCACCTGCTGTATTTCAGCATCCTTACGGAGTCGGCAATGTCTCAGCCGATATCCCCCCCATTACAGAGGGGCATTCGCTTTTTACAGCATCACGATCCAGACCTCCAACAGCATGCCTTACAGTTAGCCTGCCCAGAGGGCGAAGGACCTGGGGTGCCACGTTCCACGTTTTTACCTTAACGGGCAACTTAGTAGTCATATTCTTAAATAAAGTGACGTATTATTGACAGGACTCTTACTCTAATATACACTTCCTTAAAAAGAAAAGGAGGTGTATTATTCCAAGAAAAAGCCCTTTTATTATAGAGTTAGACAAAAACGAAAAAGAGCAATTGAAATCAATGGCCCGGAAATATACGTCGCCGTATTATGAAGTTATGAGGGCCAAAGCCATTCTGCTTGCTGCCGAAGGGCTTGAAAACAAACAAATTGGTGAAAAATTGCAAATGCCACGACAAATCATTAGTAAATGGCGAAAGCGTTTTTTTGAACAACGCCTGGCCGGTCTTCAAGATCGACCACGGCGCGGGAGACCGAGTCGTTTTCCCCCCCAAAGTGGTCATGGCGGTTAAAGCCTTGGCCTGCCAATTACCCTGTGAGCGGAATTTGCCATTGTCTCGAATTAGTCATGCAGATATTGCCAGAGAAGCGGTCGAAAATGGTATCGTTGCATCCATAAGCGGCGCGACCGTCTGGCGATGGCTAAATGCCGATGCCATAAAACCATGGCAATATCGAAGTTGGATCTTTCCACGTGACCCCAAATTCTGCGAAAAGGCATCACGGATCTTGGATCTTTATCAGGGCATCTGGGACAACAAGCAGCTTGGACCAGACGACTATGTCATTAGCGCGGATGAAAAGACCAGCATCCAAGCCCGAAATCGTCATGGCCGACATTTATCCCCTGCGCCTGGTCAATGCCAGCGCATTGAATTTGAATACGAAAGAGCAGGCGCTATTGCCTATATGGCAGCTTGGGATGTCCATAGAGCAAAAGTGTTTGGAATTTGTACCAAGAGCACTGGCATTGAATCCTACCGCCAACTGGTTGATTTGGTGATGCAGCAAGAACCCTATCGTTCAGCAAACCGGGTTTTCTGGATTGCCGATAACGGTTCCTCTCACCGTGGACAGACGTCAGTGAAACGCATGAGTAAATGGTATCCAAGTGCAGTTCAGGTGCATACGCCGGTACATGCCAGTTGGCTCAATCAGATTGAAATTTACTTCTCTATTATTCAGCGAAAAGTTTTAACACCAAATAACTTTTCAGATTTAGCGAGTGTTGAACGCCGCTTGTTGGACTTTCAGGTCTATTACCAACAAATTGCAAGACCGTTTAAGTGGAAATTTACCAAAAAGGATCTTCGCGAAATACTTGATAAAATCGAAGAGACCGCATTTGTCCAATTTGCAAAGGCAGCATAAATCCTGATAAATATACGTCACCGAACTTACGAACAAGAGCACTAAGGCAGGCAGCAGGGAGAGCTGGAACCAGCCGCGATGTTGGTCCGAACCCTCGATGTACACGTCCGCGGGGTAGCCGATGTCTCGCTCATTCAACACCGCGTTCCAGCTCGAACCCGATTCGAACCACACGTCAAAGATGTCCTGGGACTTACTGAGACGCTCGAGGCCCGCCTCGCCCGCATCCTTGAGCCACTGAGGCGCTTCGCCATCGGCCCCTAACTCATACTCGCCCTCGCTCAGGATGGCCTTGGGCTCCATTTTGTACCAGCAATCCGCACCGTGTTTGCGCACGCTGCGGGCCACGGCCCGCACGGAGGCGCTTGTCAGCAGGGGCTCTTGGCCCTCTTCAGCCAAAAATGCAGGAATTGGCAGACCCCAGTTGCGCTGGCGGCTGATGCACCAGTCAGGCCGAGATTCCAGCATGCCCCGCAGGCGACTTTGACCCCAAGCGGGGATGAAATTGATGTCCTGCTCTGCCGCTGCCATGGCCAGCTCGCGCAGGGTTTTGTCGCGACCCTTGACCTTGCCATCCACCGCGATGAACCACTGCTCCGTGGCCCTGAAGATTACAGGCGTCTTGCCACGCCAATCGTGAGGGTAGGAGTGCTCGAACATGTGATCATGGAACAGGTGACCAGATGCTCGCAGGTGTTCGACCACCTTGGGGTTGGCCGTCCAGACGTCCAAGCCCTGCAGCCACTCGGGCACCGTGTTGTCAAACGTGCCATCATTGCGCACCGGGCAGTAGATGTCGAGCCCTTCACGCAGTCCCGTCCAGTAGTCCTCTTCACCGTGGCCCGGCGCGGTGTGGACCATGCCTGTACCGCCCTCCATGGTGACATAGTCCGCCCCCAATACAGGGCTCTGACGGTCGATGAAAGGATGCCGGTACTTGATGCCCGCATCGATGAGCTCCTGACCGGTGCAGTGCCCGAGCCAGGTGATGTCTTCGATCTTGGCTGCCCTGAAGACCTTGTCGCTGAGCTTCTCAGCCATCACGACATGAACGTCTTTGCCGTCCTGTTGGTAGAGGAACAAGCCGTAGCGCTTGTCCGGTGCAACAGCAACGGCCAGGTTGGCAGGCAGGGTCCAGGGCGTGGTGGTCCAGATCATGAGGTTTGCCTGGACGCCTTCGGGGGCTTTGAGTGCGGCTGGCAGCGATGCCGTGTCAGCCAGCGGAAACAACACGTAGACCGAGATGTCCTCTCGGTCCATGTACTCCAGCTCCGCTTCGGCCAGGGCGGTTTGATTTGCGATGGACCAGTGCACAGGCTTGAGCGCGCGGTACACAAGGCCCCGTTCGACCAAGTCGGCAAACACCTCCAGCGTGGCGCCTTCATAGGCTGGGACCATGGTGAGGTAGGGTTCTTCGTAGCGCCCCACGGTGCCTAGGGCCTTCATCTGCTTGGCCTGGGTTTTGACGAACTTGGAGGCGTAGTCTTTGCATTTGCCTCGGATTTGGGCCGGGGCCATGTCTTTGGCTTTGGCTCCCAGGTTCTTGATGACCTGATGCTCGATGGGCTGACCGTGGCAGTCCCAGCCGGGCACGAATTCGATGTCATAACCCGCCATGGTTTTGGAGCGCAGCGCGATGTCCTTGATGACCTTGTTGAGCATGTGACCCAGGTGAATGTTGCCATTGGCATACGGAGGACCGTCATGGAGCACGTAGGTGCCGGCGGGATGGTCGAGATTCCGCATGCGTTGGTACAGGCCCATCTTTTCCCAGCGCTTCTGGAACCGGGGTTCCATCTGCGTCAGGTTGGCTTTCATGCCGAACTTGGTCTTGGGTAGATGCAGGGTTTTGCGAAACGGGTCTTTCTTCTTCTCTTGGCTCATGGTCCTAACACTCCTACTGGCCGTCGTGCTCT
>JASJED010000352.1 GCA_030065585.1 Desulfobacterales bacterium | reverse complement strand
ATTGTCAGCGTGGCAGGCGGTGATCGTCGGCGGGTGTTATTTTGGCGCTGCGGCGGGACGCTTAGGCGGCTGTTCAAGCCGATTCCGAAAAACGGTCGGGATTGTTATCGCTTTCGGTATCGGTATCGGTATCGCTATCGGAATCGAAACGGCGCCTTGCATATGGCCTTTGCGACATGGAGATTTGTCGATCCCGATGCCGCACCCGAAGGGCATGTCAATCGGAACGATCTTCCAATCGGTACAGCTTGACGGGGGCGCCCATCTTATCCGCGATCTTCACCCGGCGGCCGACAGCAACATCTCCATCTCGGCGGCCGGTACGGCCGGACTGAACAAGAACCCCTGGTATTGATCGCATCCCTCCTTTTGCAAATAGCTGAGCTGGGCCTCGGTTTCCACCCCCTCGGCCACTGTGAGCAGATCCAGGTTGTGGGCCAGCTTAATCAGGGCCGAGACCAGGGCCCGGCATCTGGCATCTTCGAACAGGTTGATGAAGAACGAGCGATCGATTTTGAGTTCGTCCAGCGGCAGCCGCCGCAGATAGCTCAGGGATGAATAACCGGTGCCGAAGTCGTCGATGGCCAGACGAATGCCATGTGCCCTCAGGCGGTTCATGATTTCGATTTTGGTGTTGGAATCCTCCAGCAGCATCCCCTCGGTGACCTCCAGGATTAGACACTTGGGATCGACTCCGCTGGCCTCGATAATTTCCCGGAAGCGTTTGAACATGCCCGGATTTTGAAACTGCGCGGGTGAAAGATTGATGGCCATGTCGATCGGGGGTTGGCCGGCCTGCTGCCACGCCGCCAGTTGCCGGCAGGCGGTTTCCAGGACCCATTCGCCAATGGGCACGATGAATCCGGTTTCCTCGGCAATCGGGATGAACTGGTTCGGCGGCACCAGGCCGCGATCGGGAACATGCCATCGCAGCAGGGCCTCCACGCCGGTGATCGTGTTGCGGGCCACATCCAGCTTGGGTTGATAATGGAGCACCAGCTCCTCGCGGTCCAGCGCCTTGCGCAGCCGGGCTTCCAGACTGAGGCGCTGCTGAAACTTGATGTTGATCCGTCGCGAGGAGAACTGGAAGCTGTTGCCGCCCTTGCCCTTGGCGTAGTCCCGGGCGCTCGAGGCCAGCTGTAGCATGTTGATGCTGTTCACCTGCTCGGTCGGATAGGTGGAAATGCCGATGCTGGCGGTCACGTAGATTTCGGTGGGGCCGATCTTGAGCGGCTGGCGGATGGCCTCCAGCAGCCGCTGGGCGGCGCGGGCCGCGTCACGTTCTCGGTGAAGCCGGTGCAGGATCAGGGAAAAGACGCCCCTTTCGAAATGAAACAGGTTCACCGCCGATTCTTCCTCGATATCGAAATGTCCCAGCAGGTCGGCGCTGCGTACGATGCCGGCAATCCTTTGGGCCAGCTGCCGCAGCACATCGTCCCCGGTAAAAAGCCCCAAGGTGTCGTTGATCTTGTCGAACTGGTCCAGTTCGATGCTCAACAAGGCAAAGGCGTCTTGGTTGCGCTTGGCGCTCTTAAGGGTCCAATCCAGCTGTTCCAGAAACAGGTGGCGGTTGGGCAGTCTGGTCAAGGGGTCGTAAAAAGCCAGCTGGTCCTGGTAGGCCTTGGCTGCCAGGGTGTTGCGCACCCGCAATTGGAGCTCGCTCGGGTCCACGGGCTTGGACAAAAGATCGGTGGCCCCCAGGTCCAGGGCCTGCAGTTTGTCCGCATTGTCCGAGGACGACGAGAGGATCAGCACGGGCAGGTGCTTGAACTTGTCGCGCGCCCGCAGCGCCTGGAGGATTTCAAAACCCGAGATTTCAGGCATCATGAGATCGAGCAGGAGCAGGTCCGGCCGTTTTTCCTCCAGGGTGGCCATGGCCTCCCGTGGATCGTCCACCAGCACAAAGTGTTGATACCCGGCGTCTTCCAGGAAGGCCTGCACGACCTCCATGGTGATGGGCTCGTCATCGACCATCATGATCGTGGCCTTCAGGAGATTGGCGACATTCTCGGGCATGTCCGCGGCATTCTCCTGGTTCGTGATCGCTGTTATTTCGGTTGCGGTCTGCATAATGATGGTTTCCTTTAACTACGGCGGGCGACCTGCGCCTTGGTGATCGCGCTCTCAGCCGCCGTGCTGCCCTGGGATGCGGCCGGCGGTACGATGGCCTCGGCCAGGGATTTGAGTTGTTCGAGTACTCGGCCGGCATCCGCCGCCTGATCGGATTTGGCCAATTGTTCGAGTTTGGCCGCCGGTGCCGTGAATTCGTCGAATCCCACGGTGCCGCCGGCGCCCTTCAACCAGTGGGCGATCAGGGCCAGCTGGGCCAGATCGCCCTGGTCCAGGGCCGACTTCGCACTTTTCAGTTCCCCGTTGAGTTTGGCGATAAACTTGCGGATCACTCCCTGCAGACGGGGGTTGTCCCCCAGGCGCGACATTAAGGGTGGCACGCGGTCGGACGAGGCGGCCCGTTGCGGCAGGGTGTGCACGGAAGCGGTTTTTTGGGCCGCCTTGCCCGCTGGGGGGGAAGCTTCATGTGGCGTCGTGCCGGGTCCTGCCAGACGTGCCGCAATGGCCAGTAGTTCGCCAAGGGTCTGGGTGATCTGCTCGCTCGGGCCGCCTGCCTTGGCGAGCGCCTCCAGTTTGCTGGCCGGCGCGGTCAGGGCGTCGAAACCGACACTGCCGCCGGCGCCTTTGAGCCAGTGGGCAAAAGCGGCGAGTTCCGCTGTCTGGCCTTTGCGGTGCGAGTGGGCGGCCGCGTCGAGTTGCTCGTGCAGCCGTGTGATGAAGCGGGCCGCGAGCTTGCGAAAACGCTCGTTGTTGGCCGGCAGGGTGGAGACGATCGGCCTGAGGTCGACCACCGGGTCGGCCGCAACAGGCTCTTCCGCGGGGCTGTCTGCGGCCGCGCCTGCTTCGGTTTTGGTTTCCAGCGGTTTGCCGCCCAGCAGGTCCGCCATCAGTTTCATGAAACGGTTGATGTCGATGGGCTTAGAGAAATAGTCCGAATAGCCGGCCTCCAGGCATTCCCGTTCAAAGCCCTTCATGGCATTGGCGGTCAGGGCGATGATCGGGGTTTCCAGCCCTTGCTTTCGCAGTTGGCGGGTGGCGGTAAACCCATCCATGACCGGCATGTTGACGTCCATCAGAATGACGTCGTAGTTGTCCGCCAGCGCCTTGGCCACGCCCACCTCGCCGTTCTCGGCTTCGTCCGCTGTGGCGCCGGCGTCCTCGATAAAAAGTCGCAGCAGTTCGCGGTTTTCGGCGCCATCGTCCACGATCAGGACACGCGCCTCGGGAAACTGCCAGCGAGTCGGCTGGTCATCGTCCGACGCTTTAGCCGCGGTGATCACCTCTTCCGGGCCCAGCATGGCGACCCCGGTGAGATCCCCCGTTGCCAGGGTGACGCTGAAGGTGCTGCCCTGGCCCGGCACACTGGCGGCGGTGATGTCGCCGCCCAGGGCCCGGGCGAAATTCCGGCTGATGGCCAGGCCCAGCCCGGTGCCGCCGAAATGGCGCGTCACGGCGGCGTCGGCCTGGGTAAAGGGGTCGAAGACGGATGCCACCTTATCGGGGGCGATGCCGATGCCCGTGTCCCGGATGTCCACCTGTAGCTGCGACGTCTCCTTTTTCTTGAGTTGGCAGACGACCGTGACGCTGCCCTCGGCGGTGAACTTGATGGCGTTGCCCACCAGGTTGAAAATGATCTGCCGGAAGCGCGCCGGGTCGGTTTTGATCTTCTGCGGCAGTCGGCCCTTGGCCGCGAAGCTAAGGGCAAGGTCCTTTTCGCGGGCCTTGAGATCCAGCATCCGAATGACATCCTGAATGATCCGGTGGGGCTCGATCCAGGTTTCTTCCACTTCCAGGCGGCCGGATTCCACCTTGGAGAGGTCCAGGATGTCGTTGATCAGCTCGAGAAGGTTCTGGCCGCTGGAATGAATCGTGTCGAGATAGTGCAGGCTGTCTTGCCGGTTCTTTCCGTAGCCCCGCTTGAGGATTTCGGTGAACCCCAGGATGGCCGTCATGGGCGTGCGGATTTCATGGCTCATGTTGGCCAGAAAGGCGCTTTTGGCCTGGTTGGCGCTTTCGGCCTCTTCCTTGGAGCGCCGCAGTTCGATTTCTTTTTTCTCCAGAAGGGTCACATCGTCGAAGCTGACCAGCACGCCGGCATATTTTCCGCCGGATCCGAGCACCGGCGAGCAGTTGATGCTGAAGGTCAACCGCTCGTCGTCCTTCATGGCGAGGCGCAGAATCCGATTGGCCTGGACCTCGCCGCTCTCCAGGGCCTGGACCCACGGTCGCCCGGATTTGGTGACCTTGTTGTCTTGAGGGTCGATCCAGGGAAGATCCCCGGCGCGGTGGCCCATCAGATCCTCCGGCGTCCGGCCGAGGAGCGTGGCAAAGGCCTTGTTGGCCAGGACGATCTGTTCCTTGTTGTCGAGCACAAGGAGGCCGCCCGCCAGGGTGTCGAGGGCCGAGCGCACCCGTCCCGGGATCGCCTGGGACGGGTCCAGATGACGCAGCACCTTGCCGATATAAAAATAGAAGACCGCAAAGCACAGAACACCCATGAAGAGGGTCAGCTGCACGATCGGATTGGCGGCGAAACCCCTGAGGCCCCCGGCATTCTGGGCCTTGAACCGCAGTTCCAGCTGACCCCATTTATGCTCTCCGGACCAGATGGGGACCCGCACCTGGGTGTCCCGGGAGTATTCGCCCTCCATGCTCTGCCAGCGGTCCTTGTGGTCGCCGGTGGCGATCAGGGCCACACCGTCCGACCGGCGCAGGGCCAGGGAGAGCAGATCCGCATTGCGCTTCGCCAGCAGTTTGAAATCGGATCGCAGACGCTCGAACTCGCTGGCCATCACCATGGCCGTGCTGTGCACGGCAATGGTTTCGGACAGGGCGGTGCGGCTTTCGCGCACGATGCCGGTCCTGTCCGGCACGATGCCCAGATAGACGGCCAGCATCACCAGACTCACGGTCAGCCCGGTCAGGCCCAGGACCACACGGAATTTGACGCTCAGTTTTCTCATGGTCGATCGCTTCGCTGCCGGTCATCCCCGGTTTCGTCCTTGGATGGGGCCTTCGGCGCCGGGGGCTCGGGTTTACGGTTCAGGATGGATTCGAGCGATTCATCGTCTTCGGTGCCATCGTCATCTTTCTTGCGGGCCAGGATCGGCAGCGGGTCCAGAAGCTGCCAGGCGGGCAGGGAAGAGAGCAGGGAGCTCAGCAGCATCCCGCCGCGCACCAGCCAGATCACGTAACCCACCGAAAGACCGGTGGACATGACGATCGCCGAGCCCAGCATGGTCTGTTCATAGTCGATCTCGCCGACCACTTCCTCTCTGACCTGGTTCAGGGAATTCAACAGGTTCAGATAGGCGCGCGCCGTCGAGCGGTTGGCG
>JASJED010000088.1 GCA_030065585.1 Desulfobacterales bacterium | reverse complement strand
CCGGTGGTGGTGGACGTTCCCAAAGACATCCAACTGCAGGAGACCGATGCCGCCTACCGCTTCGACCCACAGGCCTACGAACCGGACCTTCCCGGTTTTTACTACTCACCGACCCCCGACCGCCGACGGATCAGCCAAGCGGTGAGCATAATCAACCGCAGTGAGCGGCCGATCATTCTTTGCGGCCATGGCGTCATCAATGCATGTGCCGGTGAAAAGCTTCGCGCTTTCGCGGAACACGCCCACATTCCCGTGGCCTTTACCCTCCACGGGCTATCGGCCATGCCGGTGGATCACCCGCTAAGCCTCGGCATGGTCGGCATGCACGGCACGGTGGAAGCCAATCGCGCCCTGCTGCACGCCGATCTGATCATTTCCCTGGGCATGCGTTTCGACGATCGCGTAACCGGAAACCTGGATACTTTCGCCATCGATGCCAAAGTCATCCATGTGGAGATCGATCCCTCCGAGATTGACAAGAACGTCAAGGCTTCCGTGGACATCAATGCCGATGTCGGTCAGGCGCTCAGTCTCTGGTTGAAGGCGCCGGAGCTGACGCCCAAGCTGCGGCAGCGCTGGTTCGATCAGATTACCGGCTATCGGCAAGAGATCGCCACGGTGCTCCAGGAAGAAATCGATGCTGGTGTGGGACGGGAAGGGCAGTTGCTGATGAAAACGATCGCCCGCAAGCTTTCCGACCTGACCCGGGGAGAAGACATCATCGTAGCCGATGTGGGGCAGCACCAGATGATCATGGCCCGGTTCTACAACTACCAGACCCCCAACAGCTGGTTTACTTCCGGCGGGGCCGGCACCATGGGCTGTGCGCTGCCCATGTCCATCGGGGTCAAGCTGGCGCGGCCGAACGAGCGCGTCTGGTCAATCAGCGGCGACGGCGGTTTCCAGATGAACATCCAGGAGCTGGGCACCATCATGGAGCACGCTATCGACGTCAAGATTCTGTTGATGAACAATGGCTACCTGGGCATGGTCCGGCAATGGCAGACGCTTTTCTATGACGGCCGCTATGCCGGCACGCCCATGAAAAATCCCGATTTCGGCGCCATTGCCGGTGCCTACGACATCCCCCATCGGCAGGTCGTCAAAGCGGAAGAAATCGAGGACGCACTCCAGGCGGCGATCGACCACAAGGGAGCCTACATGGTGGAGTTTCTCTGTGATCCCAGCGAAATCGTACTGCCCATGGTGCCGGCCGGCGGCGGCATCGCGGATATGATTCTCAGCCCTCCGCCGAGCCCTTAACCTTTAAAACCTAAGCTGGAAAAAAGCAAATGGGCAGCGTGCCTGTTGGCGATGCACCGGCACCCCTTACCCAGCATCGGGTGTAGCTGGTATGATGGAGGAAGACATGACGACTGCGCCGATGAAACGACGCGCCATTTTACTCTTCACGCTCAACCGTCCCGGCGTTTTGAACAAGATCGCCATGCTGATTCGGCGTAAGATGTACAACGTCGAAACGATCACCGCCTGCAAGACCCGCCAGCCTGGAATCAGCCGCATGACCCTGACCCTGTTCGAAGATGATGACGACAAAGTGGTACAGGTCCTGCGCCAGATCGAGAAGATGACCGAGGTGGTTTCGGCCCGTGAGCTGCACGTCGACCAAAGCTTTTGGCGCGAGGTGGCCATCGTCAAGTTCGAGGCCGATGAGGCCCTGCTCGAACAGCTCGGCCAGCGCTTCCGCTTCGAGATCCTCGATCGCCAGAACCATGAACTCTACATCGTGCAGGTGGCCGGAACTTCCCGGATGATCGACGATTTCACGGCGGCCGTCGGTGACGATCGGATTATCGAAACGGCCCGCTCTGGTTTCACTGCGCTGGAGAAGTAAAGCGCTATGCGCGTAATCGGCCGCGCCATGCACAGCGCTGGCCGGGCACCGCAGACTGCCCGCGTTTTGCAACCCGGTGCGGAAGCACCGGATGATGATCCGCACCAAAGACTTCGCCTGCGGGTGGCGGCTAAAAATCGACATCCCGAGACAGCCGTGAACGGGATAATCCAAGACGGTGCTTATTAGAAAAAGCTTGCAATATGAGAGATTTTTAGCTATTTGACCCTCCATGGTCGCTTTGACCGGGCCGCTCATCATGGACACTTATAATACAGCCCAAAGAGGCGCTGCCGCCAAGCGGAATTCCGCAGAGCGCAGAGCGGCAGAGCTCTTGTAGACGCCCATTTAATCACGATTCGAGCAAGCAAGAACTAAAATCATAAACACGTTTCATAACTCAAATTTCAAGGAGGGGTCGCATGAAATCGAGAATGACAATGTTGATGTTGGGCTGCCTGCTGATGTTAACCGCAGGCGCTGCCGCCGTTCAGGCAGCGGACTATACCTTGGGCGCTGGAGTTGCCGTGGTGCCGGACTACATCGGTTCGGATAACTACACCGTTGCCCCCGTGCCCGTGTTCAAGATGGACTTCGAAAATCACATGAACGTGCACATTTTCGGCGGCCGTATCCAGAGCAACCTGATTCCTCACCCGAACTGGAAGGGCGGTGTGGTCGGTGAATATATAGCAAAACGTGACGACGATGCCGTGGATAACAAAAAGGTCAGCGAATTGGACGAGGTCGACGGCTCCTTTATGCTAGGTGGATTCCTGGGCTATGAGTACCCCACCGAAAATTGGGGAAAATGGAATGCGCGTGTTGAAGGCATGCAGGACATCGCCGACGGCAACCAAGGTTTCTTAGCACGCGTCGCCGCGGGTTGGGGTACCAATATCGGTCAGACCATGAATCTTGGCTTAGAAACCTTCGCCGGTTTCGGCGATGAAGACTTCATGAGCAGTTATTTCGGTGTCAATAGGAAAGATGCAAGCGATAGTGGCTTGGATCGATACGACGCGGATGCTGGTATTTATGAGGTGGGCTTAAACGTTAACTATTTTTGGAAATTTTCAAAAGATTTTAGCCTGATTACCTTCGCAGGTATATCGCAGTTGGTGGACGACGCCGACGATGATAGCCCGATTGTGGACGAGGGTGATGAAACGCAATTCAAGGGCGGGGTGGCCATATCCTTCCACTTTTAATCTTCTGATTTCTTGAGAATCCCTCTAGGGTTGGGAAAAGGCTGCGTGCGGTGCACGCGGCCTTTCCTATTTGATGGACGACCCATTGGGTTTTCCACTGGTAGCGTGCCTGCCAGGGCACAATACCAAGGCCCGCGCTTTTACCTTTTGTCGAAACCTGGGTATAGCGCTGCGGGCCGCGCAGGCTGCCATAGCCTTGCATCGATCACCGGGTTGACAACCAATTAGACGACCGGTGGTTTACTTGAATGGGGGATGGTGATAATCATCCGAAATGGATCGTGTTCTCCTCTCTCGCCTCAACCATTCGCCCTACCTGCTCTTGACCCTGGCGGTGCTTTTTTGGTCCGGTAATTTCATTTTGGGGCGTGCGGTGCGCGCCGATGTCCCGCCCATCGGGCTGGCTTTCTGGCGCTGGACCGTGGCCGCCCTGCTGCTGCTGGGACCGGCCCTGCCGCGGCTCCGGCGGGACTGGCGTGCCATTCAACGCAACCGACCGATCATCCTCCTGCTCGCCGCCTTAGGGGTGGCCATCTTCAACACCCTGGTCTATGCCGGGCTCCAGCATACCATCGCCCTGAACGCCTTTCTGATGCAGACCATGATGCCGGTCATGATCGTGGCCATGTCGTTGGTCCTCTTTCGCGACCGGGTCGTCGTGTTGCAGGGCGCCGGCATTGTCTTCGCCCTGAGCGGTGCCGTGGTCATCATCATCAAAGGCGATTTCCAGACCCTGCGCGCCTTGTCCTTCAATCCGGGCGATCTCCTCATTTTTGTGGCCGTTGTGGCCTACGCCGGCTATTCCGTGATGCTGCGCAAGCGTCCGCCGATGCACCCTTTGAGTTTCGTGTGGATCACTTTCGCGCTGGGGGCCTTGATGCTGCTGCCGTTTTACCTCTGGGAAACATTGGCACGGCGGGCGGTGCGCTGGGATGGTCTCACCGGCGCGGCGGTTCTCTATGTCGCCATCTTTCCCTCGATTATTTCTTTTCTGTGCTTCAACCGCGGGGTGGAACTGATCGGTGCCAACCGGGCCGGCCTTTTTCTCTACCTCATGCCGCTGTTTGGCGGCGTGATGGCGCTGTTTTTCCTGGGTGAACAGCTCCAGTGGTTTCACGGAGCCGGGATGGCGTTCATCGTGACGGGAATTTTTCTGGCTGTGCATGGCCGGAAATGAAATATTTATGGATGCTCTTATCGATCACTATCTGCCGTACTACCAGTTTAAGGAACGGCATTCGACGATCGTGAATGCGACTGTTGCCGAGGTCCGTGCAGCCGTCATGAACTGCAATTTGGTCCACGCGCCGCTGGTGCGGATTCTTTTCAGGCTGCGTGGTCTCCCCACGGCGAATCTAACGCTGGCAGGGCTTGAAAACGTGGGCTTCCGCATTCTCGACCAACAAACGATGCATGAACTGGTACTCGGGTTGGTGGGGCGCTTTTGGACATACAGTGGTGGAATTAAGGATTTTGCGCCGGAGCAGTTTATTGCTTTGCAAACTCCCGGTCTTGCCAAGGCCGCAATCAATTTTCGGTGGGAGGTCACCTTCGGTCGCCATACACGGCTTTCCACCGAAACCCGAATATGGTGCCCCACAGAGACCAGTCGCCGGCGGTTTACCGTCTACTGGTGGCTGATCCGACCCTTCAGCGGCTTGGTGCGCATCGAGTGGCTGCGGCTGATCCGGCGCCAGGCCGAATCCGGCAATTCCGTGGCGGTGCCCTGAAAACACGGCGACATTCATTCTATTGCGAAGACAACCATTACCTGCCGCTCGATTGCGAGGGCGCCCACCTCGATGGGGGTGGCACTGCGGGCCATGGCCATCTCAGCGCGCATCGGGCGGGGGCTGGGATGCGAACCATAGCTTATCCGCTGCACGCGCGTGATGGTGACACCGGCGGCCCGTGCCAGGTCCTCGGCGATGCGACGGGCCTGTTGGACGGCCAGGACCGCGGCCTGCCGGGCTAATTCTTCCGAACGCGAATGACGAAAGTGCAGCTGTCCGATTCGATTGCTGCCCGCGTCGGCCGCCGTGTCGATCAGCAGACCGAGATTGTCGACCTGGCCGGTTTCGAGCTTGACGGTGTTGCTGACCCGAAAGCTGGAAGGGCTGATGCGTGATGTTTTGTCGTAGATCGGATGGAGTTGGAAGCGGGTTGTCGTGAGGCGATCCTGGGAAACCATTTTCTGTTTTAGCTTGGCGATCAGTTTTTCGGCTTTGGCGGCATTCTGACGAATGGCTTCATCGGCATCCGCCGCACTGGTTTCAACCGCAAACGTCAATACCGCTTCGTCGGGCCGCTCGGCGACGGTGCCGCGTCCGGTGACTTCGATGAAGGCGCCGGTATCCGGCTCGGCGGCTGGAAGGGCAGGGGGAGCAAGAACCATCGACACCACGATGAGCCACATTGGAACAAGATAACGCATGTTTTTCTCCTTTAGGGTCTGACGCCGGTACAGTGAAGCTAAGGCGCCTTCGGTGCTGTCGGTGGACGAATCCAGTCACCTTCCCCACGGTAGTTCCGCACGATCGCTTGGAGGCTTTTTTTCTGGGCCTGAAAGCGCGCTTTCATATCCATCAGCCACTGCCGGTGGGCCAGGGCGTCTTCGCGCGTCAGAAAAAGTTCGTGGGGACCGGAGGTGATGGTCACGGATACGTCGCGGCCTTCCGTGACCAGACGGCCGGCATTGCTGCACAGCATGCAGCGGATCTGATCGCGGTCCAGGAAGCGAAAGGTGGTACCCCCGCACAGTGGACAGCGGGGACCGGCGGCGGGCGGCACCGGTTGGAAGAGGGCTGCCGCCAGTTCTCCGGCCGCGGCCAGGTTGGTCGCATCCAGAAAGACTTCTCCGGGCAGCGCGCCGTAGACGACTTTTTGGGCGCGAACATCCGCAAACATGAGTCGCAGCGCGCTCTCGATGCCAAGCAGGGTGTAGCCCTCGCGCCCGGGAATACCGGCCACGCCCACGGCAACGGCCGGCTGGCCCCATAGCGCTTCGATATGGGGATAAAGGGAAAGTCCGCGGTCGACGAAGCGCTTGAGGCAGGCATTGGGCCCTAAGAAATAAGTGGGCATCGCCACGATGAGCGCATTGCTCGCCAAAAGGGCCTCGACCACCGTCTGATGGTCGTCGTCGATGGGACATCGGTCCTCAAAGAGGCAGCGGTAACAGGCGCGGCAGGGGCGCAGGTTGAATTCGGTCAGCCGCAGAAGACGCAGGCGATGGGGGAAATCGATGCGGCGACTGACGGCCTTGACCATCAACTCGCAGTTGCCCAGTCGGCGCGGTGATCCGATGATGCCCAGAATGTTCTTCACGTTGGGCGCTCCTTGTTTTTACCGGCGGCAACACCGGGAGATACTCTGGAAACCCTTTCCAAAAGGACGGTGATCTGGGCGGGTTGCGTGCCGCCGAGGCTTGACAGGAATTCGTGGTGGGCCCGGGTGGTCAGATCCACGACCTGTTTGCCCAACCCACGTCCCGGGGGGGTCAGGGCAACCCTTACAGCGCGACGGTCCTCCCGGTCTTTACGGCGCGCCACGAGACCCGCGGCCTCCAGACGATTGATCAGCCCCGTCAGCGTGGCGCTGTCCAGTTGAAGCCGTTTGCCGAGCTCAGCGGAGGTGATGCCGTCCTCCTCGTTCAGGAAGGCCAGGACCGTTGCCTGGGCGGTGGTCAGGCGCAACGGCGCCAAACGGTCTTTCCAGAACCGGCTGGCGGTCTGATGGGCTTTGGCCAGCTGGAAAAAGATGCAGTCACGGGTCATCATGGTCATAGCGCACCAGTGTTACAGAGGTCGCTGTTATCCTTCGGCACCGGCGCTAAGCCGCGGTCGATTGGCGCATCCGTACTTGTCAGGTTTCACGGAAGTTAGCGGCATGCGTTTCACACGTCAGGCGAGACTTCCGCGGGTCTAACGCCGCAGAATCATGGGGCCCAGCGGACGGCCGGCGAAAAGATGCATGTGCAGATGGAATACTTCCTGTCCGCCATCGCGGTTGCAGTTGATCAGGATACGGTAGCCATTTTCGGCCACCCCCTCGTCCGCGGCAATTTTACGGGCGGCCGTGAACAGCTTGCCGATGAGAACTTCATCCTCGGGTTTAATATCATTGACGGTGGGAATTTCCTTGTTGGGAACGATCAGAATATGAATCGGTGCCTGGGGGTTGATGTCGCGGAAAGCGGTCACGTGCTCGTCCTGATAAACGATATCGGCCGGTATTTCCTTTTGAATGATTTTGGTGAAGATCGTGGCCATGGCATGCTCCTTGACTTGAGGGGTAATGGGCGAGGTCGTAAAGGGTTGTCCCTGGTCCTACCAGAAAGGCCGGCGGATGCCAAGTGGGCCGGCATTGGGGACCCTGGGCGTGGCGAATCCATTCCTCCGACCGCCGCGTCTGCCGTTTAAATGACTTCCCGGCCTGGAAAATTGCAAGGGCATGATTACTATGCATTTCAACAGTTCTATCCAACCCCGTCATTCTTCTAAAAGTGCACTCGGATAAAAGGAGGTTTCCATGAGAAAGCTGTTGACGGCATTCTCCCTAATCGTGACGCTCACCGTTTTGGCCCCGTCGGCCGGAGCCCACTGCGAAATTCCCTGCGGGATCTATGACGACCGGGCCCGCGTGCAACTGATCGCCGAGCACGCCGGCACCATCGAGAAATCCATGCAGCAGATCCTGGCTTTGCAGAAAGGCGAAGGGCTCAACAACAACCAACTGGTGCGCTGGGTGATGAACAAGGAGTCGCACGCCGACCAGATTCAGGAAATCGTGGCCCAGTATTTCATGACCCAGCGTATCAAACCGGACAGCACCAATTACGACCGCAAAATTGCCGTGCTGCACCAGATGCTGATCGCGGCCATGAAGTGCAAACAGACCACCGATCTGAAATACGTTCAGGAACTGCGTGAACTGCTCAAGACCTTTGACAAGCTTTATTTTTAAACGGAAGATCGGTTATCGCGGCCGAAGGTTCCCGACGATGAAGCCCCACACGGATCGGGGCGCGACAGTCCGTAGACACAAGTTTCGGTTGGTGTGTCTGTGTGCCGTCGTGATGTGGCTGGCCACCGGCGAACGACTTCAGGCGCAGGACTGGGCAGCGCTGCGACAAGGCATGCTGGCCGAAATCCGTGACGATGTAATCGCCACCCGCGCCTACATCGGAAAAGGAAAACTGCGGCCCGAGGTTATGGCCGCAATGGCGCGCGTCCCCCGCCACGCGTTTGTACCTGAAAACGTGCGCGCCGCGGCCTATGCGAACCGACCGCTGCCCATCGGGCACGGACAGACGATCTCCCAGCCCTATATCGTCGCCCTGATGACCGATTTGCTCGAGCCCGACCCTAAAGACGTCATTCTGGAGGTGGGGACCGGTTCAGGCTACCAGGCGGCCGTCCTGGCGGAACTGGCGGGCGACATTCATACCATCGAGATCATCCCAGAACTTGCGGACCAGGCGCGAAGACGCTTCAACCGCCTTGGCTATGCGCGTATTCGCACCCGTCAGGGCGACGGCTATTTCGGTTGGCCCGAAGCCGGCCCCTTCGACGGGATCATCGTTACGGCCGCTGCCGATCATGTTCCGCCGCCGTTGGTGCGCCAATTGCGCAAGGGGGGGCGGATGGTCATACCGGTGGGCCATCGTTTCGGCGTCCAGCAATTGCTGTTGATCACCAAAGGCCCGGAGGGCAAACTGCAAACACGGCAGGTCCTGCCGGTGCGTTTCGTTCCTCTCACCGGCGAACACTGAAACGGGACGCCCATGCCAGATCCTCCCGCCACGGTGCCAGCACCGCCGCCCCTGACCGCCGTGGGGTTGCTCTCGGCGTCTGTGCTGGCCTACGAAGTTCTTCTCATGCGGTTGTTTGCCATTGCCCACTGGCATCACTTCGCCTTCATGATGATCTCCATCGCCCTTCTGGGCTACGGTGCCAGTGGCACCTTGCTGGCGTGGGTGCCGTCGCTGCCAGCCAAGCACCTGCGGCCGCTTTTTTTAACGGGCGCGGCCGGGTTCAGTCTGGCCAGCGTCCTTTGCGCGGCCGCCGCCCGCAGGCTGCCGTTCAACGCCTTGGAAGTCTTCTGGGGGCCGGAGCAGTGGGGCTACCTGGCCGGGATTTACGGGTTGCTCTTTGTGCCGTTCTTCCTGGCCGCCACCGGCATCGGGGCCGTGCTGCGCTTCCACAATTTACGGGTGGCCCAGATTTATGCCGCCGACCTGGGCGGGGCTGCGATCGGCGTCTGTCTGGCCGCCGGTATTCTCTTCCGCTTGCCGCCGGCCGCTGCTGTGGTGGTGGTGTCGACTGGGGGCGCGGCCGCCGCCCTCGGTGCGGCTTTTCACTGGCAGGTGCCGGGTCGCGGTCTGCTGTGCCTGTCCGCGGCGGGATGGTTGGGACTGGCCGGCCTGGGGGCCGCGCATGGGGACGGTGGCGTTCTCAATGCCTACAAGCCCCTGGCCCAGGCATTGCGCGTTCCCGGGGCCCGCCGGATCTACGAGCAGCACCATCCCATGGGATTATTCACCGCCGTTGAGAGCCCGGCGATTCCTTTCCGTTATGCCCCTGGATTGAGCCTCAACAGCACGGCGCGCCTGCCGGAGCAGGTGGCGCTTTTTATCGACGGCCAGGCCATGCGCGTGGTCGATCGTTACCGCGGCCAGTCGGCCTCACTGGATTATCTGCGTCAGACCGCCGCCAGCATCGGCCTGCAATTGCACCCCCGGCCCAAACGGGTGTTGATCGCCGATGCCGGTGGCGGGCAGGAGATTCTGCGGGCCATCGCCTACCAGGCGCAACATATCGATGCCGTCGATCCGCATCCGCTCTTTCCGCGTCTCCTGCAGGGACCGCTGCAGGAATTCAGCGGCTGGCGCTTGCTCGAGGGGCGGGTGCGCTATCACACGACCACGGTGCGAGGTTTTCTGTCGTCTTCCCCGAACGCCTACGATCTGATCCAGCTTGCCACCCAGGGCGACAGCGGTGGCGCGGCGTCGGCCTTTGGCCTTAACACGCTTCTGACGCAAGAGGGTTTGCGTCAGTTGTGGCAGCATCTGAACAGCGATGGCCTGCTGGTGATCCCCCTGTGGCTGCGTCTGCCGCCCCGCAATAGTCTGAAGGCTTTTCTGACGGCGCTGGTCATGCTCGAAACCCGGGGGGTCCCCCAACCGGCCGATCACCTGGCCATGATCCGGGACTGGCGCACGGCCGTCCTGGTGGTGGGGCGCTCGGCCCTATCCAACGACGCACAGGAGCACATTCGCGAATTCAGCCGCCGATGGGGTTTCGACCTGGTTTATCTGCCGGGTATCCGCGAGGACGAAGTCAACCGGCACAACATCCTGGCCGAGCCCTTGTTTGCCGAGGGGGCCATGGCCCTGGCCGGGGCGGGGCGTGATCACTTCCGCCGGCAGTACAAGTTCGATTTGCGCCCGGCCGTGGACGACCGCCCTTTCTTCGGGCATTTCTTCAAATGGCGGACCCTGCCCGAAATCGCCGCCCTGCGCAGTGCCGGCGGTGTGACCCTTCTAGACTGGGGGTATCCGGTCCTCGTGGCGACCTTGATCCAGGCGGCTTTTTTCAGCCTGCTGCTGGTCGGGATTCCGGCACGACGCGTATCGAAAGCCGCGGCCGGCCCAACCGGTGTGCGGCCGCCCAACCTGGCGACGCTGTTCTACTTCGGTTGTATCGGCGGCGGCTTTTTGTTTCTGGAAATGGCCTATATGCAGCGCCTGACCCTTGCTCTCCATCACCCCCTGATGGCGGTCACCCTGACCCTGGGCGGTTTTCTGCTGGGTGCCGGAGCCGGCAGTGCCGCCGCCCACCAGGCGTTGCAAAAAGGCTTGCGGGCGCGCTACCTGCTGGGCGCGAGCTTGGCACTGGTTTGTGCACTGGGCTTGCTGCAGATTGCCGTCATGCCCTGGCTGCTTCAGCGTCTGGGAGGGATGGGGCTTGGGATCAACGCCGCCGCGGCCCTGGGCCTGATCCTGCCCCTGGCGCTTGCGATGGGCCTGCCTTTTCCGCTGGGGATTGCCGTTATGACCCGCAATCAACCGGCCCTGATCCCCTGGGCCTGGGGCATCAATGGCTGCGCCACCGTGATCAGCGCCGTGGCCGCCCCGCTGCTGGCGATCGCCATCGGTTACCGTGGGGTAATGGGGATCGCCCTCGGCCTGTATGCGGCAGGTTTGGTAGTGGCGATGTCGATCGGCGATTCAGAGCGTAATCAATCCTCGCCGATGGCGCCGCGATAGTTCGCAGGGCATCCAACTTAATTTAATCGGACCTAATTCGCCGTCCGGGATACGAAGGCCGCATGATACCTGCGCGGACAGCCACATTTGGTAACCCCAAGGCGGCTTTTTTATTTAAAAAATTTTAAATTAACTAATAAAAACAAATTACTACTATAAATAAATTCATTATTTACTTTATGGATTGTGGTTCGGTGACGGTGCCGACCAAGCGGCCGTCCGGATCGATTCCACTGGTCTCCACGGCCACGATGCGGTTCATGAGGCGCTCGTCGCCCTCGATCAGGATCGTCAGATAGTTGGCGCTGATACCTTTGAGCAGGCCGGTATTGCGGTCGCGTCGATGCTCGACCAGCACATCGTGGCCCCTTCCCAGATTGGCCTGCTGGAAGGCCTGATGTTTCTGCTGACCCAACTGCCGCAGCGCATGGGTGCGTGCTTTGACGGCCTTTTCAGAAACCCGGTCGCTGAATTGAAAGGCCGGCGTGCCCGGCCGGGGGGAAAAGGGAAAAACGTGCAGATAGGTCAGGGGTAGTTCGGCGATCAGGTCATAGGTACGCGTGAACGCGGCCTGGCTTTCGCCGGGAAAACCCACCAGCACGTCGGCGCCGATGGCGGCCTGGGGCAGCGCGGCATGAATGGTGCGAACCGTGCGGGCAAAATAACGGGAATCGTAGGGACGGCGCATGCGCTCGAGCACCTGGTCGTCACCACTTTGCAGGGGCAGGTGCAGATGCGGACAGCAGATCGGCGAAGCGGATAAAAAGGCCACCATTTCGTCCGTGACTTCGTCCGGCTCGATCGAACTCAGACGCAGACGGTCGACCGCCGGCTGCGTTTCGATCCGCTTGAGCAGATCGATCAGGCGGGTCGGCGGTTCGAGATCCGTCCCGTAGGCGCCGAGATGGATGCCGGTAAGCACCACTTCACGGAAACCCTTGCGTCCTAAATCGTTGAGCCCTTCCAGCACGGCCTCCACGGGCATGCTGCGGCTGGGACCGCGGGCGTGCGGGACGATGCAATAGGTGCAGAAGCGGTCGCATCCGTCCTGGATTTTCAAAAAAGGCCTTGTGCGGCGCCCATAGGCCGGTGCTGGCGGCATGCTGAAGGGCGCGTCGGGCCGAATGGTTTGCACCCGGCGGACAACATCGGCCTGGGCTTTGGCGAGCGATGCGACGATCAGACGCGGGATGTCGGATTTGTCGAAATGGCCGATGACATAGTGCACGCCGCCGATCTTTTCGATGTCCTCGGGGGTGGTTTGGGCGTAGCATCCGGTAACGACGATGCGCGCACCGGGATGCTGCCGCAACAACTTGCGGACGGCCTGGCGCGACTGCATGGCGGCCTTGCCCGTCACGGTGCAGGTGTTGACGATCCCGACATCGGCGCGCTCCCCCTGGCGTACTCTTCGCCAGCCATGGCGCGTAAGGGCCTGGGCAATGGCATCCGACTCGAACTGGTTGACCTTGCAACCGAGTGTGGTGATCTCGAATTTCATGGTGTAGAACCTGATTTAGAAATCAGGTTTTAGATAATCCAGCCGCCGCCCAGGACCTCCTCACCGTCGTAGAACACGGCGCCCTGGCCCGGCGTAACCGCCTTTTGCGGCTTCTGGAAATGGATGCGGATGCCCGCCGCCTCGTCGTCCGTCGGCGTCAGGCTCGCGGCCGCCGCCTGGTGACGATAGCGGATTTTGACCTGGACGTCCGCCGGAAAGTCAGCCGGAGGGTTGATCCAGTTGACATCCACCGCCCGGCATGCGCGGCGGTTTAGATCCTTGGCCGAACCCACCACCAACCGGTTGGCCTCCGGTTCGATGCGCACGACATAATAGGGTTCGGCGGCCGGGCAATCGATGCCGCGGCGCTGTCCGATCGTAAAGAGATGGAGTCCCCGGTGGCGCCCGATCACCTCGCCGTCGAGATTCACGATCGGGCCCGGTGCGGGAATTAGACCATCGTGCTCGGTCAGAAAGCGCCCGTAGTTATTGTCACGGATGAAACACACGTCCTGACTTTCGTCGGTGCTCAGGGGGTGCAGATTCGCCGCCGCGGCCAGCCCCCGAACGTCCGCCTTGCACCGCTCGCCCAGCGGGAAGTGCGCCCTGGCAAGTTGATCCGGGCTCAGGCGGGCCAGAAAATAGGATTGATCCTTTTGGCGGTCGCGCCCCTTAAGGAGGTGCGGGCGGCCGTCCCGATCCTGAATCACGCGGGCGTAATGACCGGTGGCCAGTCCGTCGGCCCCCAGCTTAGCGGCGTGGGACCATAGGTGTCCGAATTTGATCAGGGGATTGCAGAACAAGCAAGGGTTCGGGGTGCGTCCGGCACGATAGGTCGCGCCGAAATAGGCCACTACGGAGCGACGAAAAACATCGGTCAGGTCCAGAATCTGAATCGGGATATCGAGCTGTTGGGCAATGCCGTGAATCGGATGGGCCGCGTCATCTTTCAATCCCGGCTCTTCGAACCCGGTCAGAAAATGCAGACCGATGATCTCATGGCCGGCCTTCTGCAGAAGATGTGCGCTGATAAGCGAGTCGATGCCGCCGCTGAGGGCTACTGCCGTGAGGGTCATTCCTCGAAAAAGATCTTGTTGACGGGGCGAACCGTCATGGCGCGCGACGGGCAGGCCGGAATGCACAGTTCGCAGACACTGCATTTACGCTGGTTGAAAAGGACGCTCATGGAGGGGCGTTCGATTTCCAGGGCGCTGGTCGGACAGACCGCGGTACAGGCGCCGCAATGGGTGCATTTGGTTTTCAGGCGCTTGACTTCCTGGCCGGCATTCTGAACATCGATGCCCTGGGCCTTCAGGAACTTGACCCCCTCGCGAAACTGTTTGCGCTCGCCGGAAAGCTCAAGCACCATGATGCCCTCTTTGCGCGGGAAAATGGTGGCATTCAGGATGTTGAAGGTCAAATCAAAACGTTTGGTGAGGTAACAGACGATCGGTTTCTGGGAAACCTTGGCTGAAAACCGCAGCATGAGTATTTTCGAATACACCTTTTCGCCTCCCAAGAGCATCAAGATTAACTTTCGACGTGCGCTGCTCAGTGGCTAATGCTGTAACAGTCCATAGTGCCCATCCAAAATGGTAGATTTTGGTTCAGGGCCCCGCCCCGCGGCGGGATTTCACATCAATCTCAACAACGGTCGGTGTTCAACAAACCGCAACAATTTTGAAACCGCAGACGTCGCTCGGCTACGTCGAGGATTTCAAAAGAGCGAGAACGCCGCCCTGGGCCGAAAGATGCCATTTCTGGATGGGCACTAACTAACGACAATTGAGGGGCATGTCAACTTGATGGCTGAAACCGTTTAGGCGTGGGGCCGTCCCCACCGCCGGTTCGATATTGATTCGCGGGTCCGGATTTTCTATAATCCCCCTATGAACCGTTTTGCCTACCGCACCACGGGTCTGGCGATCAAGGCGTTTTCATGGCTTTCCAAGGCCAGCATCAAGGCCCACGGTACCGAGCAGATCCCCGAAGGCGGCTCGCTTATCTTCGTCGTCAATCACTTCACGCGCATCGAAACGCTCCTGATGCCCTATTTCATCAACCGGCTGATCGACACGCCCGTATGGTCCCTGGCGAATTTCGAGCTTTTCAAAGGGGCCCTGGGGACTTACCTCGATCAGGTCGGTGCCGTTTCGACCCAGGACCCGGACCGTGACAGACTGATCGTCAAAACCCTGCTGACCGGCGAAGCCGCTTGGATCATTTATCCCGAAGGCCGGATGGTCAAGAACAAGAAGCTCGTTGAAAAAGGCCGTTACATGATCTCCTATGCCGGTGGAAAACACCCGCCGCACACCGGTGCGGCCACGCTGGCCCTGCGTGCCGAGTTCTATCGGCAACGCTTGCGCCACCTGCATCAGGCCGATCACGATGAAGCCCGGCGACTCATGGAAAAGTTCGGTATCCAGGACATCGAACCGGTGATCGACGGCAATCTGTTCATCGTGCCGGTCAACCTGACCTACTATCC
>JASJED010000351.1 GCA_030065585.1 Desulfobacterales bacterium | reverse complement strand
CACCTGCTTCGGCATGGGAGCAGAGGCTGCTCTGCCCGGTCATGGCACCATCCTTGGATGGCGATGGCCTCTTCCACATTGCCGCGCTGGATCAAGTCTAACCGCTACACGGCCAGCTTGTATTGCTGACCATTCAGCACGGCAAAGGTGATGTCGTCATCCGCCGCCAACGGCGCTAAAGTGGTCCGACCGATGACCTTGTCGATTTCATAGGGGGGCAGCCCGTCGCCCGGGCATTTGATGGCCAGGTCTTCCCGGCGGATGGCGTGGCCGGCCGGCAAATTCCTGGCGGCAACGATCTTCTTACCCATCTTGACCATCGGCTCGACTTCACTGGGGTAAACCCGTTTGACGCCGTCGCCCAGGGCGGCATGGACCCGCCGCAGGTCCCGGACCATCTTGCGCAGGCCCTCCGGTTCCAGCGAAAAAGCGTGATCCGTGCCCTTCCAGGTGTGGTTCAGGGTAAAGTGCTTTTCCACCACGCGCGCGCCCAGCATATAGGCCGCCAGCGACATGGCGATGCCGTTGTCGTGCGAGGACAGGCCGATGACCGTCTGGGGAAAACGCTCCCGCAGGGTCGTGATCACCCGCAGGTTGAGTTCCTCGAAGGCCGCTGGATAGCCGGCCGTGCACTGCAGGATACAAAGCTGCGGATTGATCGGCATGATGGCATCGTGGGCCCGGCGGATGTCGTCCATGGTCCCGCCGCCGGTACTCAGGATGATCGGTTTTTGAAAAGCGGCGATGTGCTTGAGCAGGGGTATATTCTTCAAATCGCCGGAGGCCACCTTGAAGGCCGGCAGATCCATTTGGGCTAAAAAATCGGCGCTGTCAAAATCGAAGGCCGTGGCGAACAGGAGCAGATCCAATTCCTGGGCGCAGGCTTTCAGCTCCGCGTATTCGGACGCTTCGAACTCGAGAAATTCACGGTGCGCCCCATAGGTGTCGCCATAACTGTTGGGGTTGTCGTAGGGCTTTTGATAGGCCGCCGCGGTATACAATTTCCGGTTATCACGTTTCTGCAGCTTGACGGCATCGGCACCGCAGGCCTTCGCGGTCTTGAACATCTCCCGGGCCGTATCCAGGTTGCCCTGATGGTTGTGGCCGATTTCGGCGATGACCAGGCAGTGACCATCATCCTGAATGGTCTTTCCACCGATTGATAGTTTGCGCATTGTTGTGTTCTCTCTCCTTGGTTGGTGTCCATCCATAAAAGGCTTGTTTCGGCCCAGGCCGGCGTTCGCGCGCTTTTGAAATCCCGGCGCAGGACGGAAGCCTGAGTTACAAGCCATCATTTATGGATAGCCACTTGATGACAAAATGCCCCGATCGGTCGACCGGGATCAGCCTGCGGCGCGTTTGAGCCGTGCCGGCGCCCCAGGGGCGTTGGGACGGAACGCATCCCCACGGGTTGAATTCAATCTTTGGATGTAATCCCGGCAGGCCCGGGCGCGCGACAATTTTCCGCTCGTGGTACGCGGGAGCGTATGGCGCGGGACGAGGTCGACCGCGCAGACGATGCCCCACTCCCCCAAAACCCGCTCACGAATCCGCGAGGCGAGACCATCTTCACGGGCCTTGGTGACATTCCGGCATTGAACCACCAGAACGGCCTGGTCGTCGCCCTCGTCCCCTGCGACGGCAAACGCCGAGGCATCGCCGGTGCGCACCCCGGGCTCGGCTTCGGCCAGGCTTTCCAGATCCTGGGGCCAGACATTGCGGCCATTGATAATAATCATATCCTTCTCACGCCCGGTGATGACCAGGCGGCGCCCAATCCGGTAGGCCCGGTCACCGGTATTCAGCCAGCGATCGGCGGCCAGCACCTGGCCGGTGGCGACCGGGTCGGCAAAATAACCCGCCATCACGCTGGGGCCGCGGACAAACAGGGTTCCCACGGAGCGCTCCGGAAGCACGTCGCCCTGTTCGCCGCGGATCTCGAATGCATAGCCGGGCAGCGGTTCACCGCAGTCGACGAACAGCTTGGCCCTGTTGCAGCTGGCGGACGGAATGGCGCCAGCGGGTATGGCCTGATCGGTTGCGGCCAACTTTTCGCGGTCGACACGGTCCAGCTGCAAACCCTGACCCAGGGGTGAAAAGCTGACGGCCAGCGCGCATTCGGCCATGCCATAGCCCGCCATGAAGGCGTGTTCATCGAATCCGGCCGGGCGCAGCATGGTTGCAAAGTGTTGCAGCGGTTCGGGTCGTATGGGCTCGGCCCCCAATCCCGCCACCCGCCAGGAGGACAGATCGAGCTGCGCAATGTCCTTGGCTTTCAGATTCTTCATGCAAAGCTCGTAGCCGAAAGGCGGGCTGAAAGACATGGTGGCCCGGTTAGCAGAAATCAGTTTCAACCAGCGTTTGGGCCGCATGGCAAAACTGCGGGGGTCCATATAATCCACCGAAAGTTGCGCCGCCAGCGGGGCGAGTACAAAACCCACCAGCCCCATATCGTGATAAAACGGCAGCCAGGATACGGCCCGATCGCCCTTGACCACCTGCAGACCGTTATGGACGATGGCGCGCAGATTGCTCATCACCTGGGCTTGCGTGACCATGACCCCCCGGGGAAACCGCGTACTCCCGGAAGTATACTGAAGATAGGCCAGGTCCTGGGGACCCGGTGACTGCAGCGCATCCCCTCTGCCCGGCAGCTGATCGAAATCAGCGGGGCGCCCCACGAAGCGCATCTTCCGATGGCGGCAGGCTTCTTTGAGCAGGGGCAGATAGGTGTCGGGGGCGATGGCGATTTCCGCCTGGCACGTTTCCAGCAGACGTTCCAGGTTTTCGATATAGACCTTGTGACCGCCGATATGGATGGCCGCCGGCAGGGGCACGGGTACCAGCCCGGCATACTGACAGGCGAAAAAGAACCGCATGAAATCGGGTGTGGTTTCGGCTACGATGGCCACACGGACGCCGCGCGCGGATGCCAGCCCCCAAAGTCGCTGGGCCAGACTCCAGGCATCCTGCTGGAGTTGGGCATAAGGCATGACGGTGGCCAGTTTCCCGGAGCCGTCATAAAAGTTAAAGCCGGTGTTGCCCAGGGCGGCGTAATCCAGGGCCTCGGTCAGGGTTGTAAATTCAGCCCCGCAAAGCGGTAAGGCATTTATTGTTGGTGTAGGTGTCATCGTCGTGTGTCTCCCAAACCGCCTGCGGCATCCGTAACGCCGAACCCGTCCGGGTTGAGGCTTATAACGCGGTTACGGGCGTGCAGGCGTCATTTGTTCAACAACTTAATATTTCAAATTTTGTAATGTTGATTTTTAGGATATTAATATTATCAAAACATTTATTTTGTCAAATACTTTTAGAATAAAATTATATTGATTATGAAATAATTATGTATTAATCTTTTTCAAATCTAATCTTTACCGACTTTTTAACTTTTTAGTTATCTTGGTATTCGGCGAGCAGCGCGGAAAGATTAGGCCGTGGGTGACCCCAAGAGCGTTCGAGGGACCCATACAGGGAAATGGGCCCGTGGCCTTGGCAGGCATCCTAAATATTACCGCAGCGAGACCGGTTGCATGGCAAAATCGATTGAAATGATTTTGGCGGAAATGAGCCTGAGGGTCCGTTTGCTCATGTCGGCGGAAAATGCCGGTAAACGGATTGCCGGTCTTTCGGAGAGGGAAACCCTGCTGCTGGAGCTGATCGGCACCAAAAAGGAATTGTGCATCTCGGAAATTGCCGAATTCTTCGGCGGCGTCAGCAGCAGCACCATATCGATGACGATTACCAAGCTGTGGCGTAAACACAAACTGGTCGATAAAAAGATCATGCCAAGAAATCAGCGTGTGACCATGGTAAGTCTGACCGACAAAGGCCAACAACTCCTGGCCGAGATCAAGAAAGACCAGCTGATGATCTATAAAACCGTGACCGAATCGCTGGGTCTGGCACAGGAGCAGGACGAAAACCTGAGAAAGCTCCTCAAAAACTCGATCCGGTTTTTCGATAAGCAGCTTGGGCTAAATAAACGAAACCCCCATTGCAAATAGGTTGGATAGGTCATTTTTCGTCCCTGACGATTCAGCGAATCCGCCATTCGGAACCTTCGGTCAACAGCTATTCTATTTGCTTGTCGAGTTCAATTCCCCGCCATTAGTCGTCGTCGGTATGTACCGACGCATGGCCGTGGCGGTGGATGTCTCCTATATCCATTTGTATCCGCTCTGACCCCGCGCCCTAAACCGCTTGTTGACAAGGCGTCTCCGCACGATGGTATCTTCGCTTTCCCGCCCGGGGCCTTGTAATCCCTGCCTAAAGTCGCACTCCCCAATGGACGATAACCGTCAAAGGCAAACCAAATGTTGCCGCATAGCGTCAGAGTAAACAGAGGCCCTGATGCATGAATGCGGCTCGAAATGACGGGCCTCAATATGACGGTTTTGGAAAATGTTCAAGACCAAGGCATGCAAATTCCGAGGCATGAGGCGAACTTGAGTACGCCGCAACAACGAGGAATGCCGCACAACACAAGTATTGGGCATTATACGAGACCGACAAGTAGGTTGCCCGAAGGGAGACAAATTAGAATGCGACATCGAATGTTCGTGTGGGGCCTGGCCGCTATCAGTCTGCTGCTGTTCCAGGGTTGCGCCACGTTGTCCGAAGACGAGTGCCTGACCGCCGACTGGCGTACGATCGGATTCGAGGACGGCGCCCGGGGTATCTCCAGCCGGAATATCAGTAAGCATCGCGAAGCCTGTGCAGAATACGGTATCACACCGGACTTCGCAATCTACAGGGCCGGGCATCGCGAGGGGCTTCGGGAGTATTGCGTCCCCACGCAGGGTTTTGCGCTGGGCCGCAGCGGCAAGCGCTACAACAATATCTGCCCCCCAAATTTGGAGCCGGGGTTCCTGGCCGCTTATGGTGACGGCCAGGCCGTCTATAATCTGCAGCAGGACCTCAACCGCTTGCAGGGGGACATTCGGCGTGCGCGCGGTGAGCAGGAGGCTCTGCAGCGCGACATCGAGTCCAACGAAGCCATGATCGTATCGGATACGACCTCGCGCCATCTGCGCCGGGAGCTCATGGTCCAAAACCGGAAGCTCGAAGAACTGATTGCCGAAAAATATGTATTTATTGCCGAGACCGAAGAGGAAATCGACTGGATCGCCCAGCGCATCGAAAAGAAAAACCGGGTCTATTACCAGTATTGAGAGGCGATACTCTAATAGAATGCAAAAAACCCTCATCCCTGCTGCCGACCTTTCACGCCGGCGACAGTGGTTGCATCCCCTTGGGGACGCCACGACAAAAAGAAGGTTAGCCACCTGAATAGAGCCTATCTCAAAAAAAATCTAAGTGCCCCTGGCGGTGTTGTGAACCGGCTCTGAGCAGAACCGTAGGGTCCCTGCCCTACGAACCTGCATACATACTGCGTGTATGCTCCGCTTTCTC
>JASJED010000093.1 GCA_030065585.1 Desulfobacterales bacterium | reverse complement strand
GCGATCAGGGGCGCGGCAAAGGCGCTGATCACCAGCAGCGCGAGAATGCCGAAGCTGACGTAGGCCACCGGGTCGCGGCTGAAGTGGTAAAGGAAGTCGGACTGCCTGAAGCGCTGCCAGCGGGTTCGCATCTACTGCCTCCCCGCCACGCGCACGGTGGGATTGACCAGCCCGTAGATCAGATCCACAATCGTGTTGACCACCACGAAGATGGCCCCTACGACCACGATATAGGAGACCATCAAGGCCGTGTCGGCCCGGGAAACCGATTCGATGAACATGGATCCCATGCCCTGCCACTGGAAGACCGTTTCGGTCAGGATCGTAAAGGCCACCATGATACCCAACTGCACGCCGCCCACGGTGATCACCGGCAGCAGGGTGTTCTTGAAGGCATGCACGTACCACACCCGTCGTGGGCGCAACCCCTTGGCCCAGGCGAACTTGACGTATTCGGATTCGAGCACCTCGAGCATCTCGGAGCGGATCAGGCGGATGAACAGGGGCAGCATGATCGAAGACAGGGCGATGGAGGGCATGATCAGGTGCAGCAGACCATCCCAGGTGAGGAGCCCGCTGTCCCAGAAACCAAAGATTTCAACGGTTTCCCCGCGCCCGAAAGAAGGCAGCCAGCCCAGTTCCACCGAGAAGATGTAAATCAGCATGATGGCGGTCAAAAACACCGGAATGGAGACCCCCACGATGGAACTGCCCATGATGATGCGGCTCAACAGCCGCCGGGGGTGGATGGCGGCGTAGATGCCCAGGGGAACGGAGAGCACGATCACGATGAACGCGGCGCAGAACACCAGTTCGAGGGTGGCCGGCGCCTTGGAGAGAATGACCTCGGTCACCGGCCGTTTGAAAAAGAAGGAGCGGCCCAGGTCGCCCTGCAGGGCGGCCGTCAGAAAGCGGCCGTACTGGACCATAAACGGGTCGTTGAGCCCCAGGCGCTCGCGGATCTGGGCGCGTTCTTCCGGGGTGACCCGCTCGCCCACCAATTCGCGCACCGGATCGCCGAAATTATGCTTGATGGCGAACCCGATGAAGCTGATCACCAGCATCACGATGACGGCCTGGAGGATGCGTCGGACGGTAAAGGCGAACATCATTAACACCAGGTAAAGGTTTCGGGTTTCAGGTTTCGGGTGTCAGGTTTCAGCCAGAAGCGGGACTGAAGCGAGTACGGACTCCTGAACACTGACACCTGAAACCTGGCATCATGCCTCAGTTTCCAGGTGTCGGGTTTCAGGTGTCAGAAAATAATGGTTCCTGACACCCGACACCTGAAACCTGAACACTGCAGGCCGACGCGCTCACCCCGGCTGTCTTTCCGGCCAAACCAGGGTCTCCCTGCCCTGCGGTATGCACCATATCAGTGGCTTCCAGAAATGGTGGATTTTGGTTCAGGCCGAGGCCGCAGTGCTTTTGAAACCGGAGGCGTAGTCAGTCTACGTCGAGGATTTCAAACGCGCGAGAAAGACGGCCTGGGCCGAAAGATGCCGTTTCTGGATGCCACTGCCTACTTGATCACCAAATCCCCGAAATAGGGGAAGTTCATGACGTTGACGATGTCGGCGGTGTTCATGTTGTCCTTGGACGCCCAGGACAGGTTCTGCCAGTGCAGCGGGATGAAGGCGCCATCGTCATAAAGGATTCTTTCGATCTGCTGCAGCATGGCCGAGCGCTTGGCCATGTCGGTTTCGGTATTGGACTTGAGCGTCAGTTCATCCACCTTCTTGTTGCAGTAGTTGCCCGAATTGTACTGGCCGCGACCGGTGGCCTTGTCGGGGCACATATACAGATACTCGAAGAAGTTGGCCGAATCTTCGGTGTCCGAATGCCAGCCGATCATCTGGATGTCGGCCACCTGGGCGTCGAACTGATCCCAGTACTGGGCCTTGGGCATGGTTTTGAGGCTGATCCTGATACCGATCTTGCTCATCATCGAGACGAAGGCCTGGGCCAGTTTCTCGTCGTTGACGTAGCGGTTGTTGGGGGCGATCATGGTGCACTCGAATCCGTCGGGGTACCCGGCCTCCTTCATCAGGTATTTGGCCTTGTTCACGTCGTAGCGCGGGTTGAGCGCCGGGTTGAAGCCCTGGTAGCCCTTGGGCGAGTTCTGGGCCGCCGCGGTGCCGAAGCCCTTCATGATCTTCTTGACGACGCCCTCGTTGTTGTAGGCGTGGGCCATGGCCAGGCGCACATCGGGATTCGCGAATTCGGGACGGCGCTTCTGGTTGAGCTGGAAGGTGATGATCCGCCCTCCGGACATGGTGACCAGCCGTAGCCCTTTGGTTTTTTCGATACGGGCCAGGTCGGCCGGGGGCACCGGCGTGATGAAGTCCACATCGCCGGAGAGCAGGGCGGCCACGCGGGTGGGGGCTTCGGCAATCGGGGTGAAGACGATTTCGCTCACGTTGCCCGTATTCTGGTCCCAGTAGTCGGCGAAGCGCGTGAAGGTGGTCTTCACACCCTGCTCGCGCTGGGTGACCTTGAAGGGGCCGGTGCCGGACTGGTTGAAGTTGGCAAAGGAATAGTCGGTCTTGAGGAGCAGGTCCTTGGGTTTGTTGTTCTGGGGATCGGTCCCCGAGTAGAAGGCCTTGTCCATGGGAAAGATGTAGGTGGCCATGGCCATCACCAAACCGTAAGGCTCCTTGGTGATCAGATCCACGGTGTGGGGATCCACCGCTTTGGCTTCGGTGAAATATTCGAAAAGCCCCTTGAAGTCGTCTGATTTTTTCAGGCGGGCCAGGGTGAAGACCACGTCATCGGCGGTAAAGGGGTTGCCCGAATGGAATTTGACGCCCTTGCGCAGGTGAAAGCGGGTGGTGGTATCGTTGACCAGTTCCCACTTGACGGCCAGACGGGGCTCGAAATCACCTTCCGGGGTCCAGCGCACCAGGGGATCGAAAACCATGTGCGAGTACTGCAGCATGCCCCCGGAAAGCTGTACATGGGGGTCCAGGGACACCGGATCGGCATCCATGGCCAGTCTGAGCGTGGCGGCACCGGCCAGCGTGCCGCAGGTTAACACCAGGATGGCCGTTAGAACTGACGTGCGACCGAATCGTTTTTGCATAGTTCCCCCTCCCATAAAGATAGTTTAGACTGGCATGTTAAGGGTAAAATCGCGTTAATGGCCGGGATATCCCTCGGCCCGGCCGGAATACGACTAGGCATCTATAATGTAATGACGCCGGCCGGGTCAAGGCTCAAACCAGGCGGCGTCTCAAATCTGACAATGGAATCAAAGGGTTCAGTTGGCGACCAGACGTTCAAAGACATAGGGCAGACAATCTTCTTCTTTCATCGGCCGGCCGGCGAGCAGCGTGTGCATGGCGATCCATTCGCGCTTGTTCTGAGCGATATAGGTTGCCAGATCATGGGCTTCCAGGAAATTGTCGGTGCGCTGCTGCACCTGCTGCCAGGCGATGTCGCGGATACGCGGATAATTCTGGATCAGCGCCATGGCGCCCTGGATATAATGGGACCATTTTCGCTGGGTGATCGGTCGTTTTTCGATGGCGCCGATCTGCATCATGGCCTCATATTCAGGGCTATCGAAGAACATCACAAACACTTCCATGTAAAACTTGACCATTTCCAATACGCTGGAGCCGAACAGGGAATTGAAGGCATCGCTGTCGATGTAGGCATCGGCCAGATACATGAAATCCTTGTCGACGTAGTTGTTATGGTGAATTTCGCGATAACCGCTCAAGGCTTCGATGCGCGGCGCATTGCGCTCAAATCCGATGCAATTCACGACGATGTCAGCCGCAATCTGGTGCTGACCGTTGACGACGACGCTGTCGGCCGTCATGTCGGTGATTTCGCCGGTGAGGGTCTCGATCTTCTTCAGATAATGCGCGATAAACCAGATATCGGATACACTGATCGTATGCCCGTCGTGCTTGACCTTGCCCATCCAGCATTCCGGCTGTGTGGCACCGCTGAGATCATAGAGTTTCTTCCAGTACATCATGTTGCGCATGTTGCTCTTCTTGTCGTGTTTGAAGGCCTCGTCGTAGGGTGTCGCAAAGTTCAGGTAGTCGATAATCTTGGGGCAAATCGTCCCATGCCGCCGGCAAACCACGGTTACGTGGCGTGCGCCGGCCTCCAGCGCCGTTCGGGCGTTTTCGACGGCAAAAGCGCCCATGCCCACGATGACAACATGTTTGTCGCGCCAGTCAACGCCGCGGGCACCGTCGGAGATGCCGGAGATGATCTGGCCATCGAAGGCCGAGTGGCTAGGCCACGCAATCTCGCGGGGTGGACCGACGCGGTCGTTGATCGCCAGGATGACACCGGTACTCTCCAGCGCCAATACTTCTCCGTCGCGTTGGATCGTGGTTCGGTAAAGGGGACCGTTTTTTTCGATCCCGGTGACTGCTGTTTCCCGAAATAGATGGTCTTTGACCCTTTCCGTAAGCTGGACAATATCTTCCAGAATTTCCCGTGTGTAGGAGTGATCGCGATTGGATCGGGCATTCTTCTCCAGCAGCCGGTAAGCGCATTCGGAGGAATTGACTTGCGAGGTGGTGTTGGCGTACTGCGACCAGATCCCGCCGACCTTATCCCGCTTTTCCAGGACGGCAAAGGAAAGACCGGCGGCCTTCAATCGATTGGCGGCGTAAATGCCGGTGATGCCGCCGCCCACAATGGTAACATCGACTTTGCTCGGCAAGGCGGCATCATTGCCGATTTGCAATCGGTTAGCATCAAAATCCAATCGGGCGGTAAGATACGCATCGATTCGGCGATCAATCGCCTCGGCATCCGCGCTGTCAATCGGGATAATATCCAGATCGGGATCATCGATATCCAGTTCGGCCCCAGCGACGGGAAACAAGGCGTAGGGGTAGCACGGGGATCGAATGGCCTTCAAGGCGGTTAACAGTCCAGGTACGGCGTCGGCCCCCTTCTGATCGACGACATAGATGAAGGGGCGATCCGCATAATGTCTGACTTTGTTGACCAGTTGGGAGGGGTTGTCGGAATTGGCGTTCAGCAGATGCTCGCAGGGCAAATCTAGGGCGGAAAAATTCAAAACGTGTACATCGGAAGTTCGCTTCTGTATTGTGGTCATAGGTCATTCCTCGTCGGTTGGCTTCATAAAGCGTCTCTTTAAATGATGCTGGTTGATCGCATCCGATTTTACGCAAAACGTTCACTGGCCCGCCGGGCCCCCTCGACCAAGGTCGCCAGCTTCATCCAGGCCACTTCGCCGGATACGCTGGTGGCCGATGCCGTCGTGGCGAAGCCGCAGTCGGTGGAGGCAATCACACGCTCCGCGCCGAGGATGCCGGCGAAGTTGAATATCCGCTGGGCCACCAGGTCGGGATGCTCCACAATCGAAGAACTCGTATCGATAACGCCCGGCATCAGCACTTTGTCTTCCGGGAAGGCCAGCTCATTGAATACCGTCCATTCATGGGCATGCCGATGGTTGCTGGCCTCCAGGGAAACGTAGCGGGCCCGTACCTTCATGATGGGGTTGAAGATGGTTTTTAAATCGATGTCGCAATGATGCGTTCCGGCGTAGTTGCCCCAGCATATGTGCACGCGGCACTGATCCGGGTTCACGGAGGCCAGCGCCTGATTCAGGGCATGGACATTCAAATCGATCCGGTCGATGAATTCGCTGTCGCTCAGGTCTTTAAACCGTGTATGCCGGCCCATGGCCAGATCGGGGCAGTCGATCTGCAATTGAAATCCATAGTCGGCAATCATGTCGTACTCTCGCTTAAGAATCGCTGCGAGTTCTTCGATATAGGTCTGATCGTCCGGGTAATGTTTGTTTTCCATGAACAGGGCCACGGTGCCGGGGGACGGTGCGGTGAAGAAAAGTCCCCCGGCGGCGGCATCCGGGTGGGCTGGTTTCAGTTCATCGTAAACACCGGCCATCATCGCGAGTTCCTCCCGCAGCGAGGCCTCGCCCGTGTAGGCCAGCGGCCCTGCGCACACCGGCAGTTTCACCGGTGCTTTGGGATTCAAGGTGATCAGCCCGTTGCGGGCGTTGAAGCGTCGGGATAATTCTGGCAGCTCTTCCAGATCCCGGGGCAGCGGCGCGACCGCCTCATCGCCGAATCCGGAGATACGGCTGACCGTCGCTTGGACATAATCCATTCGCGGCAATTCACCATTGTTGACATAGGTGATCCCTAACGACAATTGCCGCTCTAAGATGGTCACCAGGTATTGCCGGAGATCTTCCGAAGTAACTTCCTGCTTGCGCACGAGTTTGGCCATCATTTCGGCCGGGCGGGGCAGCGATCCCACATGGGTGGTTTTGATGTCTGTCATCGAAGCTCCTTTCATGGGCCACCGTTGTCTAGTTCAAGCTGGCATTCGACCGCGCATACAGTTCGTCGACCAATTGATCACGCAGCGGATACTCGAACAGAAATTCCGGTCCGATCTCGATATTCAGCTTTTTCTCCAATTGTGAAATCAACTCGGTGCCGCTCATGGAATCCAGTCCCTGATCGGTCAATTCGATCTCCGGGTCGATTTCCTGGATTTGGGTCACTTCAAAGAGGAGGTCGCCAACGAGGGCGTCGATATCTTCCCGGCTGACGTTCGCCATCTCGGCAGGACCTTGGCGCGCTGCGATCCGTTTTTCGATTTCTTCGACGAACTGCTCGAAAAGGGCGTATTCGAAAAGGATGTCCGGCTCGATCTCGATCTTGAAGTGGTTTTCGAGTTGATTGATGAGTTCGGTGGCACTCATGGAATCAAGCCCCTGCTCGATCAATTCCAGCTCGGGATCGATATCTTCAATCTTCGTCAGGCTGTGAAACAGCTCGCGGATGAGGTGGCGGACCTCCGTTTCGACCGGGTCGGTCTCCGCCGCAGGCTTGGAGACAGCTCCGTCGGCATCCACCAGGCGAAGGTACGGGGCCAACACCGTGGCCTGCTCCCTGTTGAACGGAACTGCTTGGGGCTGAATCGGTTTACGGACGCTATCTTCCACGCCTTTGACGATGACATGGGCGTTGGTGCCGCCGAATCCGAAACTGCTGACCCCGATAATCGCTTCTTGATCAATGGGCGTTTCCCGGGCGACCACTTCGATGTGATGGGATTCGAAATCGATGTACTGGTTCGGTTGATGAAAGTGCAGATTGGGCGGGATCGTCCCATAGTTCAAGACGGCAATGGATTTGATCAGACCGGCGATGCCGGCCGCGGATTCCAGATGTCCGATAGTGGCTTTAACCGAACCGATATAGCAAGGCGTTGTGCGGTTCTTGGCGACCGTATTCTGAATCGCCGTAATCTCGATGGGATCTCCGATTTTAGTCCCGGTGCCGTGGCATTCGATGTAAGCCATATCGCTGGGTTGGATTCCCGCCTCCTGACAGGCCGTAATGATCAGTTCTTCCTGGGCTTCCGAATGGGGGGCGGTGATCACCTGTGAGCGGCGACCGTTCTGGTTAACGGACGAGCCGGCGATTTCGCCATAGTGGTTGTCGACCAGATCCTTGTTGACCAGCAGGACCAGTCCGCCGCCTTCGGCACGCACGTAACCATTGGCGCTATCATCGAAGGCTTTGCAGCGATGATCCCGGGACAGGAATCCCGAGTTCGCCATATTGACGGTAAACGCTTCATCCAGGAGCATGTTGACGCCACCGGCGATGGCATAGTCGATACGGCCGGCTTCGATATCTTTGGCCGCATAGTGGACAGCCACCAACGACGAGGAGCAGGCGGTATTGGACACCCAACTCGGTCCCCGCAGATCGTAATGATAGCTGATGCGGGCGGCGACAATGCTTGGATTGGTTCCGGTCGGATAATAAACGGATGATCGATCCCCCCGATATTCCTGACTCCAGACCCCCATATAGACCCCCACGCGGCTTTTATCGAGCGTTTCCGGGTCGATGCCCGCATCTTGCCAGAGCATTTCGGTCAGCTCCAGGGCCAGAATCTGCTGAGGGTCCATCGTCCGCGCTTCGGCCGCAGCAATATTGAAATATTGGTGGTCGAACCGGGTTACGGAATTGTTTAAGAATCCTGCTTCGGAACCTGCCCGCCCGGCTTCGGTCTTGACCTGGTCCGCGCTGCTGACCAGCATCTCCCAGAACTGCGCGGGGGTTTCCACGGAGGACGGGAAGCGGCAGCTCATACCGGCAATCGCGACCTCGTTGTGACGAAAGGTCCGGCTGGTGGTTGGCGCGACCGCCTTGGCTTTTTCGGCACCGAATTCCTCGATTAGCTGATCAATGGTTTTGTAGCGAAAAAAATCATGCGGGGCGAGTGTAGGGAAAAAAGGTTGCAGTTCAACCGACAAACGGGTCAATTCGAGCGAGCCCAGCCCCTGGTAGGCCAGGGGCGTGTCGAAATCCAACTGGGGTTTGACGGCCTGGCTGGCCTCGTGCAACTTGGCCACCAATGCTTCCGGATCAAGTTTTCTCCTCTGAAAAAGAATCCAGCGAACATCATCCTCGCCGCGAAACATCGAGGACACGTGGGTGGCGCTGCGGAAATCGCGAAAACAGTGCGCCAAGACCGGGTGGAAACCGATTTCGATAATGTCCAGATCATCATCGCCGTAGCGTTCTCGGAGGGCCTCAACGGATCGGATGAAATCAATGGGTTTGACCAGCCAATGGCGCCAGTGGTCGTCGGCCAGACGGGTCGCAAACGCAGAAGTGACCCCTGATACGAAACGCCCGGCTTCAACCGGTTTGGAGGCCACGGGCGCGAGTAGATCGACGAAGCGGCCATAATCCGGATGATGCCAGGGGTGGGGCAGTCGCATTTTGACAAAATCGGGATGGGCCTGGAGAAAGGTCTCCATTTCATCCGCATAGCCACTCAGGGTGACATGTTTTTCATCATCGATGATGAAGTTGTACGAGGAGAGATTGACCGCTAAATGTTCAATCTGCGAATCGGTTAACCGGCCATGGAGCATGACACCATCTAGCTTGGCCGCGATTTCGCCGATCCGATAGGCCAGCATGAGAACGTCTTCCAGCGTATACAATCCCGCCTGGTAGGCGGCCGCCAGTTCGCCGGTGCTGTGCCCGATCACGACGTCCGGGCGATACCCCCAACGCGACCAGATTTCGGACAGGCATACCTGCGATACCACCGTGAGCAATGGGCTGTGTGGACATTGGTGCTTGCCAATTTCGTTGAGCCACAACTGCTCGAGGTCCAATTTCAGGGTCGCCTTCAAGATGTCTTCGATCTGGGACCAGCGTGAGGATTGTTTCAACAGCCTGGATGGGGTTTCGCTGCTATGGGTGCCTTCCCCCGAATATACAAAAACCGTCCTTTTCATTGCATCCATCTCCCGTCTGTGTCTGCCGGTAAGCGGCTTCCAAACCTTCTAGATGACCGTTGTCATCACCCGAGCCATTGCGGAACCCCTTAGCGCGGAAACGCCGTCGCCGGCCCTTCACCGAACGGTCGGTAACGGTTGCCGGCACAGCAGGCTTCCCTGTCCGGGGCCGCTTTGAATCCGGACGTCAATGGTCGTACGGTACTTGGTTATCTCGCTTTGAAGCGTTCAGTCCTTCAGTTCGATCAATTGGTGGGTCAAGGTGATGTGAAACGCCGCGAAAACGCGAGGAGGGTTTCCCTTGTCATCAAGACCACATGGTTCCCGTCTGGGCTGGAATTAGCACCTTCAGGATAAGGTTGCTGGGCGATCATCGGGCCAGTTCCCTAACGCCGCTCTTCATGACTGAATCAATACTAATCGTCAAAATAAGCCAAATTTAAACGATTGCAATAGGGCCGGATTATTTTATTGGTTAGGTAAGGATATTTCAGCCATGCTGAAAGGAATGGATCCGCTCGGGCAAGCCCGGGAGGTATTCGCCGTCGAATGGTGACAGGTGACCAACCGTACAAGCTTCGGGCAGAAGTTTTTTGATGGCGGCGAAAGTTTCGGGAGGGCAGCTGAAGAGCAGTTCGTAGTCTTCGCCGCCGGCCAGCGCTTCTTTGTGCGGATCGAGGTGGTAGGCGGCGCAGAAGCGCTGGAGTTCGGGATGTCCGGCCGCCCTTTCGGCGGTCAAATGGATGGATAGATTGGCGGCCCGGGCGATGTGGGCGGCGTCGCCGGCCAGTCCGTCGCTGATATCCATGACACAGGTGATGCCGTGGTCGGCCAGCACGTTTGCGGCATCGAAGCGGGCGCGGGGACGGAGAAATCGCTCCACCAGTTGGGGAAAACGGTGGTCCCCTTGCATCAGGGCTTTGAGCCCGCAGCGTGCCAGCCCCAGCGGACCGGTGGTATAGAGGCCCTCGCCGGGCCGGGCAGCGCCGCGGCGGGGAAAGAGCGCCGCGCGACCCTGGCCCACGGCGAACAGGTCCAGACTCAACACCGGCGCCCGGGCGATGTTGCCGCCGCCCAGGCGGCAGGCGTGCCGATCGAGAGCGGCGTGCAGGCCGTCGTAGAGACGGGTGATGTCCGCTTCGGCCAGGGTGGCCGGCAGGCCCAGGTTGACGAACAGGCTGACCGGCTTAGCGTAGCAGGCGGCCAGATCGCTCAGCGTTACCTCCACGGCTTTTTCGCCGATGGCTTCGGGTGGCTGCCATGGCATGTGGAAGTGAACCCCCTCCCGCAGGGTGTCGGTGGAGATAACTGGGTTGTTCAGGGCATCCAAGCGGGCGGCGTCGTCACCCGGCGGGACCAGCGTCGGGTGATCCGCGTAGCTTGGCAGGGCCGGAGCCACGAGGCGGCGGATCAGGTCGAATTCGCTCTGCCAGGCAGCGGCCAGGGTGTCGCGTGGGCGGCAGCCGCAGGCGGCGGCCATGCGGGCCGCGGCCGCTTGGGGATCTTCGGATCGGGCGACGGCACTGATCACGGCCACACCGGCGGCTCCCTGGGCCAGGCAGTCGGGCGTTCGGGCGGCGTCGATCCCGCCGATGGCCACCACCGGCAGGGAAACGCTGTCCACGATTTCCTTGAGTCCCGCCAGGCCCCGCACCGGTTTGGCGTCGGCCTTGGTGCCGGTCGCAAAAACCGGGCCGCTGCCCACGTAATCGCAGGGGGCCAGATCGGTGCGGGTCAGTTCTTCCCGATTGGAAACGGAGATGCCGATGATCGCCCGGGGGCCCAGGATCTGCCGGGCCGTGGCCGGCGAATCGTCGTCTTGTCCCAGATGAACCCCGTCGGCGTTAATGGCCCGGGCCAGCAGCAGATGATCGTTGACCACGAACGGCACGCGGTTTAGACGGCACAGATCGCGAATCGCGGCGGCTTCGGCGTACCGGTCGCTGATAAAGTTTTTACACCGGTACTGGATGAAGGTGGCGCCGCCCCTGAGCGCCGCGCGCACCTGGTCGAAGAGGGACTGGCCAACGGCCTGCTCGTCGGTGATGAAATAAAAGCGAAGTGCGGCGCGTAGATCCAAGGTTACTCTGGCCTTCGTTTTTACCTGATCCATCCACCGCTGGTGGCGTAAGCGGTGAAGTTCTACCGATCCAGATAATTATTTTAAGGTTAGGTTTGTTCATTTTCTTTCCCGTGAAAGAAAACGAACCAAAAGAAAACGCCCGTGTCCCGCTTTTCCCGCCCGCCGCGTCGATGCTCGGCGCGGGACAAAGGGGACAAAAGCTAACACCCAAACAGATTGATACGCCTTTCTTCGCGGGCTGCCCGATGCCTCCCGTTGTCCTATTGTTAGGCGGCGATCATTTTAATCGATCATCCTGATCGAGGACCAGGCCTTCGAAGCGTTCGGCCCACCGGATGAAGGTTTTCGTTTGGCGTTGCCCGTAGCGCCTCAGCTTGTGGACGACTTCCGGGAAGCTCTTTTCTGCGGTCAGGCGCCCGCTGTCCTTGGAATAGAACTTGTCGGCATAGCAGATCAGTTTTTCTTCGATGCTCACGGGGCACATGTCCCGCGCCGGCAAGGGCAGGTTGCGTTTGCTGATCTCCTCGGTCGTGATGCCGATGCCCACGTGCCGTTCGCACACCAGGGCGTGCCGCGGCAGGCCGCGCTTCTCCAGCAGGCGGCGGCCCAGGATGCCATGCCGGATATAGGGGTGCGGACCCTGGCAGTCCAGTTGCGGGGTGTCCGTCAGGTAAATGCCGATATCGTGCAGGAGGGCGGCCTCGTAAAGAAAGCCCTCATCCGGCCGCTGATCCACCAGTCCGGCCGCTGCCTGCAAGGCTCGCCGGGCCACCTGCTCGCCGTGGCGCCGGACGATCGCGTAGCATCGGGAGGTCGAGCCCAGAGCCTCTTTGAGAATGGCTTCGGCATCGACCCCGGGTTCCGGCCGCGGCGGCGCGGGGTCCTGTGGGCTGGCATCGACCGTCGCTCGCATCGTTTTAGGGGCTGCCATGCGCTTAACGCCGTTCCTTGCGTTGCGACAACAGCCAGCCGTCGATGAAGGGATCCAGCCCGCCGTCCAGTACCTCGTTCACATTGCCGATGTCCAGATTGATGCGGTGGTCCTTGACCATCTGGTAGGGATGCAGGACATAGGAGCGAATCTGACTGCCCCAGGCAATATCGTCCTTGCTGTCGTGGACTTTCTGCATCTCGGCTTCCTGTTTCTGCATTTCCTGCTCGTAAAGCCTTGATTTGAGCACCTTCATGGCCAGGTCGCGGTTGCGGTGCTGGGATTTCTCCTGCTGACACTGCACCACGATGCCGCTGGGCAGGTGGGTAATCCGCACGGCGCTGCTGGTCTTGTTGACATGCTGGCCGCCGGCGCCGCTGGCACGGAAAACATCGACCCGCAGGTCCTTCTCCTCGATGTCGACGTTGATTTCCTGGTCGAGCTCCGGGTAGACGAACACCGAGGCAAACGAGGTATGCCGTTTGCCGCTGGCATTGAAGGGCGAGATCCGCACCAGGCGGTGGACGCCGCGCTCGGATTTCAGATAACCGTAGGCGTTTTCTCCCGCGGCCATGAAGGTGACACTCTTGATGCCGGCTTCGTCGCCGGGCTGAAAATCGATGATATCCGATTGGTAGCCGTGGCGCTCCACCCAGCGGGCATACATGCGAAAGAGCATTTCGGCCCAGTCCTGGGCTTCGGTGCCGCCGGCGCCGGCATTGATGGAGACGATCGCATTGCTGCCGTCGTTTTGCCCGTCGAGCATCAGGCTCAGGGAAAACTTCGCGATGCCCGCGTCGAGGTCCTGCAGACCAACCTCGATTTCGGACAGGGTATCGTCGTCCGACTCTTCCAAGGCCATCTCCAGCAGCTCGCCGTTGTCCTCGATCTCCTGTTGCAGGTTTTTGAAGCGGTCAAGCTTGTCGGCGATCGCGGTGCGCTCTTTCAGAAGGGGCTTGGTCTTTTCGGGGGCATCCCAGAAGCCGGGTCCGGCAATGATGCTTTCCAGTTCCTGGAGGCGTCGTTCAAGGGCAGGCAGGTCAAAGATACTCCTTGATCTGTTCGAGTCGGCGGCGGACGTCCTGCAGGGTTTGTTTGATCTCGGAAGCCATGGGCGGTTTCTCCTTTTTAATGGGTCGAACGCTCTGCCGGCGGCCATGGTCGACGACGATCAGCAGCGTTGTAAAAATGAATATAATCCAGGCGCTGGGGATCTTCAAGCGGTTATCCGCGCGGGCCGGGGGGAGGCGTTTCCCTCAGCAATCGGTTGCCGGCGGCCGTCGAGCGGCGGGGTTCACTGACGAGGGCGGCGGCGCATGACCACGACCGCGCCGATCATCAGCCCCACAGCCAGAAGACAAATCCAGGCGAAGGCATCCCCGATGCGGGTATAGACACTGGGGGTCGTCAGGGCCGCCACTTCCCGGCTGATCACGGCATCCACGAAAAGGCCGGTGGGCGACGTGATCCGGCCGGAAGGATCGATGAAACCACTGATACCGGTGTTGGCCGCGCGGATGAAGCTGCGCCGGCTCTCGACCGCCCGGAAAACACACAGGCTCAGGTGCTGATAGGGGGCGCTGGTGCGGCCGTACCAGGCATCGTTGGTCAGGTTGATCAGCAGGTCGGCGCCGTTGCGGGCGGCGGCCCGGGTCAACTCGGGAAAGATGGCTTCATAGCAGATCAGGGGCGCCAACCGGTGTTTCTGCCATCCCAGGACCTGCCCTGGTGGTCCGGCCACGAAATCGCCCACCTGGGCCACCAGTTTACCCACAAAGGGCAGCCAGCGACGCAGCGGAACGTACTCACCGAAGGGCACCAGGTGGGCCTTGTCGTAGCGGGCGCTATTGTCGCCGTCGGGATGCAGCAGAAAAGCGCTGTTGAAGTAGTCCACCCGGTCATTCCGGCGGATGAAGAAGGGGCTGCCGATGAGAAAGGATGTGCCGGCCGATTTGACACCGCGGCGGACCATGCTGGTCAGCACCTTGTTGTGATGCATGTGAAACGGGGTGGCGGTTTCGGGCCAGACCACCAGGTCGGGATGCTCGGCCGCCGCCTGCTGGGAGAACCGAATGTATTTCTGGGTGGTCGCAATCTGAAAGGCGGGATCCCATTTGACGGCCTGGGGGATGTTGCCTTGAATGACGGCCACGTGCACCTTGGGTGCGGCTTGCGTTTGGCGCGCGACCTGACCCATGCGCACGAAGCCGTAAATCATGGTAGCCGTCAGGATGGCCAGGGTCGCCAGTCCCCACCGCGATGCCAATCGGCGGTTGATCGGTTGACCCTGCCAGTTTTTGCCGCCGCGCGCCAGAATCAGCATGCCGATAGTGCAATTGACCAGCATCAGGACGAACGATATCCCGTGAACGCCGGTGACATCCGCAATTTGAATCAGGGGCCGGAAGGTATAGACCGAATGTCCCAGAAATCCCCAGGGAAATCCGGTCAGCAGATGGCCGCGCAGGAATTCCAGCGCCGTCAAAAGGGCCGGCAGGGCGATCGGCATCACCAGGGGGGAGCGAACGGCATAGACGGCCAGGGCGGCAAAGATCGCCGTGTAGAGGGCGACATAGGTACACAACAGCAGCAGAATCCCGAGAGCGGTGATCATGGGGGCATGGCCGTAGGTGGTGATGGTGTGGGCGATCCAGTAGAGCAGGGAGATGGCGTGGGCCAGACCGGTGATCAACCCCAGACGCAAACCGTCCCATGGGCCGACGTCGCGCAAGGCCAGCAGCAGCGGCACATAACCCAGCCCGGCCAGGACGAAAATACCGGCGCGGGGAAAGGCGGCGGTCAGAAGCAGGCCCGCCACTAAGGCCAGAAACATCTTGGAGCGGTCGATCGGGCGCCTGGCGGCCGCGGATGATTGAATACCGTGGGGCGAGGGTGTGGATGAAACGTCGTTTGGCCCGGTTTTGTGCATTACAGATGAAGTCCCGGAATTGGCCGATAATCGCTGAAGTCGTAAAAAGTCCGGTCCGGGACGATTACCGCGCTGTTAAAAAAAGCTTCCCTTCGCGGGGAAAGCTGTCGCCGTGCCGGGTCCTGATACGCGTGCATGGCGTAAACGTCCCGTCCGCCGGGCAATGGATCGCCGGGCATTATCCGGTAATGTCCTTTTGTGTGTCAAATGAATTTTGTGAGGAAGAACTGGCCCACGGCGCTGCCGTCGAACGACGTACCGTCATGTTGCCATCAGGCGGCGAGGTTGCCGGAAGGGATGGATGGGGGCGGTCCGGTTCCGTGCCGCGCTCGCCGACCATTGGCGGTCGGTTCTAACAGCGATTGCGTTCCAGGCCCTTGCCGCCGTTGGTGGTATGATAGAAATACTTGTCACGGTAGCAGGTCTCGCAGTATTCGGCGTGTTCGTTTTCGATGATTTCCTCGGCCGTGTGGATCTTTTTCCCGCAGCCATAGCAGGTGTAGGTTTTAATGTCGGCAGCGGTAGCGGTCCGGGGCGGCTTGGCGCGTTCAGTCATGTGGGTCTCCCCGATGGCGGCAGGGCCATCGATTATCGATTCTCGGTGTCGGCGGTTAATTGCGGCCGCCGGAAGTCGTGATGTCAACCGGTCGTCTCCGGTGGGAACAAACTGCATCGTTCCTTATTTAACAAATGTCGTGCCACGCTACCCGCTATTTGGATAATATCTCGATGGTAAATATTTTCAATTCGTTGTGTCCATTTTCCGGAGATAGAATCGGTGAGCATGCATACAAATTTGTAAAATTGGAGGGTGGTTACCGACGAAATTGTGAAATAACGAAAGGGCGAGATAATCCGCGCACCGTTTGATCCGGGGCCAACGACTTTAAACCGCCGCCAAAAAAGTGTATGAATGTCGAGCGACCCGATAACTTGCCGGCCGCTGCCCATCTCAATGCCTTGGGTTGGGCGGCTACCGGGCAGCATGCCCAGCATGCTTGTCGATAGGAGGGCGACGATGCGCATTCGTCAGACTTCGGTTTTCATGGAAAGGGCCTTGGAGCGCTTCAAGGAGATTACGGAGCTATTCAACGAAGCCGGCATCAATATCCGGGCGCACTCGCTGGTTGGGCACAGCAGCACCCCCTATAAAATCCTGCGGATGATCGTCGACGACACCGACCAGGCGGTCAGCGTGCTTAAAAACCGCGGCCTCAGCGTCAAGACCGACGAGGTCTTGGCCGTCGAGGTGGACGACCGTACCGGGGGGCTCTATCGTATTCTGGACGTTCTCGAGAAAGAAGGTCTGGAATTGAAGTACACCTATGCCGCGGTACATTGTGTCAGCACCAAGGCGGCCATGATTTTCAAGTTTGAAGACCTGGATCACGCGGCCCGGGTACTGGCCGAGCATCGTATCGTTTTGTTTGCGGCCGAAGAATTATAACCGCTCTTTTCCCAGGGAGTAAGGGTATGAGTGAAGCCTACCGCAATATTTGCCAACGGATCATGGACGAAGACCACGAGCTTGTGGGCGTTTCGTATCGCAAACTCGATTGTGGCTGCATGCAGTTCTGCGGTATTTCCCAAGTGGGCCGGACGGTGGCGTGCCGCTACCACCTCTCGGGACAACCGCCGACGCGCAATCTGGAGCAGCTGGTCTGCCTCAAGTGCCGCAAGGACACGGAATTTGCGGTCGAACGCACGGTGGCCCAAGGTATCGTCTGGTCGGACAGCGCTCCGCCGCCCCAGGAGCGGCTGCAAATCGGCCGAATGGTGCTGGGGGAAGATTACCAGCTCTGAGGCCCAAAATCCCCGCCACCATTTTCTTCAGCCCGCCTTTAAGATGGTTTCGTAAATAATCATGATCAGTTTCGGAAAAAGTTCGAGATGCGGCAGCAGATGCCGAGGAATGAAGCGTACTTACAGTACGCTGCCGTGACGAGGGCTGACGCGTAACACCGATATTTATTCGCCTCGGGTGGATCGGACTTTTTACGAGGCCGTCCTTTAAAATAGATCGGACGATTCCTGTCCCGGTGTTGTACGGGCCTGCGCCGCTCGGCGGCGCCACCACCAGCGAGGGCCCATGGTTAAAATCCTCATTGCTTGCAAGTCGGGACAATCAAGATGACGGAAGTCTTCTCCACCATCATTCCTGTTTTTGCGATTGTCCTGCTGGGTTGGCAGGCACGCAAACGAGGCTTCATGCCACCCGATTTCCTGGGCCCGGCCAATCGCCTGGTGTACTACCTGTCAATCACGGTCATGCGGGAAAACCTGCGCACCATCCTGACGGCCGTTTTGATCAAGCTGATCATCCTGCCGGGCGCCGGTCTGCTTCTCTACCGGTTTTTTCAGTTATCGGCCGCCGACTGCGTTCCGGGCTTGATCCTCCTGGCGGCTCCCACCGCCACGGTGACCTATGTGATGTCCAAAGAGATGCAGGGCGATGCTGATTTTGCGGTGGCGGCCATTTCGGCCAGCACGCTTTTTTCAGCCGTTACTTATCTTTTTTGGTTGATGGTGGGGGTACGGTATCTGTACTAGAAACAACCGTCGATCAGCAGGCGGCCGACTTGACTTTGAAAGGGATTGCCGATAGATGCCGGACCGGCAATCGATATGCTAACCACCTTAGGACACCCAGGCGCCCCAGGCCATGAACCCTGCAGATCAAACCCTGACAACCGGCATTGCCGCCCTTGATCAACAACTCGGGGGGCTTGCCATCGGCGACAATGTCATCTGGTACGATGCGGCCGGCAGCCTGGCCCCCCCCTTTGCAATCAACTTTCTGAAGGCTTCCCTGGCCGCCGACAAAGCCCTGATTTACATCAGTTTCGACCGCTCGCCCAAAACCCTTCTGCAGGACCTGGGGCCCCTGGCCGACCATCCGCGCCTAACGATTCTCGACTGCTTTACCTGCGGGAAGGGTGAGAATTCGGCGCTTTTCAACCAATTTTACGACCAGGACGACCACCGGGCGGCCTGCCAGGTGATTAAAGTGGCCGAACCGGAGAAACCGGGCCAGGTGATCCGGGAGGTCTACGCGATTCACAAAACGCTCTCAGGAGACGTGCGCCTGGTTTTCGAGAGCCTCACCGGCATGCAGGAGCTCTGGGACAGCGAGGCCCAGGTGCTGCGCTTCTACTCCCGGGCCTGTCCGCGTCTTTATGAACTTGAAACCATCGCCTACTGGATCATTGAGCGGGAAGCCCACACCCCCCGTCTGCGGGCCAATATCAACAAAATCGCTCAGGTGGTCATGGATCTCACCCTCAAACGAGGTAAATCGACCCTCTCCATCGTCAAGGCCCAGGGGCGCAAACCCATTCATCGCAACAAGCCCTTACTCTTCTGGAGCGAAGCCGAGAGGGTGCATTTTGAAAGCGATCAGCAGACCCTGGGGAAACTCAATCTGAGTGCACGGCTGAAAACCCTGCGCAAGGCCAAAGGCTTGAGCCAGAAAGCGCTGGCCCGGGGCATCGGCGTCACCCCCAGCACCATTTCACAGATCGAGGGCAATCTGATCTACCCGTCCCTGCCGGCTCTGGTCAAAATGGCCGAAATTCTGGCGGTAGACTTGAACGCCTTCTTTGCTCACCAGGGCCGCGCCGCCCGCCCGGCGGTTTTTCAGGGTTCTGGTGATGCCATGGCGATGGATGATTTCCCTGCTGACGTTATAACCGCCCGCCGTCTGCTGCCGTCGGGTTTCGATGCCGGCGCTGAGATTTTCCTGATCGACATCCAGGCACGACAAACAATCCCGCGCCATTTCTTCGCCCATAAGGGCGAAGAAGCCGGTTATCTCATGGCCGGCCGTCTCGAGGTAGTCATCCGCGAGCAAACCCATGTGCTGACGGAAGGCGACCTGGTCTATCTCACGGCCGACACACCCTCTTGCTGGAAAAATCCCGGCCGCGAAACCGCCCGTCTGCTCTGGCTGAAACTCAACGTCTGAAGCCCGCGGAAACCCCACAGGCGGCTACCTCTTGCCGGGCGTCGCCGCCCACGGCCATCAGATCAGGCCCTGATCCCACATGGCGTTGACCACCCGCGTAAACCCGGCAATATTGGCCCCCATCACGTAGTTGCCCGGCTGGCCGTAATCCGCGGCCGTATCCAGACACTGGTGGTGGATATTCTTCATCACCGTCTTGAGCCGCGTGTCGACCTCTTGGGCCGACCAGTTGAGGAGCATGCGGTTTTGCGACATTTCCAGGGAAGCGATGGCCACCCCGCCGGCATTGGTCGCCGTGCACGGTGCGTAGAGGATGTCGCTGTCCAGGAAAATGTCGATGGCCTCGGGGGTGGACGGCAGATCGGCCCCCTCGCATACCAGCTTGACGCCGCTGTTCACCAGGTTAGTGGCGTCGCGGGCGTTGATTTCGTTTTCGGCGGCACAGGGGAAGGCGCAGTCAGCCTTATGGTTCCACAGGGGGTTGTGATCGAGGCTGTGGTCGGCCTCCACATACTGGGTTTCGGAATATTTATCCACGTATTCGCGGATGCGGCCCCGCTTCATGTTCTTCAGGCGCTTGATGAAGGCCAGTTTGCCGGCGTCGATCCCCTCTTCGTCGAAGATGAAGCCGGACGTGTCCGACATGGTCAGGACCTTACCGCCCAAGGCGATGATTTTTTCGACGGTGTGCTGGGCCACGTTGCCGGCGCCGGACACCAGGCAGCGTTGGCCTTCCAGGGCGCGGTTGCGCGTGGACAGCGCTTCGGCCGCAAAGTAGACCACCCCGTAGCCTGTGGACTGCAGGCGAATCTGGCTGCCGCCCCAATCCAGCCCCTTGCCGGTGATGACCGCCGAATGCTCCCGGGATTGCTTGCGATAGGCGCCGAAGAGATAGCCGATCTCGCGCAACCCCACGCCCATGCCGCCGCCGGGCACGTCGATATCGGGCCCGATGTGGTGGGCCAGTTCGGCCATGAAGCTCTGGCAGAAGCGCATCACCTCATTGTCCGATTTACCCTTGGGCTCAAAATCGCTCCCCCCCCGGGCACCCCCGATGGGCAGCATGGTCAGGGCGTTTTTAAAGATCTGCTCGAAGGCCAAGGCCTTGAAAGTTGACAGGCTGACCGAAGGATGAAAGCGCAATCCCCCTTTGTAGGGCCCCAGAACGCTGTTCATCTCCACGCGGTAGCCGCGATTGACCTGTACCTGGCCGCTGTCGTCCATCCAGGGCACCCGGAAGACCACGCTGCGCTCCGGTTCGACCAGCCGTTCCAAAAGGGCCTGCTGGGCAAAATCGGGGCGGCGGTCCAGGACCGGCTTCACCCATGAGACGATCTCCGCTACCGCCTGGTGAAATTCCTTCTCGTGCGGATCGCTATGCTTTAGCCGTTTGACGACATCCGTCATGATAACCTCCCGCTGACATAGAATGGTTTGGGCTTCAGGCGTCGATGATTTCCAGGGCTTCCTGCCGGTAGGCATCCATGATGAACGGAATGCCGGTGATCTGGGCGCATTCCGGGGTCAGGGAGGCCAGATCGCGGCGGGTGATGTGTTCGACCCCCCAGCTGCGTGCGCCGGCCATCAACTGCTGCAGACCGACCTTGATCTTGTCGGCCACGTTGTAGATGCCGATGGCCCCCAGGGGCAGTTGGTCCACCTCGGACCCGTATTTTTCCTTGAGGGTTTCGTAGTTCATGAAGATTTCTTCCTTGGTGAAGCCATACTTGGAAACGGTCGAGGGCAGGCCGCCGTCCTCACCGCGCAGCCATTTGTCGGCGTTTTTCCCCACCATCCCCGGAATCATCAGGGCGCGGCCCATACAGACGGCCTTGCAGTAGGGGGCGCCCAGGGCCAGGGATTTGAACACATGGTCTTCACCGGAAAAACCGCCGGCAAAGGCGATGTCGGGCACGGGCCGGCCCTTCTGCGCCAGCCGTTCGCAGAGCTCATAGGCCATGGCATGCAGGTGCAGGGCCGGAACGCCCCACTCGGTCATCATGCGCCAGGGACTCATACCGGTGCCGCCGGGGGCGCCGTCGATGGTCAAAAGATCGATACCGGCGTCGCTGGACCAGCGGATGGCCATGGCCAGTTCGCGCATGGGGTAGGCACCGGTTTTGAGGGTTACGCGCTTGGCGCCTAGGCCGCGCAGCCGCTCCACCTCTTGCATGAAACCTTCCTGGTCGATGAACCCCAGGCGGGAATGGCGCTCGAACTGCTTCAGGGGGCCGGCCTTGAAGGCCGCCTGGTTGGCCGCGTCCTCCGGATCGGGGGTGACGATATAGCCGCGTTTCTTGAGCTCGATGGCCCGTTTAAGGGAGTTGACCTTGATTTCGCCGCCAATGCATTTGGCCCCCTGGCCCCACTTGAGCTCGATGGTCTCCACGTTCAGTTTGTCCAGGACGTATTCGGCCACGCCGTTTCGGGTATCCTCCACGTTCAACTGCACCAGGATGTCACCGTAGTCTTCGCGGTAGCGGCGGTAGAGTTCCACCCGGCGATCCATCTCGGGCGACTTGGCGACCTTGCCGTCCGGGCCGAACTCGAGCTCCGGATCGATCCCGCAGACGTTTTCCCCGCAGACCAGGCTGATCCCGCTGATGGCGGCCCCGATGGCAAAGTGTTCCCAGTTGACACGGGCGATTTCGGTGCTGCCCAACGCACCGGTGAAAATGGGCACCTTCATCTTGACCTTGTTTGTCGTTCCGAAGACGGTTTCGGTGCTGACCGTCGGAAAGGTGGCATGATCCGGATCGGCGGCAACCCCTTTGGCGCCCAAGGCGTAGCCCATGATGTTGAGATGGGAGTAGTCCACCGGGTAATCCTTGTCGGCCCCGGCGGTAACACTGCCGAAGGGTTGGGGATAGAGCAGTTCACGACCGCGGAAAGTCGCCTGGAATAGATCGCAGTTGCCCTTGCAGCCGTCCAGGCAGCGGCTGCAGATCCCGGATTGGGGCGCCACATCGCGCGAACGGTTCTTGGTTTGCAGGGCTTCGTTGGCATTGGCTTTCTGTAGATTCATCAGCTCCTCCTTGTGGGGTTAATGGCCGGCAGGGTCGTGCCTGGGTAATCGAAGGCCGTTATCCGTCAACTGCAGGTGCGTTCTGGGGGTCATCACCTTTCGCGAAAGGGCTCCGGAACCTGAAGTCGCCGGATGGGTTTGTTAGTTATGCTTATCGAAAACCATCTCATCATCTACGATGAGGTGATGCTTGGTTTTGCGGCCATCCAAAATCCTTGCGGCGGATCCTGGCGAGGTAGGACGGTTGAAAACGTCGGGAGAGATTAAGTTTAACTAATTTAGATTGTCAAGGGTTGTCTTGCAATCGTGGGAACAAAGCCATGCACATGATGAAAGGCACTTGGCGCTATTTCAAAACTCCGCCAGGAAGGCGGGAATGGGGATCGCGTGCGGGAAAAAAATAAAGGGCCTGTGGGCAAGGGTGCCCACAGACCTTTTTTAAAAATTCGTTAGCTATATTTCAACAAGCGGTTATCGTTATCCGTTCTTTTCCAGTATCAGCCGGCATACCTTGGTTTCGGGAGCAAAGAAGAACAGACCGGCCAAAACCAACAGCGGAACGGCGAATACGAAACCCAGGACGGGAATGATGACGCCGCCGATCCCCCCGAGAATAACGGCCAGGGCCAGCATAATCACCCCCACGGTACGGCTGGATACTTTTTCTGATTTACAGTCATATTTATTCATTGGTAGCGCTCCTCGTCTTTATTATTCATTTTCGATGTAAATCTTTACAAATAGATAATTATCATTCTGACGAGAATATCAACTAAGCGCTTTTTGATAGAGGGATGGGGGGTATATCACCGATATTTGTTTCGTGGTGTCCTGACAATATCAACCCACCGGGCGAGTTACGGTTGCTTTCAGAATGGGTTCTTTCGAACAGCAACCTTGCAATGACGTCAAATGGTCCTACCCTGGTAATTATTCCAGGCTCCATATGCTGATACCCCTCAATTGCTCTTGCGTTCGCTGCGGGTCGTTTCTCATACCGCGTCTGCTTGTTCTTGCGAAACCAGCCGCTCCCGGCCATTGATCGTCCACCTCGGATTGCCACGCCGCCATACAATGGGGATCATCGGAGTCGATCCAATCATAAACCGAGATGGTTAGCCTTGCCGGTTTTTCAACCGCGGGGAAGACCAACACGATAGGCCCTCGGATGACACCGTCCTGCCGAACCTGCCGGCCGGGGTGTCGTCTTAGCGGGTACCGAGGAGGGGCAATCATGAACACATCAAGGAGCACCCCGAACATATTTTCGTCATTGGTATTACTGGTGGCGGTTGTCACCTTAATTTACACGGCAACGGCCCGCGCCACGACAGACCCGCAACAGGACGTCGCGTCCACTACCGTGCCAGGGCAGACGGCCCCGCGTCTTCAGAATTTAGGCGAGCATCGTTTTCCGGTCACGACCCAATCGGCCCGCGCCCAACTCTTCATCAACCAGGGGCTGATGCTGGCCTACGGGTTCAACCATGCCGAGGCCCATCGATCTTTCGCCGAGGCGGCCCGCCTGGATCCCGACTGCGCCATGGCCTACTGGGGCATGGCCCTGGTGCTGGGGCCCAACATCAACATGACCATGAACCCCGAGAATGAACCCCAGACCCATGCACTGGTGAAAGAGGCCCTGGCCCTCAAGCCCAAAGTTTCGGAAAAGGAACGGGCCTACATCGATGCGCTGGCGACACGCTATGACGGCGTCGTGAAAAACGACCGCCGGGCGCTGGATCTGGCTTACATGGAGGCCATGCGCGCCCTGAGCATCCGCTATCCCGACGATCTGGATGCGGCCACGCTGTATGCCGAATCCGTGATGGACCTGCGCCCCTGGGACTACTGGACACGCGACCATCGTCCCTATCCGGAAACCATAGAAGTCATGCGGGTGCTGGAAGATGTGTTGGCGAACAATCCCAACCATCCCGGCGCGATCCATCTTTACATCCACACGGTCGAGCTGGCGCGCCCCGAACTGGCGGAAGCGGCGGCCGAAAGGCTCTGGACCCTGGCTCCCGGCGCCGGGCACCTGGTCCACATGCCGTCCCACATCTTCCGCCGCATCGGCCGTTACGCCGACGCCTCGCGGAGCAACCAGGACGCCATCGCCGCGGACGAGGACTACATTACCCAGTGCCGCGCCCAGGGGGTTTATCCCCTGGCCTATTACCCCCACAACATTCATTTCCTGTGGGACTCGGCCACCATGGAGGGACGCCGCGCCGTGGCGATCGAGGCCGCGCGCAAGTCGGCCGCCAGCATACCCGACGGCGCCTGGCGTGAGGTGCCGCTGCTGCACCAGTTTGTGGTGGCGCCGCTGTTAGCCTACGT
>JASJED010000350.1 GCA_030065585.1 Desulfobacterales bacterium | reverse complement strand
TGAAGCACTTCGTGGTGAGTCGGGGGTTGTTGGGGTGACTATGTCTCTGCCGAAAGCCATTCAATAGCAGGATCATAATCGAGAAACTGATTGAACTCGAAGCCTTGGGCTTCCATGCATGTTTTGAATAGTTCCGCAAAGCGGACACGCTCCTCTATGTCTGGATGAGCAACCTACACGCCAAGCCACGCCTTGGCTTCGTCGAAACTCTGAAAGGATTGAACTTCAAACGGCATATCCTCAATCTCTGAATACGCCTGGAACATTCTGCCGATGCCATATTCAAGTGGCTTATCGTAAACAAATGCCGTTTTTCCGCCCTTGCGTACTTCAGATATCCGGCTCATGTTTTCGGCTATTTCTCTAAGCTGATCAGCTTGGAGCGAAGAGAGATCGGCATTGGTGACATCCCATAGTATCAGTGACGTGATCTGCCCTTCGTAGTAATTGTTCCCCCAGTCGAGCAAATCGTCTGCCGTTATTACCCCTTTCGCAGTTACAATGGTCAGGTCCTTAGCCAGGTCATATTTTGCTGAAATGGTCCCCATGGTTACCAGTTCTCTTGAATTGATGGTTCGATGTCATCATACAATGGTAGGATCGGGATGTTCCGTTTGGCAAATGCCCGTAGCACCCGTTTATCTACTGAGCTACGGGGCGTTTGGAAAGGTGGTTCGGTCGTTATCGGGTCGAACGAGCCGATATAAATTGCGTTAAGTGCGCATAGCAGAACGGCCATCATAGTTCAAGCTGGATGCCGGTGCTGCTGCCGAAGGCCAAATCGGTCCGCGTGTTTCAATTTCCGCCTCAATATGTTATCTAACCCTTCGAATGTCATGGAAATCGCGGCGGCCCTCTATCACCGCGCCTGATTAGGCCCGGCGGTTCCCCGACACAGCCCTTGCCTTTAGCGATATTCATCAGTCTCGCAGCGCGGTGCAGCCCCGGCCGCCTTAAAAAAGACCCCTTTTCAACCCAACGGAGGCTTATCATGCTTAATCCCAGTGGGCGGATTCAAGGTATTATCATCGTGGCGGCCATGGCGGTCCTTCTGATCGTCGGTATGGCCGGCTGCACGACCCTGAACGGCTCGAACGACTCATCGTCATCGTCTTCAACCGAGGAGTCGTCCGCGCAGCCGGCCAACCTTTATCGTGATTTCAAGGACATTCTTTTGCCCGGCGAGATGAAAGTCGATGACAGCCGGACCTACATCGTCCAGGGTCCGGGTCTGACCACCGGTATTCTGACTTTGAAGGGCTATGTGGAGCGCGATTCGTTGATCGACTTTTTCAAGAGCGCCATGGCGCGCGACAACTGGACCGAACTGGCCTCGTTCAAGTCGCCTTCCAAAAACACCAGTTCGATCCTCGTGTTCCAGAAGGCGGATCGCACCGCGATCATCAATATCAACGAGCAATCCTTCAACACCTACGTGGAGATCGCCGTGGCGCCCATGTCGCCCAGCGCCGGCAGTGGATTGATGCGGAACAATTAGAAGCGGTTCAAAATCCGTCTAACGCCCGATGGCAGTTTCGTAGCCCACTTCAATCGGCTGCAATCGGAACCCCAGCCGGCAAAGTGTTTTAGCGATGCCCCATGTTCCAATTGTTGAGGGATTTTACGGTAGCAACGATCGACAATTATGCATGAACCCTTCCATAATAAAACCATCGCCCTGGGGGTGAGCGGCGGTATTGCGGCCTACAAAAGCGTTGAACTGCTGCGCCTGCTGACCAAGGCCGAGGCGCGCGTACGGGTGATCATGACCGCCAATGCCAAGTGGTTCGTGGGACCCGGTACCTTCCAGGCCCTCTCAGGCCTGCCGGTCTGCACCTCGGTTTTCGAGGAGGGGGATGCCTCCATCCGGCACATCGACTGGGCCCGGGAAACCGACCTGGCCGTGATCGCACCGGCCACGGCCAACATCATCGGCAAGCTGGCCAACGGGATCGCCGACGATGCGCTTACGACCTTCATGCTCGCCGTTACCGCGCCGGTGATGATCTGCCCGGCCATGAACACCCACATGTACGAGCACCCCGCCGTACAGCACAACCTGGACATCCTCCAGGGTTTCGGGCACCGGATTGTGGAACCGGATGCCGGCAGCCTGGCCTGCGGCACGGTGGGACCCGGGCGCCTGGCCGCGCCCGCCGACATTTTCGAGCAGGCGGCGGGCGTTTTGACACCCCAGGATCTCAAGGCGCGAACCGTGCTGGTGACCGCCGGCCCCACCCGGGAAACCATCGACCCCGTGCGCTTCGTGAGCAACGCCTCCTCGGGCAAGATGGGCTTTGCCCTGGCGCAGGCCGCCATACGGCGCGGGGCCCGGGTGATTCTCGTGACCGGTCCGGTGGCGCTGCCCGACCCGCTGCAGGCAGAGGTCCATCGGGTTACCTCGGCCGCCGAGATGGCCGACTGCGTGCTGGCCCAGATGCCGGCGGCCGACGTCATCATCAAGACCGCGGCCGTGGCCGACTACCGGCCGGTGCAGACCGCCGAGCAGAAAATCAAGAAAACAGCCGACCGGCTGAGCGTGGCATTCGAACGCACCACCGATATCCTCAAAACCATCGGTGAGCAGAAAGCCAACCGCGTTCTGGTGGGTTTTGCGGCCGAGACCCAGCACCTGCAGGACAACGCCCGTCAAAAGCTGGCGGCCAAGAATCTGGACCTGATCGTGGCCAATCGGATTGGCGAGAGCGGATCCGGTTTCGCGGCGGACACCAACCGCGTGACGCTTTTTTTTCGCGACGGCCGGGAAGAAGGCCTGCCGCTGATGGCCAAGGACGCCCTGGCCCATGCGCTGCTCGACCGGGTGGTCCCCCTGCTGCCTGCGGCCTGACCCCGTGGATGTACCCTAGTTGCGGCCTTGACGGATTGACGGCGGGATTCGTAAATGGGGTCAAAACCGAAAATAAATAAAGGCATTATAAGTGGCTCCGTACAGCGGCATCAGGCAAAGGAAAAAAAGGATTAACACCCAGCAATTCCGCCCCAAAAGCAAGAGGATGACCGGAACGGGTTTGCCGTTTAGGCAATAGTTTTTAAATTTTCTATGCAAATGTTGAAACACTGGTGTAGACAAGACGAACGCTGCCAGAAGCGTTATCGGCAAGACATACCCATTGGCCAGCAGCCAGACCTCGTTTGATTCATATGATTGCTTAGTTGCCCCCCATAGCATCGCCTTTAGATAGTCACCAGCCGCGTCAAGGTCTTCGGCACGAAAGAATACCCAACCAATCAATATCACCATAGTCGTATAGGCATGTAGAAAAAAGGATGGCAACCGATTCGTAAATTTAGGGAAGAAGCGTTCGAGGCAAATGAAAATCCCATGATACATTCCCCAAATTAAAAATGATAAGGATGCCCCATGCCATAAACCGCACAGTGCAAAGACCAGAAATAAATTGAAGACCGTGCGATATTTCCCTTTTCGATTCCCCCCCAAAGGAATATACAAATAATCCCTGAACCAACTGGAAAGGGTCATATGCCAGCGTCTCCAAAACTCGCGTATACTTTTGGATATATAGGGATAATTAAAGTTTTCGGGAAATTGGAAGCCCATCATCTGGCCGATTCCAATGGCCATATCAGAATACCCACTGAAATCATAATAGATCTGGAAAAAGTAACAGATAATACCGAGCCACGCAGCCGATGCGGATAGTTCACCGGAGGAAACATTGAACGCCGCATCGGCTATTCTTCCCAAGGTATCGGCAATCAGGACCTTCTTGGCCAATCCGAATACAAATCGCGTGGCGCCCTTCCACATTCGCCCAATCGAAAGAGTCCGCGTATTGAGCTGGGTCTCGATGGCGGTATAGCGGACTATGGGGCCGGCGATCAATTGAGAAAACATGGTTAGGTAGCAGGCGAAATCAGTGAAACGGTATGACGGTTTCACGATCTTGCGATGTACATCAATTAGGTAGCTGAGACCTTGAAAAGTAAAGAAACTGATGCCAATCGGCAGAATGATGCCCCGCATGAATTCGAGGCTGACCCCTTGGGAAGAAAAAAGATCACCTGTCATCTGGTGCAATAGATCGGCAAAAAAGCCGGCATATTTATAGTAGGCCAGCATTAAAAGATTTATAAGGATTCCGGTCGTAAGAAAACCATTGCGTCTTCCCTGGGAGGTGCTCGATTCGATAAGAATCGCCAAAAAAAAGTTGCAAAGGGTGGAAAATAAAAGAATTAAAATATACTTAGGCTCTCCCCAACCATAAAAAATGATGCTGGCCAAAAAAATGGAAAGATTAAGGATTTTGTAGGAAGGTCTGGATTGGACAGGAAAGTACAAGATGCTGTGAACCAGCAGTGCCATCGGCAAGAACACCAGGACAAAGATTGTCGAACTAAAAACCATGATCTGCAGGGCGTAAATCTGTAATCTCGGTAATGGGTAGAAAGATATACCTGCCAGATTCCGCGCCCGGGTCCAGGCGAAGCTTCATCTTGGCGCGCGGCTTGCCATGCACGGGCAGATGCAGGTAGTTAATGCCTTTGTTGATTTTCTGCTTAACGGAACGGGACTCCGAAAAAGCTTCTTCACCTTGAGTGAAAAACAGCTGGGCATATGTGTCGGTCGGTGCAACAAGTTTGGCCAGGAGGGCGACACGGCCATTTTCATCAGTACGGATTGGTGCCAGATGAATTTGGGGGTCGTTGTGCTGGGCGACCATGATCAGGCGGCTGTGCTTCGTTTGAATCGGATGGTTGCTATTTAGAATCGCTTCGGCCGAAGCGAGTCTAATCGAGTTGTTGTTTAAGTAAAGTTCTCCAAGAAACTGCAAGTAGTGAGAGTTTTTATCGATTATCGGCGCAGATGGCGCGACGCGTTCGGCAAAAATATAGACGACCGTATCCGGTTTGAAATCCTTAAGCGTCTGATTCATTTTGGTAAGATTCATACTCTCGTAATGCATGTGCAGATATTCATGAAAATTATGTACTAGTGGCGATATGCCGCCATTGGTACCCGGCAGCCTATGCATGTGGGTTCCTTTTAGATAGGAATCGGTTAGTAGTAAAATTTTTCCATCCGTTACCTTAGGATTGCGAATAAAGTCGGGTTTTTTCCAGGGGCTTTTCTGGTTAGATGTGAATTCGTTGGGGAGAACTTCAAAATCTTCGGTATGGTGAAGTTTCATCCAAGGCGTTGTTTCTTGGCCGAAGCCCGCTTTCGCCTCTTCATATGGAACAATCGTATATAAACTATCTTTTGGTTTGGGTTCAAGGTTGGGCATCATTACGGCTAGCGCTTTAAAAATTTCCTGATAGGCGACTTCTAATCCGTAGCCGTTCCAATGGACAATGTCGAAGCGTTTATTGAAATATTTAACCGTCTTTTTGTTTCGGTCTATAGCTT
>JASJED010000349.1 GCA_030065585.1 Desulfobacterales bacterium | reverse complement strand
CGGCCTCGTAAAAAGTCCGATCCACCCGAGGCGGATAAATATCGGCGTTACGCTTCAGCCCTCGTCACTGCAGCGTACCTTATGTACACTTCATTCCTCGGGCAACTGCTGCCGCATCTCGAACTTTTTCCGAGACCGTCTGAACCATGACTTTTAACGAGCTCATCAGCATTGGGTTTAGCGGATGTCACCCACCGCGCGCGGCATGTCGGGTGGCGCAGTTTTAATCGGGCCGGCAGGCCTTGTCAAATGAATCCTGAAGCGTTTGCCGCACCGGACGGCAGCGGGTCAACCCGCATCGAGGATACCCGAGGTGTGCCCCGCCGCCGTAACACCGTCGACTTGACGATGTCGTTCGAGGGCGATAGATTGGACTGCTTTATTTCGTATTCAAACCCAGTTGTGTGTCGACAGCCGAAACGGTTCTTCCGTACATAGTCAATGCAGGGTAAGGCCGGCAGGGCCCGGACGACCGTAAATTTTGTAGGCCTTGAAACCAAGGGCGGCCGATCGCGCCCCTACAAGACCGTGGTACTATATACAGCGTCATAATTATTTGCGCATTTGTATTCTGATTGATGAAGCTATGGTTCAATGTTGGATCGATTACAGATAACGCTGTGGTTATATGCGCAAGGATTTGAGTCGTAGTGCATAGTAAACGAATCCTTCGGGCACAGGCCAAACGCTGAGGTCGACATGCACAGCAACGAACTGGACATCGCCGTTGTCGGGGCCGGCGTCGCCGGGATCACGGCGGCCTTTCTCCTGCAGCCGCACCACCGCGTGACCCTCTACGAGAAGAACCCCTATCTCGGTGGCCATACCCATACCATCATCATCCCCGCAGGCCCCGATGCGGGCACCCCGGTGGACACGGGTTTCATCGTCCTCAACGATCGCACCTATCCATTGTTCAACCGCCTGCTCCAGAAACTTGCGGTGGAGATCCGCCCCAGCGACATGTCCTTCAGCTACCTCAGCGAGGGTAGCGGTCTTCACTACGCCAGCCACAGTCTGAACGGTCTTTTCGCCCAGCGCCGCAACCTGGGCAATCCGGGCCACCTATACATGCTTCTGGAAATTCTACGCTTCAATCGGGCCGCGCGCCGGGGCCTGGGCCGGGGATCGCTGACCAACCTGACCCTGGGTGATTTTCTCCAGCGTCTGAAAATGAGCCGACGCTTCCAAGCCCGCTACATCGTTCCCATGGCCGCCGCCATCTGGTCCGCGCCCGACGCGGAGATCATGGACTTCCCCATGGAAACCTTTGCCCGCTTCTTCGAAAACCACGGTCTGCTGAGCGTCAGCGATCAGCCCCAGTGGTACTACGTCAAAGGCGGGAGCCACACCTATGTCCAAGCATTTCGCAAGGCCTTCCAGGGAACGATCCACACCGCAACCGCGGTCAGGGGCATTAAGCGCAACGCATCGCGGGTCAAGGTCCGCATGGCGGACGGCACACGGCAGGAACATGATCTGGTAATCGTGGCCGCGCACGCCGACGAGGCTTTGGGCCTGCTGGAGGATCCGTCCCCAGACGAAAAACGCCTGCTGGGCGCCTGGGTTTACAGCCGCAACCAAGTGGTGCTGCACACGGATGCCGGCTGGATGCCGCCCAACCGCCGCGCATGGGCCTCGTGGAACTACCGGCGGCAGGCCTCCGCCGACGGTCGCTCCCCGGTCACCCTGACCTACCACATGAACCGTCTCCAGCATCTCGAGACGCGCAGGCCCTATTTCGTGACCCTCAATCCCCCGCGTCCGATCGCCGCAGGGGCGACGGTGGCCCGTTTCGAGTATCATCATCCCACCTACACCTTTGCCAGTCTGGCCACCCAGCCGGAACTGCCGCGCCTCAACGGAGCGCGCCAGATCTTTTTCTGCGGCAGCTACTGGGGGTATGGTTTTCACGAAGATGCCGTGCGTGCCGCCGTGGACGTGGCCGCCGCGCTGGGGGGACGCCTATGACCACTTCCCTGCTCTACAAGGGCTATGTCGAACACGAGCGCCGGCTGCCGACCCACCATCGCTTGCGCTATCCGATCTATGTCTACGCCATCGATCTGAACGAACTGCCCGGCCTCGACCGGCACCTGCCGCTATTCGGCTACAACCGCCTGCGCCCGGTAAGCGTCTACGACCGCGATTACCTGGCGGACGAAAACGGCACGATCCGGGACAAATTACTGCGCCAGGTGAATCCATGGATTGCCCCCCGGGTGGTGGCGCGCGTGGTGGTGGTGACCTCGCCGCGCTATTTCAACTACGTTTTCAACCCGGTCAGCTTTTACTACTGCTTCGACCCCGCCGAGGAACTCGTGTGCGCCGTCGCGGAAGTCAACAACACTTTCGGCGAAAAGCACGTCTATGTCCTACCGGTGGAAACCCGGACGTCGCAGTTCCCGGCCCGTTTTCAATCGGCCAAGCAGTTCCACGTCTCACCGTTCAATACGCCGGGGGGTATCTATCATTTTTATTTGGCGGACATCCGGCACGAACTGGATGTCCGTATCGCCTTGCACCGCCAGGGCCGCGAGATCATGAACGCCCGCCTGTGGGGGCGCCCGATCCCCTTGAGCCCCGGCCGTCATCTGCGGACCGTTCTGACCCACCCGGTGGTGCCCCATCTGACGATACCCCGCATCTACTGGCAGGCCTTCAAGCTGCGTTTCCGCCGCCGGCTGACCTATCACGACAAGCCCGTGCCGCTCAGTCCCATGACGATTCGACGGATTGCCGCCAGCCCTCTCCAACGTCGTTTTCAGGCCTTCGTGCAAAGCGCCCTGAGCCGCACCATTTACGGCCGCCTGCAGCTGGCCTTGCCCGACGGCCGCCGGCACGTCTATGCCGGCCGGCATGACGGCCCCGAAGCCATCCTGCAGGTCAGGGACCCCAAGTTCTTCAGCCGCGTGGTTCTGGGCAGCGACATCGGTTTCGGCGAAGCCTTCATGCACGATGAATGGGACAGCCCGGACCCCGTCGCCGTGGTGCGCTTTTTCATCCGCAACCGTGATGTCTTTGCCGACGCCCGCTTCCAGAGCAATTGGCTGGCGCGCTGCCTGGCGCGTGTGCTTGATCTAAGTCGTCGCAACACCATCTGGGGCAGCCGTCGCAACATCCGCCGCCACTACGATCTGTCCAACGACTTTTTCCGCCTGTTTCTCGATGCCAGCATGTCCTATTCCTGCGCGGTCTACCGGTCGCCCGACGAAGACCTGGAAAGCGCCCAGGACAACAAATACGATCTGCTCATCAAAAAGGCGCGGCTGCAAGCCTCGGATCACCTGCTCGAAATCGGGTGCGGCTGGGGCGGCTTCGCCATCGAAGCGGCACGCCGGACCGGTTGCCGCGTCACCGGCATTACCGTCTCCAAAGCACAGTATGATCTGGTCCGCAAACGCGTGGCCGCCGCCGGCCTGACCGAACGTATTGCCATTAAGCTCAGCGACTATCGCCGGGTAAGCGGCCGCTTCGATAAAATCGTCTCGATCGAGATGCTGGAAGCTGTCGGTCATGCCTACTATCCGCGGTTCTTCCAACGCCTGGATGAACTGCTCAAGCCCCAGGGGATTGCTGTTCTGCAAACCATCACGATTCCCGACCAGCAATACGCCAGCTACCGCCGGGAGAGCGACTGGATCCGCAAGCACATCTTCCCCGGCGGGCTGCTGCCCTCGCTGTCCATTCTGACGGCCAACATGACACGGCATTCCCGCCTGATGATCGATCATCTCGAAAATATCGGCGATCACTACGCCCTTACGTTAGCAGCCTGGCGACGGCGTTTTGAAGCCAATCGCGACCGGGTGGCCGCCTTGGGATTCGATCGCACTTTCCGGCGCAAGTGGCGCTACTATATGACCAGCTGCGAAGCCGCGTTTCGCGAACATGTGATCGGTGATCTTCAACTGGTGCTGACGCGGACCGGCAACCGCCGCCTGGGCGGCATCGACCGCCCTTAACGGCCGACTTCGGGGACCTGCGACCAAATCAAAGATAGGGCTGCGCCAAGCGCTCTAAGGCATCCAGCAAGGTCTGGCGCTCGGCCGGCGATTCCCGGGTACCGCGAAACACGTGGATGCTGCGCGGTTGCCGGTCCAGCCAGAAAAGGCCGCTGGTCCGGTCGGCCACGGGAGATGCGGCCAACCAGGTGATCGTATCCGCACCCTGTTCCGGTGTTCGCAGCAGCGGCCGCAACATGTGATGAAAGGCCGGCAGCGATGAGGCCAGCCCGGGCGTATCCACCCAGCCGGGGTGCATGGCATGGACCCGGATACCACGGGGCGCGAGTTCCGCGGCCCAGGAAGCGGTGAGGATCACGAGTCCCCGCTTGGCACGGGCATAGGCCGTGGGGCCGTCATAGGCTGTTTGGCGAAAAGCCAGGTCATGGGGCTGGATCTTCTGGGTATACATCCCGCCGGAGGATACATTGACGACCCGGGCACCGGGTTCCTGCGCCAGCAGGGGCAGCAGCGAACGGGTCAGCAGATAGGGCCCCAGCAGATCGGTGGCCAGGGTCTGCTCGAAACCCTCGGTGGTCTCCCGCCGCGTGTTGAACAGCGCGCCCGCGTTGTTGACCAGCACATGAACCGCCGGGTAGCGCGCCTTTAGCCGACGGGCCAGTGCGCCCACCTCCGCTAAAAGGCTCAAATCGGCAATTTCCCAGTCGATGTCCCCCGCACCCGGCTGCCGGCGCAGTTCGCGACAAACGGCCTCGGTCTTGTGCGGGTTGCGCCCGACCATCAGGAGGTCGGCCCCGCAGGCCCGCAACTGTTCCGCCGCCGCCCGCCCGATGCCGGAGGTCCCGCCCGTTATTACCACTCGACGCCCCTGGAGCGAATCCGGTGCCAGGGGCCAGCGATGGCGCCCGCGATAGTAACCGAGGCGGGTGAAACCGATCAGCCCGGGCAGCAGGAGTCGGTCGGCCAGAAGCACCCTGCGGCTGATCCGGGGAATGTCCCCCTCGCCCCCCAGAATAACCTGCAGACGCCGGATCGCCCGATGGGCGTTGCGGCGTATCAGCGGCGCAATCAGCGGGCCCAGGCGTCGTCCACGCCTATTATCGAAGGTGATGGTCAACCGGTAATCCAGACGGAAACCGTGGGCGACCGGTTGAATGGTCATACAATCCCGGGCCCGGAAAGAAGCGCCGCGCCCTTCAAGCACCAGCCGTTCGGGGGGCTGCATGTCCACCAGGGTATAGTGCATCACCACGGGCCGCAGACCGAACTGCATCAACAGCCGAAATCGGGATCCCTCCCTCACTGGACCGGCGGTCAGCCCCCGCGCGGTCAGCACCGTCGGATCCCAGGCCTGAATGTTGGCGAAATTGGCCAGATAGTCGAAGGCCTGCTGCACGGAACCGCG
>JASJED010000092.1 GCA_030065585.1 Desulfobacterales bacterium | reverse complement strand
CGCTGGTTGTTCTTTCCGGACCAGTGCCGGCACTGCCTCGAGCCGCCCTGCCGCGACGTCATCGACGACCCCAAGGCCATCTACTCCGAAGAAGCCAACGGCTCGGTTCAGTTTACGGCGCTCGCCCGGGAATACGACGCCGAGGAAATCATCGGCTCCTGCCCTTACAATATCCCCCGGGCCGGCGCAGACGGGGTTCTCGCTAAATGCGACATGTGCATCGACCGCGTTCAGAACGGCCTGCAACCGGCTTGTGTCAAGACCTGCCCCACCGGCACCATGGCCTTTGGCGACCGGGATGCGATCATGAAACAAGCCAAAGACCATCTGGCTGTGGCCAAAAAGAAATACCCCCAGGCCCAACTCCTGGACCCGGATGATGTGCGGGTCCTCTTTCTGGTGGGGTACGATCCCCTGCTCTACCATGAAAACGCCGTCGCCGGTGTGTCGGCGTTTGACATCAACCGACAGGTTGCGCTGCGGCGCATGTTCAGACCATTGACGAATATGGTATCGCGGCTGACTTAGCCGTACCGACAAACCGCATCTTTGATCACCAATAGGGGGAAGCCGAGCATTTGGGCTTCCCCCTTGTTTGGTGAGGTTTGCGCCTGCTGTCGGCATGCCGCATTGGGCGGGATCGGCGTCAGGCGTTGCGGTGCCGGGACCTCCCAGCCGTTTCCTATCTCGGTTAAGCACGGTTAGCCGTGTATTTGGCCGTACGGCTGGATTCGACACGCATTTTAGGGTATGCAAGACCAACCTGGGCCGATAAGGATGCGGGCCGGGAAGGCATCTTCCTAAATCCCCACAGGCCGCCCCATGCCGCGCGGTTCGGCGTTTCGGGAACCGATGCCTAAACGCGCCATGCGATTCTTCGCTGAGCGCAAATGCCGTTTGTCACCCCGCAATGCCAAACAGGAGAACGGATGTCGACACCCTTACCACTGACCATTGATCAGATCCACAAATCCGCCCGCCAGCTCGCCCAGCTTCGCCCGAGCTATGCGGTCATGCTGGATTTTTACGAAGCGGTCTTCACCGCCCAGGAAAAGAGCAAAGGCGATATCGATTTGGAGCCGATCCAGTTATCACCGGAAACACTGGCGAACCGTGGCCCGGAAGGGTTGGCCCTCGTTGCGGTCGCCGACTTCAGGATCGACCCTGCCGCCAGCGAACGGCTGCTGAAAACGCTCTGCGAGTTGATCATTGCGCACGCCACCCAAATCAAGGCCTCGGCGGCCGCCGTCTCCGATGCACTCGCCAGCGGGTCCCTGCAGACACAGGACCTGTTCACCGGCCTTTTACACAGCAACGATCGTCTGCTGCAGGACACGGCGGCCGCCATCGGCGCGGAGAGCACGGCGCTGGCGTTTCTGGCCTACCACAGCCTCCAGCCGTCGCTTGAACTTTGCGCGGTTCAACTGGCCACCTATCTGGACACCGCGGCCGTTTGGCGCAAGGGCCATTGCCCGGTCTGCGGCAGCCGCCCCGGTTTGGCGGTCCTGGATGCCGAGGGCCGGCGGTCGCTGTACTGCTCGTTTTGCCGCCACCAATGGCGCGCCCCCCGGATCTTCTGCGCCAACTGCGAAAACACCCGCGCCAGCGAGCTGCATTACTTCTTCTCCGAGGACGAAAAAGACCTGCGCGTCGATGTATGCAACCGCTGCCGCCACTACATAAAATCGATTGACCAGCGGGCCCTGGCGCGTCCCGTCTATCTGCCCCTGGAGCAGATTACATCTTTGCATCTGGACATGATTGCCGCGGATAAGGGCTATAGCGGAGGGGTCGATTTAAACCTTGAGAACTGATCGCACCAGCCGCGGAACACACATTGAGGGCCTCGATGCCGCGGCCCCCCGCGGCAGACCGCCGATACGCTTTATCGGCGGTGCATTCCTGGTGCTACTCCTCCTGGTGCCAACCCCGGCTGTCGCCGTAAGCACAACGGATCCGTCAGCGGGCAATGCCGAAAAACCCGTCCTGAAGGCCCGGTCCCTCTGGTCGGTCGATCGCGTCCGTGGCGGCGATCGCATCGGTTTGGCGCTCGTCCTGCAGATCACTTCGGGATATCACATCAATGCGGACGCGGACCAACTGGCCGCCTATCCGACGTTTGCCCCCTACCCCACCCGCATTCAGATTCTGGAGATCTCCCCCGGAATCGTCGCGGAAAGTCCGCAATTCCCCAAGGCGCAGACCATCGAGGTCGCCTTCGCCCCCGAACCCCTGGCAGTTTTCAATGGTCGCGCCATCGTCTATGTCCCCCTGGTGGTGCCTTTCGATTTTGGGGAGCAGACCCTCCGGATCAAAATCGCCCTGAACTATCAAGCTTGTGACGACACCGCCTGCCTGCTGCCGGAAACGATCGAATTGACGGCCGAACTCCCAGCCGCGGCCGATGGCCAAGCGCCCCAGGCCCAGGCACCGGAAATCTTTAGCGGCATGCTGCGAGCCGACGTGGACCCTGCCGAGGAACTCACCTTTACGTTGCTGGGGTGGCGTCTGGCGCTTCACGCTTCCTCCATTATCGGCCTGGGATTGCTTCTCCTGGTGGCGGCCGTGGGCGGACTGCTGCTCAATTTGACACCCTGCGTCCTGCCCCTGATCCCGATCAAGATCATCAGCCTTTCCAACGCCGCCCAGAACCGGGGCCGCTGCCTGGCCTTGGGGTTGTCCACCTTTGGGGGGATGCTGGCCTTCTGGCTGGCAATGGGCCTGGCCATTGCCGGCATCAGCGGGATGACCGCCATCAACCAGCTATTCCAATACCCGCTCTTCACGATCCTGATCGGTGTGATCATCGCCGTCATGGCCATCGGCATGTGCCGCGCGTTTGCCGTGCCTTTGCCGCAGTTCCTCTACCGCCTGAACCCGGATGAAGGCACGCTGGCCGGCGCTTTTGCGCTCGGCACCCTGGCGGCCATCCTTTCGACCCCCTGCACCGCGCCGTTCATGGGGGCGGCCGCCGCCTGGGCGGCAACCCAGAAACCGGCGATCACCCTGTCTGTCTTTGGCGCCATCGGCATGGGGATGGCCCTGCCCTACCTGGTGCTCGCGGTCTTCCCCGGCTTGGTGCAGCGGATGCCCCGCAGCGGTCCGGCCGGCGTCCTGATCAAGCAGGTCATGGGGCTCTTCATGCTAGCGGCCGCGGCCTATTTCATCGGTGCCGGGTCGAGCGCGCTGGCCGTGAGGCCACCCGATCCGCCCTCCAAAATCTACTGGTGGGCGGTCATGGGCTTTATTGCCACCGGCGGGATCTGGGCCGCTTACCGAAGCTGGCAATTGGCGCCATCCAAGTTGAACAAAGTGGTTTGTCTGCTGGCGGGCCTGGCGGTATTGTCAGGTTCCGCTTTTGGCGGCCTGCGCTTTACCGACAAGGGACCGATCGACTGGATTTACTACACGGAAGATCGCTATCAGACAGCGTTGGCGGAAGGCCGGGTGGTGGTGATGGTGTTTACCGCCGCCTGGTGTCTGAATTGCAAGGCGCTGCAACAGGGCGTGCTTCAGCGCAAAACGGTGGCCGCCGTATTGAATCAGACCCATGTCGCGCCCATCAAAGTCGATATCACCGGCAACAACCCTGAAGGACGCGATCGTCTCCTGGCCACGGGGCAGCTCACGATACCGCTGCTCATGGTCTATGCACCCGACGGCCGTGTGATCCTGAAACGCTCTTTCTATACCGCCGCAGAAGTCATCGCCGCGGTTGATCAGGCGGCCGGGCGCTGATCGCATCACGGCGCCGTTGAGATGTCTTCGCGGCCTGGCCTACGGCCATACAGACCTGCCGGCCGCAGCCATTTAATCAATTGCTATGAGGCCTGGCGTTATACACTTCTTTATTCTCAGGGGGTTTCAAGAAAGGCCATGATTTCCTTTTCGATCGCGGCACTGTCACGGCCTCCATGGACCCGGCGCAGGATGCGGCCATTGCGGACGAATAACAAAAGCGGAATTTTGGTAATCGCGTATTTTTCGATCACCGCCTCCCCGGTCCAATAGATCGGAAAGCCGATCTTGAGGTTGTCGATGATCGGCTGCATGGCCTCCGGCCCTGCGTAATCCAGACTGATTCCCACCGTTTTCAAGCCGCGCGGCCGATATTTGCGGTCGAGGGCGTTCAGGTGAGGGAGTTCCTCGATGCACGGATGACACCAGGCCGCCATGACCACCACCAGGCAATTCTCAGACCGGCGGACGATGTCGTCAAAGGCCGCGATCGGGACCGATTGCACCGGGTTGGCAAACTGACCTAGGGCCGGCAGGACCGGCAGCCATAGACTTATGGCCAAAACAGCCGCCGCCACACGGTAGGCCGTCCTCCCATGGTGGCCGGCCCCTCGATGGCGGTGATGCCGGGCCCCTGCCGCCGCTTCCTTGCAAACGGGCGATGTCGGCGATTGATGCAAGGCCGGTGGATGCCCCGATATGTCAGCGGTTGATTTTTTCAAGCTCGATCGCACACCACTCCAGATTCGGGCGGACATTGATGTCGGCGACGTGAATCGCCCGTAGAATGCCTTCCTTGTCGATCACGAACAGGGCTCTTTCGGAAACACCGTCGCTGCGCAGCACGCCGTAGCGATCGGCCACGGCGCCGTGGGGCCAGAAATCAGACAGCACCGGAAACCAGAGATCGCCCATCTGGTTCGTCCAGGCATACAGTGTGGGAATATTGTCCACCGTAATCCCCAGCAGGACAGCCTCATTTTCGTCGAACAGATCTTTCACGATGTTGTAGCCCGGCCATTGATCCGAGCACACCGGCGTCCAGGCCGCAGGCACGAATGAAAGCACCACATGCTTCTTTCCACGGTAATCGCTTAACGAAACCGTTCCCCCGGCCACCGCCGGCAGCGAAAAATCGGGCGCCGGATCGCCGACCTTGACCTTGAGGGTACTGTCGGTGGCCTTTAACTTCCCCGGGTTATAAACATTTTCCTTATAGGCTTCGGATAAACCCCAGGCCGGAACGGTAATCGCGATACCAAGCAGAACCAAAGCGAGAATCGCTTTCCAGTAGATTTTCACAATCACCACCTCCTTTTCATCGCGCCAGGCCAGATTGGGCAATGAGTTCTTCGAGCATCACACCGGCATCCTGGGGACCGCCGAGGCGGGAATAGAAAACCTTATGGTTGCCCTCGCCCAGGATACGAACCCCGATAAAATAGGGTGTGCGTACCTCACCCAGCTGCTTGTGGATGTTAAAATCACCGTCGGCAAAAAGCGGAAACGGGATGTCGTAAGTCTGGCGGAAGTACTTGACCTCGAAAGCTGAGTTACCGACACCGATCCCGATGAGTTTGACCTTGCCCTTGAGTTTGGGGTCCGCTTCAATCTTTTCATAGATCTGGTTGATAGTGGGAGCCTCCCGCTGGCAATGCGGGCAGTACATACTGAAGATTTCGACAATCACGATGTCGGCATCAATTTCAGGAATGGTAAACGAATCCGCCTCCTGCAGCCCCAGATATTCGCGGTGAACCGGATCGACGGGCGTCTCCAGAGTTATGTCGGGAAGTATTCCGCCTTCCGTCGGCGGGGCCGTTGCCGCGGCAGCCGAAAGGTTGGCGGCAACAAACAAAATGAGGCAGCCTGTCAGAAATCGCATTGTCTTTTCCATAATTGACCTTTGCGTTGGTAAGGTGATGAAATTAATATTTCGGGATTCACCGTAATAGGTGTCGTCAAACAATGCACGCGCCGAAGACCATGAAGGTAATTCACAACAAATGCCCGCGATTCGAAGCAGCCGACGGGTGCTGAAAGCCACAGCCATGAAAATATAAGCCTATGCAATCGTAAACGATTGCAAAAGGAATATTAATTACCATCGATCAACATTCAAGCCTGTCCGCCAGCCGTTACCTCCACCGCCACCGGTATCGCGGTCTGAATCAAGGCGATCGCGTGTAAGGCCCCGGGAGTGATGGAATTGACCTTGCGAAGCATTTCCGGAAAGGGGTGGGCCACCACCTGTCCCTGTTTGTCGTCAATGAAGGCGTCGTTGATCCGCAGCCGCTGGGTGATGTAGAGACAGCGCGGGGGATACTTACCCGTCGTCGTAGGCGATCACCGTGATCTGGCGGCCATGGATGCCCCCCTGGGCATTGACCTGGCGAATGTACGCCATGGCACCATGCAGCATCCGGGTGCCGAGATAGCCGGCATGCCCTTTAAGGGCCAGCGAGGCGCCGCTATTTATCCGCCTCGGGTGGATCGGGCTTTTTACGAGACCGTCAAAGTTAAACCGGCAACACTTGCGCCAACGGTCGCCATCGGTCCCTTCCGGCACCCGGAGCCTGGTTTGCCCGCCCCGACCAGATCTGCTACAAGACCACCACGAACCGCCCACCCGAAGGAAAGTGATGCCCAATGAAAGAAGAACACCGCACCCTGACCATGCTGGTTCAGAACGAGCCGGGCGTCACGGCCCGTGTTTCAGGGCTTTTTGCCAGCCGGAACTACAATATCGAAACCATTTGCGGGGCGCCGACCGCCAATCCTGAAATGTCGCGCATCACCATCACCACCCGCACCCACCCCGATCAACTCGAGCAGATCATGAAGCAACTGCGGCGTCTGATCAACGTAATCAAGGTGCGGGACATGACGGCCGACGACGCCGTGCGCCGCGAGATGGCCATGATCTGTGTCCGCGCGCGGGCCAAAGACCGCCCCGAGATCCGCAGCATCGTCCAGACCTTCCGCGGGCGCATCGTGGATACCGGCAGCACCCACTACATCATCGAGGCCACCGGCAGCCAGGCCAAGATCAATGCCCTGATCCGTCTTCTGGAGCCCATGGGCATCAAGAAACTGGCACGCTCCGGCATCCTGGCGCTCTACCGCGAAGCGGATTGAGTCGTCTTTCCAGCGCCCTCTCGTTCGTTTGCCAAATCGCGATTGAATACCCATTTTTTTGGCTTTACGGAAGTGCCTCCGCCGCCCGCAGAAGGCCGGAGGCCCATTGTTACTGATAGCCAGCCGAGGTCGTTCAATGACGATTTGGTTTGTAAGCGCCCTTCTGGTGGCGACCCTGATTCTTCTGGTGACTGAAAAACTCCCCGTGGATTTGACCGCCATCGGCATCATGGTTGTGTTGATGGTTTCAGGCATTCTGACACCGGCCGAAACGGTGGCCGGCCTGGCCAGCCCGGCGGTTGTCACGGTGGGGGCCATGTTCCTGATCAGCAAGGGGATGATTCGAACTGGTGCGGTGGGCTATGTTTCACAGATCTTGATGCGCATTGTCAGCGGCCGTCCCGGCCTGGTCATGCTGATGATCTTAGGTATCGTCGCGCTGGCCTCGGCCTTTATCAACAATACGGCCGTGGTGGTGCTCTTTATCCCCATCGTGATGAGCATCAGCTGCGAGTTGGGGACCAGTCCGTCAAAACTGCTCATACCGGTTTCGTACGCCTCGATCCTGGCCGGCACCTGCACCCTGATCGGCACTTCGACCAACATCATCATCAGCGATTTAAGCGCCGCCCACGGCTACGGCCCATTGGGCATGTTCGAACTGGCCCCGCTGGGGGTGCCCATTGCGCTGGCCGGGCTGCTGTTTCTTCTTGCCGCCGGGCCGCGTCTGATGCCCAACGTCCACAACCCGGTCTGCGAACTGGAAAATAAACAGCACCAGCGCTATCTGGCGGAAATCATCATCCCCCGTGGAAGTCCGTTTACCGGTCGGGAAGCAACGGATGTTTTCAAGCAATCCCATCCCGGAATCGAAGTCATCGAACTCATCCGCTATTCCCATGTCTATTACCCGGGGCGCGATGCGACTATCCTGGCGCCGCACGATCTTCTGCTGGTCAAGGGATCGGCCAGCAGCCTGGTAGCGCTGCTGGCCTCCGGAAACGTGGAACTGCCCCTGTCCGAAGCCGGTATGCAGTTTAACGGCTCCCCGAGTGAAGGCCTGATCGTGGAGTTGATCATCCCGCCGCAGTCATCGCTTTTGGGAACGCGCCTGCTCGCGAGCCGTCTGCGCCGCGACCCGGACATCCACATCATTGCCATTCAGCGCCGTGAACTGCATTATTCCGAGCCCAAGATTCAGGACGTACGGCTGAAAACCGGCGACATCCTGCTGGTGCGGCTGCCGGAGACCTCCCTGTCCCGGCTACGCGGTCAGTCCGATTTCATCATCCTGGAGGACATTCATCACGAAATCGTCCACAAGCATATGGCCGGACGCGCTTTCGGCATCTTTGCTGCGATGGTGGCGACCGCCACATCAGGCCTTCTGGATATCATGACCGCCGCTCTGACCGCTGCCTTTCTGATGATCCTGACCGGCTGTCTGCCGTTGCGCGACGCCTATCGCGCACTGGAGCCGCGGGTGCTGCTGATCATTATCGGCACCTTCGCCCTGAGCACCGCCCTTGAAAAAACCGGTGCCAGCAGCCTGTATGCCGAACAATTTCTAAGCCTGTTCGCCCCGGCAGGCCCCATCTTTATCCTGGGTGCCGTCATTCTGCTAACCAGCATCAGCACCCAGGTCCTCAGCAACAACGCCACGGCCATCCTGATTCTGCCGATGGCCATGGCCACCGCCACCGGGTTGGGGGTCGATCCCAGGCCCTTCATCGTCGCCGTCTGCTTCGGTGCCAGCGCCTGTTTTGCCACCCCCATCGGCTATCAGACCAATCTGCTGGTCTACGGTCCGGGTGGCTACCGCTTCAGCGATTTTCTCAAGCTGGGCCTTCCTCTCAACCTTCTAGTTCTCGTCATGGGCATGCTTTTCATCCCCAAGATCTGGCCGTTTTAGGCTAAGGGGCGAACCAGCGTTCTTGAATCCGTCGATGAGACCCATTGTCTTTATTTCGATTAAGCATTATTCTCGACATTTAAGGTTCAATCTTCCCCTAATGTTCGCCACTTAAATGGCCAATAAGTTCTCGTGGAGGGGCGTTTTCCGATCCCGTCCGCTAATGGGATCAAATGATGGCATGACAGGAACCAATGCGGTAATGATTTCGGCATCCGAGCCCTGTAATCAGGATAAACCCCATAGGCCGGCCCGGCAGAGCGTTGCGACCGTAAATGATGCGCAACCGCTTTATAACAGCCGGATTACCACGGTGTATATCGAATACCTGGAACGGCATTACCCTGATATCGATATCGACACGCTGTTGGCCGATGCCGGCATGCAACGCCATCAAGTTGAAGACCCGGCCCACTGGTTTTCCCAGAACCAGGTCGACAAGTTCAATCGGGTTTTGGTGCGCAAAACCGGTGACCCTCATATTTCCCGGGCGGTGGGCCGCTTTGTCGCGTCCTCGCGACGGCTGGGACCTCTCAAGAAATTGACGCTGGGGTTTGTCCATCCGGCAACCATCTACATGCTTTGTAACCGATACAATGCCATGGTCAGCCGTGGTGCCGTGTTCGTAAGCCGCAAGACCGGGGCCAATCAGGTGGAAGTTACAGCGCGCCCCCGACCGGAGGTCAAAGAGCAGCCGTATCAGTGTGAGAACCGCTTGGGGACCCTGGAGACGCTGGGCAAACTCATATCCTCACGCTATGCGACCGTGGCGCACCCCCAATGCATCCATCGCGGTGATTCCCTCTGTCGTTATGAAGTGACCTGGAACCACAGTGCTGCCATCTGGTGGAAACGGGCCAGATATTACGGTTCGGTGCTGGCTGTTTTCCTGTCGGCCGGATTGTTCACGGGCATGTCGCTACCCGACTGGCTGATCGCCAACCTGATTCTGACCCTGTTGGTGATGGCCGTCACCGTCTATGCGACCTTTCTCGAAAACAGGGAACTGACCCGCACTATCAGCGCGCAGGGTGATATCGCCCAAGAGCATCTTAACGAAATTCATACCCGCTACAACAACAACTTGCTGATCCAGGAAATCGGCAAGGCCACCGCCACGGCCAGAAGCGAGAGGGCGCTTTCTCGATCGGTCGTGGACGCCATGCAGAGCCGCCTGGATTTCGACCGGGGATTGCTGTTGCTTGCCGATCATGGCAGCGAATATCTACGCTATGTTGCCGGCTACGGATTCGGCGATGAAAAAAAGGAGCTATTGCGGTTTATCAAATTCCGCCTGGACAATCCCGCATCCAAGGGCGTGTTCGTGCGCAGTTTCCACGAGCAGCAACCCTTCATCATCGACGATATTCACGGTTTGAAAGAACAATTTTCCATCAAGAGTCAGCGCTTGATCGACAGCTTCGGCGCCCACTCGTTGATCTGTGTACCGATCGTCTTCGAGAATCGATCGCTGGGCATCATGGCCGTCGATACGATCACGTCGCGTCGTGTGCTGCTCGAGTCTGATCTCAACCTGCTCATGGGCATCGCCTCGCACCTGGCGGTGAGTATCAACAATGCGCGAGCCTACCAAAAACTTCGTCGCAGCGAGGAAAAATACCGCGACATCTTTGAAAACGTATCGGATTTTCTATACGCCCATGACCTGCGGGGGCGGCTTATCGAGGCCAATATTGCCTTTCTGAAGGCCGGCGGTGTCCAGGACAGGGATCTGACGAACCTGGAGATCAGAAGTCTCGTGCCCGACCATCTCCAGCCACGTTTCGACGAATACCTGCGCGACATTCAAAAAAACGGCCACGCCGAAGGCATCACCAAACTTCGCCGGCAAGACGGCTCCTATCTGGTGGTCGAGTATCGAAATTCGCTGGTCTACGACGATGGCCAGCCTGTCGCCGTCCGCGGCTGCGGCCGCGATATCACCGAGCGCTGGCAGGCCCGCCACGAAAAAAAACGTCTGGAGGGCATGCTCGAACGCGCCCGCAAAATGGAAGCGGTTGGCACGCTGGCCGGCGGGGTGGCCCATGACCTCAATAACATCCTGAGCGGAATCGTGGGATTTCCGGAATTGCTGCTGATGGACCTGCCCCCTGAAAGCCCCCTGCGCAAACCCATTAAAACGATCCAGGACTCCGGTCAAAAGGCCGCCGCCATCGTCCAGGATCTGCTCACCATGGCACGCAGGGGTGTGGCCATCAGAGAAGTCGTCAACTTCAACGACATCCTGTCCGCCTACATCGAGTCACCCGAGCATGCCAAGCTCGGTGCCCATCATCCGGATATTGTCGTTCAGACCAAAACCGCCGATGATCTCTTCAATGTCATGGGCTCTTCGGTCCATCTGTTCAAGAGCCTGATGAACCTCGTATCCAATGCGGCCGAGGCTATGCCCGATGGCGGCACGATCACGATTACCACCACCAACCAGTATGTCGACCAGCCCATCAAAGGCTACGATGTGGTGGCGGAAGGCGATTACGTCGTTCTGACCGTCGAGGACAACGGATCGGGCATTTCAGATAAAGATCAGAAGCGGATCTTCGAACCTTTCTACACCAAGAAAGTCATGGGGCGCAGCGGCACCGGCCTGGGAATGTCCGTGGTCTGGGCGACGGTCAAGGACCACCGCGGTTATATCGACATCGCCAGCACGATCGACTGCGGTACCACCGTGACATTGTATTTTCCGGTCACACGCGAGCAGACCCAGCCCGCTACCCAGCCGCGCGCCATCGAAGACTACCGAGGAAGCGGTGAATCCATCCTGGTGGTGGACGACATTGCGGAACAGCGCGAGATCGCCGCCGCAATGCTGCGTCGTCTCGGCTATCAGGTAACCACCGTCGCCAGCGGCGAAGCAGCCGTTGATTACCTCAAAACGCACCGGGCACACTTGCTCGTGCTCGACATGGTCATGCCCCCGGGAATGGACGGACTGGAAACCTATCGCCAAATCATCGATATCCATCCGGAGCAAAAAGCCGTCATTGCCAGCGGTTTCTCGGAATCCGCAAGGGTCAAGCAAGCCCAGCGTCTGGGGGCGGGCGCCTATGTCAAAAAACCCTATGTCATGGAAACGATCGGCCTGGCGGTCCAGGCCGAATTGAATACCGGGAAGAATGGGTCGCCTTCGGCCGGAGAGATCGATGCGCGCACCCCAAGCCTGACACCGGACATCTGAGACCTTGTACTTAACAGGGTGCCCTTGCGAAGGTGTCCGTGTTCAGGTGTCAGTAAGGGGCTCGAATTCAGCCCCATGGCCGCCTGATCCCTGACACCCGAAACCTGAAACCTTGTATGCAAATGACAGTCTTTGGAAAACAATACCACGGATCGGTAGAACCTCTCCGGGTCTTCCACAAGAGGTGGAGGGCTTAGATCAAAACCAAATCACGGATGGGGGGCCCATCGACCAGCGGGATAAAACCAAGGCGGCGTTCAGGCATTTAGCGCCTCCAGGAATACTTCGCCGTAGCGATCGGCCTTGGTCTCCCCGATGCCGTTGATTTGCAGTAAATCTTCCCGGTTGCGCGGACGCACCGTCACCATTTCTCGCAGGGTCTTGTCGTGGAAAACCGCATAGGGCGGCAGATCGGCCGCGCGGGCGATATCAAGCCGAAGTTGGCGCAGTTTTTCCCATAGGACCCGGTCCGCCTCGGTTTCCCAATCGGTGCCGATGGCAATCTTGCGGGAAGGTTTGGGTTGTTTTTTCAGCGGTCGGGGATCACAGCGCAGCTGCACCGTACGTTCACCTCTGAGCACCGGCCAGCTCTCGGCGGTGAGCCGAAAACCCGAGATGGCCCCCAAATCGACCGACAGCATTCCGGCGGCCAGCAGTTGGCGGTAGACCGACTGCCATTCGGTTTTGGTCAATTCTGCTCCCACGCCAAAGGTTTTGAGCTTGTCATGCCGCCATTGCTGAACGCGCTTCGTGGCGTTGCCGGTCAGCACGTCGGCCAGATGCAGCGCGCCGAAACGCTGCCCGGTCCGGTAGACGCAGGAGAGCGCCTTCTGGGCGGCCAGCGTGCCGTCCCAGGTGGCAACGTCTTGCTGGCAGTTGTCGCAATTGCCGCAGTCCGTGTCGCGCTTCTCACCGAAATAGTTCAGCAGCACCCGGCGCCGGCAGGCGACGGTTTCACCATATCCCAGCAGGCTGTCCAGTTTACGCTGCTGAATGCGCTTGAAGTGGGCATCACCCTCCGACATCTCGAACATGCGTCGCAGGGCCACCAGGTCGGCCAGCGAATAAACCATCCAGGCATCGGCCGGCTCACCGTCACGGCCGGCCCGGCCGGTTTCCTGATAATAGGCCTCCATGCTGGCCGGCAGGTCGAGATGGGCCACAAAGCGCACGTCCGGTTTGTCGATGCCCATACCAAATGCGATGGTGGCCACGATCACCACCCCATCTTCGCGGATGAAGCTTTGCTGGTGGTGCCTGCGCACCGCCGGATCCAGACCGGCATGATAGGGCCGTGCCGTGAGGCCCTGTTCCTGGAGATAATGGGCAATGGCGTCGGCACGCTTGCGGGTGCGCACATAGACGATGCCGGAGGCTCCTGGGTGTTCGTTGCGAATAAAGCGCAGCAGCTGCGCGCGATCGCGTTGTTTTAGCTGCACGCGGTAGCGGATATTGGGCCGATCGAAACTGGAAATGAAGCACCGGGCGCCGGCCAGGTCGAGGCGCGCCAATATATCGCGTCGAGTTTGGGCATCGGCCGTTGCCGTCAGGGCCACACGGGGCACCCCCGGATGGTGGCGGGTGACCGCCGCGATCTGGAGGTACTCGGGCCTGAAATCATGTCCCCACTGGGAAACACAGTGGGCCTCGTCGATCGCAAACAGCGCGATCGGCAGTTGACCCAGAAAGCGTTGGAAGCGCTCGGTCGCCAGGCGCTCCGGGGCCACGTACAACAAATCCAGCCGGCCGGCGGTGGCTTCGGCGACAACCCGTTGAGCGTCCGCCGGTTCGAGACTGGAGTTCAAAAAAGCGGCCCGAACCCCGTTGGCGCGCAGGGCCGCTACTTGGTCCTGCATCAGGGCGATCAGGGGGGAGATAACCAGGGCGACGCCTTTGCGGATCATGCCCGGAATCTGGTAGCAGAGGGATTTACCACTGCCGGTGGGCATCAGCACAAAGGCGTCCGTTCCGGAAACAAGACGCTGGATGATGGCAAGCTGGTTATCGCGGAACTGATCGTAGCCAAAGACGGTGCGCAGGATGCTGAGCGGTGTCTTGTCGGTGGCGGGTGTCACGGGAAAGCTTCCTGTCTAGGCTTGAAGGGTTGGGATCCTGCCGTTCTGGTAGAAATCCCCCATTCCTGAACTCTCCTGTATTGAGCGGATAAACGCAAAATAGTCAGGGCAACGACGGCGATCCGGTATCGGGCGGTTTCTGGCCCAATGGGGACAAAAATTTATCACGTACCATTTCAGAAATCTGCTCGGGGGTCAAATCGGTAAACGCCGAACAGGGGATCGCTTCCAGAACCTTGATTTGCAGATCGTGGCGACCGTGGAAATTCAGGCTGTACTTGGGCAAGGCCGCGCGGGTGCCGTCGATGACCACGGGCAGAATAGGCACCCGCATCTTCTGGGCCAGGATAAAAGCGCCGGGTTTGAAGGGCTTTAGCTGGCCGGTTGGCGAACGCGTGCCCTCGGGGAAAAAATAGAGCGAACAACCGTCGGCAAGCGCTTTTTCACAGGCCAGCATCATCTTGTTGATACTCTCCTTGTCGCCGCGCTTCAGTCGTATATAGCGGTTGAGATACATGTTCCAGCCGATGAAGGGCAGACGGAAGACCTCCGCCTTGGAGACCCACTTGAAGGGAAAGAAAAGCCGGAAGGCCACTAAGATGTCCAACTGTGACTGGTGATTGGAGACGATGATGTACTGGGCCCCGGGCTTGAGGTTTTCCCGTCCGGCAAGGCGCAGTTTCCAGGCCGGCATGATCCAGAGATAAAGACAGGCCCACCAGGAAGTGAACATGTGCAGAATGACCAGCCGGCGGTCAAACCACAAGGTGCACAGCCAGACGATCAGCGCCAGGACAAAAAAAAAGCGGAGCTCGATGCGACAAAGGAGATAAACAGGACAGAGATAAGACGATTGGTCATGGGAACAACCGGAACGTTTCGAATCGGTGTCAGAATCAATGCCGGCCAGTGCCAAGGAAACGCAACAGGTTGTCTGTATTCGTTTTGCAGCTAGCTGTCAATCCCAATCGCTTAATGGCCGGCTTGAAAGGCGCGCGCTTTACAGGCAGTTAAAGGCATTGCTTGTGGCGCGCAAACCCGGCCGACCGGCGGATTCAGGAATTGGCCGGCTGGTGTGGCTCGCTATTCAAGGGTGTCAACCCGAAGGATGGTAAAATCCCGGGGCCGATTATGGCATTGCTCAACGGATGCGACGCCGGGCTAAGGCCGGTACCCTAAGGTCCGGCAGCCATTTGCGGACCATTAGCAGAACATAGATGTAAGCTATCGACCCCAGCAGAATGCCCACATCCTGCAGGCTGCTGAAGATAACCGAATGGATGACACTTCCCCACCCACTGCTGCCGATCGACCAGTAGACCTCGAAAGGCCAGAGCAATGATACCGGCGAAGCGGTAAACACCATGTCGGCCAAGACATGCGAAAAAATGATCAGAAAACAAAGGCTGAAACGCAGGCGCGGAATAAATGGGCCAAGCCGCCAGGCATGGGCGGCCAGATAGCCGGCCACGATGGCGAAGATAAGGCTATGGGTGGGACCGCGGTGATACAGATTACCGTTAGCGTTCAGCACTAGACCCGCAATGACATCGATATCCGGCAGGTTGGCCAGAACCACGATGAAGGCCAGCGCCTTCCAACGTGAACTGCCGTGCGATGATGTCTGGATGGTATTGTAGGCCGCCAGTCCAATGGCGGTATGCCCAAGAGGAAATGGCATGACTTTGCTCCCTGCGTCCGGATTGATTTGAATCGAGTATAAATAATACGCCAAACTTGGGCAGTGCAATAAACAAACCAACTTATTTGGTCCCACACCCTGATGGTCTTCCGGTCCCTGGTGCCGGGTGATTCAGGGCATTTCACCGGTTTGTGAATACGAGAATCGATGCATGGGGCTTCAAGAAACTGGGTGATTGAATAAATAGTGGGAAAATCACTTCCTACTTCATCATTGGCTCATCATGCTGCGCAGCGCTTATTCTCGGCTCCCAAGGTGATCAGAATTTGAGATAAATGAAAATGAATTCGCCATCGTTGACATCGATGGTCAGATTGCCGCCGCGGGCATCGGCAAAAACCCGCCAAGGTGGTTTGTCGCCCGCTCCGCAGTCGTAGTCGGGAAAGCCTTCACCAGTGCGGCGGTTGAACCAGGCCAGCATCATGGCATTCCTGTTGATTGCGCGGGCCCGAATTCGGCTCAGATCGCAGGCTTTTTCGAAATTCAGATCAGGATTCTCAATACGCAGATGGATGATTTCGGGGGCATTTGTTTCCTCGGACGATGCGGGTATTTCAGCCATAGGAGCAACCTCCGGTAAAATTTTAGTTTTTTGAATCCCCCACCATGATTTCCGACGAGAAGCGGCTGCATCCTCTCCGGTAGGATCGGATCAAATTGATTGTTGCAGGAGGATAAGACGGTATCAATGATTGGCAAGACTGTGGATGATGGGATCGATGTTGGGCCGTGCAGGGCGCCGATCACGACAATGACGACCCCCGCAATTCAGGCGGCGGGTGTTCTTCAGGGGTCAATGTAAAACAATTGTAAAAGGCCTTCGATATGTTTCGCTTAAACTGCCAATCGATTACATATCTCGTATCAATTCTGTGGACAAGGAACTGAACATGACCACCACGGTTTATCAAAACCGATTGATTCAACCGGCATTGCGCTGGCTAGCGCGTATTATCTACAGGTGTTGCGGATGGAAAACCAAGGGCTCTAAACCCGCGCTTTCCAAGTACGTGATCATTGCCGCCCCCCACACTTCGAACTGGGACTTTTTCTATACGGTCTGCCTGGCTTTTATTTATCGCCTCGAACCCCAAATGATGATGAAAGCGGACTGGTTTTTCTGGCCTTTGGGCCTCATTTTAAAATGGCTGGGCGCCATCCCGATCGACCGTCGTAAATCCAACAATGTCGTCTCCCAATCGATCACCGCATTTGAGCGCTGCGAGAAAATGATCCTGGTCGTCCCCCCATCGGGCACCCGTCAGAAAGTTATGTACTGGAAGACAGGTTTTTATCATATTGCCCACGGCGCCGGCGTGCCGATTGTTCTGGGTTTCCTGGACTATTCAAGAAAAGTGGGTGGGTTTGGGCCCAGTATCATGCCCTGCGGTGTCATCGAGCGCGACATGATCGCCATACGCCGATTCTACGCAGATATTACCGGAAAATTTCCCCTGCAGGAAAGCGGCGCCCCAATCGCGAACGATATCGACGCCGCCAACTGACTTTCGATCACTATCATAATATTCCCAGCGTCAGGGCAATCGCCAGAAATCCCAACCCACGTCGCGATCGCGCGCACGGCCGCTGTAGCTGAAGCCTACGGCCCGGCTGCCCGGCGGCAGCTGCCAGTCACGGTTGAAACGATATCGGATCTGGCCGTAGACATCTGAACCATTTTGGGCCCAGAGACGTCGCGATGCCAATACGTAGCCATTGGTATCCAGGAAATGGATCCACACCCATGCGTGGAGGCGGTGGAAATACTGAAGGCGCGCCTGCCGCTTGACCTCGCCCTTTATGACCAGCCGATCGTCTGCCCACAAGTAACGGTAGTGAATCGCAATATCACCTGTCTTCCAGATTCCGGCATGGGGACCGCCATCATCCAGCGCCACGCGGTTTTCAGTTTTGGTCAAGCGCCCCTCCCAGCCGCGCCAATGCTTTCCGGAACAAGCGCTCAGCAGGATAAATGACAGGGGCAGGAGGATCATAAGCTTTCCTCTATAGCTTTGGGCCCGTTTTGCAACGGCATGCTTATGTAGCTGTAGACTGTCCACGCGGCACCTATTCGGCAATCGGTATAAATTCTTTTTTCATTTTAAATTTATAGCCCGAAAACACCCGGTTCAATGTGAGTGGTTTAGGGGGTGAATGAGGGGTTTATACCTGAATCCAGATGGCATCTTGGTTGGCTGTTGGCCGCGATGGCCTCACGTTCGGAAGGGATACGTTTTCAGGTTGGGAGGATGGTATGAACCGGCGCGGCAGGGGGGTCTTCATCACCCTATGCCGACCGGTCGTGCAGAACTTTCTTTTTGGCGGCGATCAACTGCTGATGATGCAGGCGCAACAGCTTGGCCAGTTTGTGCATTAGATAGTCCTCATGTTTGTCCAAATTACCGTCCAGATAAACGATGCGCCAGAGCATTTCAATGATGGCCACCTTTTCATCCATGGTATAGTTTTCATTGATCAGCCGGGCAAACTGCCAGTAGTCCACGCTTTCCTGCAGTTCCGCTTCGGCCGCCGCAATCAAGGCTTGAGCGTCTTCGGCTGACAATCCATATCGGTCTTCAAGCACACCGATGACCATTTTCATCTCTTCGGCTGTAAAGGATTCATCGATACGGGCCATTTCGACAAACAGCGCACAGACCGCCAACTGCAGATCGCGTCCGGCGTTTCCGGATCGTCTATCGGCGGGGCGCTCCTCGGAGGGTCTCAAAAACCTTTTGACGATATCAAGCATTCGGCTGTCTCCTGGATGGCGTCGGCAATCCGACGCTCGTCAACACGGGCGGATATTATCCTTTCAGGTTCGCCATCCTACGTCAACCCGCCTTGGGTCTTAGCGCTGCCATCCTCACGGTTCCTGCCCGTGATGCGGCATCAGGGATCATAAAGCCGCGCCAGGAAATAATTCATCTGGCGGTACCACCAAGGCCAGTCGTGATCCACGTCCGTCCCCCAGAAATCGAACCATCCGGGTATCGCCTTGTCGCGGCAGATCGCCTCCAGAGCCCGGGTGTCTTCTAAAGCCTCCTCTTCCCAGGCGCCCTGCCCTGCGCAGACGATGATGCGGCGGTTGCGGTAACGCCCCAGATACCAGTCGTCCCTCAGGCCGGGCAGATAGCTCAGGGGGGAATTGAAGTAAATCGCGGGCCCGTCGGCCGCGGTAAGACCGAACTCCGCGCGGTCCAGGCGGTAAAGACCGCTCAGCGCGATGACGCCCGCGAACAGATCGGGATGCTTGAAGAAGAAGTTTACGGCATGAAAGGCCCCCATGCTGCAGCCGTTGGCCATGACCCGCAAACCGGGCGACTGGCAATGATCGCGAATGAATGCCACGACTTCGGCCACCACGTAGCGGTCGTAGGCTTCGTGGCTGGCATTGCGTTCCGCCGGTGAGACGCGGAAATTGTACCAACTGTCCTCGTCCACACTGTCGATACAAAAAAGCTTAATATGTCCGCGGTCGATATGGTCGGCGATGGCACTGACCATGCCCATGCCTTCGTAATCGAAATAACGGCCCCGCGAACAGGGAAAGACCACGTAAGGCTGACCCCAGTGGCCGTAGACCTTAAGGGCCATCTCGCGTCCCAAGTTGGGACTGTGCCATCGATGTTCTTCAACCTGCATGAGCTGTCCTTAGGGTTGGTGGGTGGCATGAATAAATTGCGCAATCGCCTCGATCTGATCTTCGTCCGGTGCCCTGAAAATATATCCGCGGTCCCCCAGGGCGCTGCTGAAAATCCCCGGTACGGAGGCGACTTTGACCACCTGGTTCCCATACTTGGACAGAACGGCCTCGTGGTCGTGGACATAAGGCAGGCTGTTTTTACGACTGGCATAACCGCAGTGGTAGCGACGCCGGTAATCCAGAGCGGTATGCCCGTTGACCACCATTTGGGCCCAGACGCGGTAGATGTCGATGTCGCAGGCGTAATTGAACATGTCGGTGGTAAAACCGCCGGGCGGCCGCATGTTGACTTCCAAGCCGACATAGGTTTCGGGGCCCGTGCGGAAGAATTCGATATGAAAAAACCGTTCCCGAACCTCGAAAGCTGCCACGCAGCGGCGCCCAAGGTCGGCCAGCACCGGGGGGATTTCGCGCAGCGAGTGGTAGCTGATGTGTCGCCCCTGGTTGACCGTTTCCATGATACCCTGGCTGAAGGTGTGGACGGTATGGAATATCAGGTTACCACGGCGGTCGGCCAGGCCGTCAAACGAATAGATCCGACCGGTAATGAACTCTTCCATAAGATAGTCACCATCCGGCTTGTTTAGGAAAAAGACATTCAGGTCGTCGTCATTATCCAACCGAAAGGTGTCGAGGGCTCCGACGCCGGCATCGGGTTTGGCCACCACCGGATAACCGGTCGTGGCGATCAGTTCCCGGGCCTCGTCGGCACTGGTCACCACCCGCCCCCGGGCCACCGGAACACCGGCCCGTCGGAAGCAAGCCTTCATTCGGGACTTGCGACGGATGGTATCGATTTCATTGCCGCGTACGCCGAAAATATTGAAATCGTCTCGAATCCGGGCTTCAACGCCCAGCCAGTATTCGTTCAAAGACTCGAAGCGGTCGATCTTGCCGTATTTATGGGTGAAGTAACCGCAAGCCCGGACGATTTCGTCATAGTCGTTCAGATCCGCCACTCGGTAGTATTCGGTCAGCGCCGCGCGCAGATCATTCGCCAGGCTGTCGTAGGGGGCATCGGCGATCCCTAATACGTTGGCACCGGCGCCCTTGAGCTGCCGGCAAAAATGATAGAAGTGGGGTGGAAAATGCGGCGAAAAAAAAACAAAATTCATTCCAGAGACCTTTCCAAGCGTGACGTCATCTCCAAACACCCTGGTTTGCACCATGGATCAAGGCTCACAATCCGGCTCACGCAGCCCATGGCATCGGTGGCGCGCAGCGCAAATTGCCCTGATCAAAAAAACCCGTCACGCCACCCGCGCAACTTCCGCCCAGCCGACGGTAACGAGGGGCCAATGGCACGGGTTGCAACGGACAACCGAATCGACGTGCACCGGCCGGGCCGCGAGAACATGAATCATAATCACTTTTGGGAAGCGTAAAAGAGGGGGGCGGCACAATCTGTCCATTCGCCGTCAGCCGCCGCCCATCCGGGTTGGATAGATTCACAAATGTGCCTGGCGCCAGACGGTTTATTCGAATCCGCACCACCAATATCATTATTTGCTTGCATAATCATCGTAGGGGTATAAGAATGAGCGCCGCCCGATGGGCCGGTATCCATCCGGCTGAGCATCCGGGCGTTAATTTACGAAACCAGTCCTATCGGTTTACAGGAGCAACCCATGAAGACTTACGATGTACGCGTCAAGGAGTTCATACCCCTCGTGGCCCCGGCCGCTCTGAAGGAGGAATTGCCGGTTAGCGAGGCTTCCGCCCAGGCGGTTATCCATGGACGGCAGGCGATTCAGGATATTATCGACAAAAAAGATCCGCGCCTCCTGATCATTACCGGTCCCTGCTCGATTCACGACGAGAAGGCGGCCCTGGAATATGCGGATCGTCTGAAGCAGTTGAGCCGGGAAGTCGCAGATACCATGCTGCTGGTCATGCGAGTCTATTTTGAAAAGCCGCGCACCACCGTCGGATGGAAGGGCATGATCAATGATCCGGATCTCGACGGCTCTTGCGACATGTCCCAGGGCTTGCGGCGTGCCCGGACACTTCTAATGCAAGTTACCGAAATGGGCCTGCCCACGGCGACCGAACTGCTCGATCCAATTACCCCCCAGTATATCGCCGGTCTGGTCTGTTGGACCGCCATCGGCGCCCGCACAACCGAGTCGCAAACCCATCGCGAAATGGCCAGCGGTCTATCCATGCCGGTGGGTTTTAAAAACTGCACGGACGGCAGTTTAACCAACGCCGTCAACGCCATGATCGCTGCCGGTTCGTCACAAAGCTTTCTGGGCATCGACCCCCAGGGCCACACCAGTATCGTGACGACCACCGGCAACCCCTATGCCCACATCGTACTGCGCGGCGGTGAGCGCCCCAATTACGACTCGGTCAGCATTCGCGAAGCCATAGGCCTGCTGCGCAACAAAAACCTGCCGGAAGCTATTATGGTGGATTGCTCGCACGCCAATTCACACAAACGCCACGAAGAACAGGCGGTGGCCTGGCAGGATACCGTCAAACAGCGTATTGACGGGATGGACGCCATCATTGGCCTGATGCTGGAAAGTCATCTTTTCGAAGGTCAACAGAAAAATACCGGCGATCTGGCGACCATGCGCTATGGCGTTTCCATCACGGACGCCTGCATTTCGTGGGAGGCCACCGAGGCACTGATACGCTCAGCCCATAATCAACTTTCCACCGCACGTTAGAACCCGGCAAGCGGAAAGATATCGGATGCAGCCCAGCGGCATGCCGTTCGCGTCAACGCAATCGCCGGCGCGGGGCGGATCAGCCCACCGCGGTCGACCGGATTGCGTCGAGCGCCGCGATAAGGGTCTGCGGCGAAGGGTGATCGGCAGGATCGGCACCGTCGTAACGGTACTGGACGATCCCCTCGCCGTCGATCATGATAACGCCCGGAAGCTGCCGTACATCCCCCTCGGGCAGCCCCATGGTGTGCCCTTGGGCCATGGCGGCAATGCCCCTAAGTACCATGCTGGGCGATAAAAATCCCATCGGCGACATGCGTTCGACGGCAAATTCCCGGTAGAGATGCTGGTCGGGATCGCAAATCATCGGAAAGGCCACTTCAAATCGCTGGATAAATGCCTGGGCCTGGTCCACAGATCCCATGCCCACCAGTACAATCCGACCGCCGGCATTTTCGATGGCTTGCTGTTCGTGACGCAACTGCGCCACTTGCTCGCGGCAGAAGGGTCAGCCCAAGTGTCGGAGAAAAACCAGCACGAGCGTGGTATTCTGCCATAAGGCGCTCAATTGAAGGCGGGAACCGTCGGCCAGCATGACACTGACATCCGGCGCTTTGACTTTGGACGAGGTCATCGTACGCTTCTCCTGTTTTCATCATTTTGGGGACCACCCGCTGCCCTCCTGGCGAGGTGGCCCTTGCGTATCAGGTAAAGTTACAGATCATGCTGTCATTGGGGGTGTAGGTTTGATGAGGCAAAGAGGCGTCCCGGACGATGTAGCCGGGAAGCGCCACCCCCGATTCGAAAAGCGCATAGTTGACAAATGTACGGCCGTCGATCCTCACTTTCATCCCCGGCTTCGGTGTCCTTAGGGGGACAACCGCATAAATTTCCTGATACTTGGCCTTCAATTCAGGCCGGCCCATTTGCTCAGCGGCCTTACCGATATCCACTTCAACATAGTTGCGGGCACCGGCCATAATGTCATCTTTGTAATCCCGACCAATTTTTTCGATTATCTTGTCAAGCTCCGTCTTCATCTATCTTTCCTTTGAGTTTCGATGGATTAGATTGCGCTTCGCCATCTATTTTTCTGGGTAGCGGGCGTTGACCGAAAAAACCTGATTCATTCGCTGTCGATCCGCGTCGAGCTTGCGCAATCGAGCCTTGTAGTGCGGCTGCCATTTAACCGCTGCTTTTTGTTCCCAGCGGACAAATTCGGATAGAAAGGACCGCATCCCGCCGCGCCAGGGGTAAAAGGCCCACAAAGCGGCGCCTGAAAACCTAAACCGGGCGATCTGGTAGACAATCGTGCGGCTCCCGCGGGCTTCCAGGCGAATCGTTCCGTAATGAAACTTCTGACCGGCCTGCTTGGGGTTAACCAGCGCAAATTCCAGGCGGTGATCCCGGGAAACAACCGTTGTTTGCCAGCGGAAAAGGCGTTTTGTATCATGGGTGTAACGGTTTTCGGTCACCACCACATCCCCCTTCCGGCCTATGAAACGGTGGGCATCAATATGCGGGTTGTCGGTTAGAAACGCATTGCGAAAGTCCGTCTTGAATTGCCAATAGACCACCAGGGGAACATCGATGCAGTATACCATCCGGTAGCCCTCGCCCTCACCGGACCCGTAATGGATACGCTCGATCAGAGCGGGGCCGTCCAAGTTTTGCTGGTTGCATTCCGTGGCCGCAACCTTCGAATACCAGCCACAAGCTACGAGCGAAATGAGGAGCATTATGGGCGCTGAATGCAAACGGCAATTTGTAAGCTTTATCTTCATGGAAACCCTAACGCGGGTTGGTCTTTACGAATTGCCAGACATAGATATATTAGAATAATTCGTTAGGGCCAACTGGCAACATTAAATTAACATCGAAATTGTAGGGGGTTTAAACTATTATTGAGCCGTTCGTGACAGTTGCGGACACATATGATAGGTACTCTGAAAGACAAAAGCTTAGATCGCGACCGCATTCTTCCAATTGCAAAGCACCGGCATCAATGCCCGAAGATCGGGAAAAGGAGGAAGGCCAATGACGGAGTATGAAATTATTGCAGATCCGCAGGACTATGGCATCGAAGCGATGGTGGAAGGATTGGGCGGGAACACAATCGACTTTCCGTCCGACGAGCGGCAGAAATGGGCGGTCGAAGTGGGCACATTTGCGGAAAGGCTCCTGACCCTCAGCGACAAGGCCAAGGGGCTCCAGGAGTGGTTAGCCGGTGAACATACCATCAAGGCCACACCGGCCAGCCTCAAGACGCTTAAAATCCAATTCTTCAAAATCAACGACGCCCTTGAAAACTCGCTGGAACTGGTAAAACGGCTGGAAGCGGACATCGTTCCGCCTATCAAGCAGACCAATTAGTCCCTCAGCATATCGCTCTCACCGCGCTAACCTCGCCAATCGCCCCGGGATGGACCCCCAAGCTTTGCTGTGGTCTATCCCGAGACCGGTTGGCGCCAAAAATCCGCTGTCAGCAAAATCCATCCAGACCGCCGTTGCGGGTTGTGATCACGAACGTCGGTGGTTTTCGCATGTGACGCTTGACCGCACACATACCCGCGGCGCAGATGACGGCGCGCTCGTATTTGGGGGGGGGAAGCCGCCGATTTCCGCTGACCGCGGCTGAACTTGATCCCGATGTTTTCGTGCTTAATATTTTTGAAAAAGTGATAATGGAATTGCTCAGGCGTTTGGATAGGACAAAGGAGGCCCAATGGATTTCAACTTCGACGTCTTCAATATTTTCGATCATGACCAAAACTTCAGGGAAATTAGTAAAAGACTGCTTGAAGCTTCCATCGCCGAGTCGTTCAATGGCGTTTTAATCACCGAGAGCGGGCCGGGCTACCCGATTGTCTATGCCAACGCCGCTTTCAGCGAAATGACCGGCTATGCCCCGGATGAGGTCATCGGCCTATCGCCAGCCATCCTGCAAGGCCCGAAAACCAACCAAGAGGTGATCGAGCGCCTGAGCCGCGATCTAGAAGAGGGACAGATGTTCCACGGACGGGCGATCAACTACCGCAAAGACGGCTC
>JASJED010000073.1 GCA_030065585.1 Desulfobacterales bacterium | reverse complement strand
GATAGCGCGGAAGATGGTCGTCCGGCGGACATGTTCGAGTACCGTGGCAAGATCGTCCGTGGCGCCACTATGGTAGGATCGCAATCGGCGATTGGGAACGCCGCTGCAACCCCGGAAGTTGATCCCCAGGACGGACCATCCGGCGCGGTTGAACACCCGGACCATGCCCTTCATGTAAGCTGCGGCGGTGCTGCCCTCAAGGCCGTGACACAAGACCACCAGCCGGGATTGCGGTGAACGAGGCGACCAGTCCAGATCCAGAAAGTCTTCATCAGGGGTGGCGATGCGCTCCCGGCGGTAGGTCACGCCATTCACCCGGCGCAAGAGCGACGAAAGGATGGTCTGCAGGTGCCCGTTGCTGATAAGCGGCGGCGGCCGGTAAGAGGATGGGGTTATGAGGGGCACGGGCGGTTCTCGGTATTCAGGTTGCGGGTTTCGGGTGTCACATGCTCAGATACGAGGTTTCAGTGTTCAGGGTTGTGGGTTCTATATTCTGGGTTCCGGGTTTTTCTAATACTGAAACCCGACACCTTGTAAACCTGAAACCTGCAATCGGCCCAGAGCTTGTACCTCACCTGCGGCTCGGACACAACCGCTGTCGGCGGTCGCATTGCCAATCGATTGACAGCGGCCCGGAAATCATCGTAACTAGCGACGGTCGGCCCCGTACCTACCCGCGAGGCGGCCCTGAAATTATTCATACGGAAGCGTTTCCATGAATCAACTCTTTCTCGAGTGGAGAAAACGCTATTTCTCCAACCCCCAGGTTCTGATCCTATGGTTCCTGCTGATTTTGGGCTTTGCCCTGATTTTTTTCCTGGGGCAGATGCTGGCGCCGGTTTTGGCCGCGGTCGTGATCGCCTACCTTCTGGAGGGGCTCGTCAACCTGCTGGCGAAACGCAAAGTGCCCCGCATGGCGGCCGTTTTGATCGTCTTTATTTTTTTCATGGTCAGTTTGGCGGTCCTGCTGATCATCCTGCTGCCGCTGATTTCCCGCCAGCTCGGCCAGTTGCTCCAGCAACTGCCCGAAATGTTCGCCAAGGGTCAAAGCCTGCTGATTCAACTGCCCGAGCGCTACCCCGACTATATCACCGCCGAGCAGATCCAGCAGATCACCACCTCGCTGAGTTCCCAGATCACCGAATTCGCCCGGCGGCTCCTGTCCTATTCGATGGCCTCGGTCCGCGGGTTGATCACGGTCGTTATCTACCTCGTTTTGGTGCCGCTGATGATCTTTTTCTTTCTAAAGGACAAGATCCTGATCATGGATTGGGTCAAGGGCTTTCTGCCGGACAACCGTGGCCTGGCCCGCGAAGTCTGGACCGAGGTCAACCAGCAGTTTGCCAACTACGTGCGCGGCAAGATGATGGAAATCCTCATCATCGGCGGGGTGACCTATATCGTTTTTGCCACCATGGGGCTGGACTTCGCCATATTGCTGGCGCTCTTGACCGGTCTTTCGGTGCTGGTGCCCTATATCGGTGTTACGGTGATCTTCTTTCCGGTGGCCCTGATTGCCTTTTTCCAATGGGGCGCAACGGTCGATACCCTCTGGGTTATGATCGCCTACGGCATCATTCAGATTTTCGACGGCAACCTGCTCGCCCCGCTGCTGCTCTCGCGGGTCGTCAATCTGCATCCGGTGGCCATCATCGTGGCCGTTCTGGTTTTCGGGGGATTCTGGGGGATTGTGGGGTTGTTGTTCGCCATACCCCTGGCCACGCTCTGCCAGGCCGTGATCAAGGTCTGGTTGGCCAATCTGCAGGAAACCCGCAAACCCGCGGCGGACGCTCCTGGTTAGGGGTTCGCTTTGCACCGACCCGGCAGGGGCCGGCGATCATTTGTCGGGTTTCTGCCAACGCCAGTCTTCGTAGTAGTCCCAGCTCACCATGGTATTCAGGGTACTCAGTTCATCGGTCTTGGCCTGCAGGATGGCTTTCATGACATCGCCCACCGACAGGAAACCGATGTGGCGCCCCTCTTTTTCGACCAGCAGGTGACTGATGCGCAGACCGAGAAACTTGTCCATCAGGTTGAAGATGGTGTCGGTATGGGGGGCGGCAATCACGGGCGTGACCATGAAGTCACCGACCTTGCTGCGGGTCGGGTCGAAACCGGCCTTGACGGTATCGCGCATCAGATCGCGTTCGGTCCAGATGCCGACGATGGCCCCCTCTTTTTCCACGAGGATGGCACCGACGTTTCGATTGATCATGGTCAGCAGCGTTTCATGGATCGTGGCATCGGCCTGAATGGCGATGATCCGGTTGCCTTTTTCGTTGACGATATCTTCGGCGGTTACCATGTTGCCCTCCCGTTTGCATGATTGGCGCGGCCAGACCCTCTTTGTCTTCCACCGGCGGACTTGCTAAGATCTCATTGAAATAATGGTGATCCCAGCCGGTAATGTCCAGTGAGCCCCAATGCGGCCGTGATTTGCGTGCAGGGATTTTCCCGGCGCGGGCTTTTGATAGGGTCGTGGCGTCAGGCCGTGGCATTTTCATTCGGCCCTCCCGATCGGCGGGGCCTCGGCGCTGAGCAAGCCGGTTCCTAGCGTTTTGAATTGCAAAAAAATATAAATGCGGTATGGTACGCGCCGATTTGAGGTTTGCTGGGCGACAGATGCCCTGCGGCCTTCGGACCAACGCGATGAGGATCGTCGATACATGGCAGCCAACAGCTACACAGCCGAATCCATTGAGGTATTAAGCGGGCTTGATCCCGTCAAACGCCGGCCCGGGATGTACACCGACACCCTGCGGCCCAATCACCTGGGCCAAGAGGCCATCGATAACAGCGTGGACGAAGCCATCGCCGGGTTTGCCAACCGGTTGGATGTCAGCCTGCACACCGACGGTTCGCTGGAGGTCGTGGACAACGGGCGCGGCATGCCGGTGGACATTCATCCCGAAGAGAAAGTCACCGGGGTGGAGGTCATCATGACCCGGCTGCACGCCGGGGCCAAGTTCTCCAACAAGAGTTACCTTTTTTCAGGGGGACTGCACGGGGTCGGGGTCTCGGTGGTCAACGCCCTTTCCACCCGGTTGGAGGTGGAGATCAAGCGCGAGGGCAAGCACTTCCGCATCGAATTCGCCCACGGGGAGAAGACCAGCGAACTCAAGATCGTGGGCAGCGTGGGCCGGCGCAACACCGGCACGCGGATCCGCTTCTGGCCCGATCCGCAGTATTTCGACACACCGCGTTTTTCGGTCAAGCGTCTCAAGCACACCCTGCGGGCCAAGGCGGTGTTGTGCTCCGGTCTGCAGGTGCGGTTCACCGACCGCAACACCGGCGAAACCGAGGCGTGGATCTTCGAGGACGGCCTGCGCGACTACCTGAGCGACAGCCTGGCCAATGCCGAACGTCTGCCGGACACGCCGTTGGTGGGCGATTTCAAGGGCGAGGCCGAAACCGTGGACTGGGCCCTGGTCTGGCTGCCGGAAGACGGCGAGACCGTGGCCGAAAGCTATGTCAACCTGATCCCCACCCCGCTGGGGGGGACCCACGTGAACGGTTTTCGCAGCGGTCTGCTGACCTCCCTGCGCGAATTCTGCGAATTTCGCAAGCTGCTGCCCCGGGGGGTCAAGCTGGCCCCCGAAGATGTCTGGGACCGCCTAAGCTACGTGCTTTCGGTCAAGATGCAGGACCCCCAATTCTCCGGGCAGACCAAGGAGCGTCTGGGCTCGCGGCACTGCGCCGGGTTTGTTTCCGGAGCGGTCAAGGACGCTTTCAGCCTGTGGCTCAACCAGCACACCGAGGAGGGCGAGAGGATCGCTGAACTGGCCATCGCCAATGCCCAGCGGCGGCTCAAGGCCAGCAAGACCGTGGCCCGCAAGAAGGTTACCAGCGGTCCCGCCCTGCCAGGCAAGCTGGCCGACTGCGTCAGCCAGGACTCCCTGCGCGGTGAGCTCTTTCTGGTGGAGGGCGATTCCGCCGGCGGATCGGCCAAACAGGCCCGCGAGCGCCAGTTCCAGGCCGTGATGCCCCTGCGCGGCAAGATCCTGAACACCTGGGAGGTCGATCCCGGCATGGTGCTGAGCTCCAAGGAGATCCACGATATCTCCGTGGCCATCGGCGTGGATCCGGGCTCTGAAGATATCGCCGGGCTGCGTTACGGCAAGATCTGCATCCTGGCGGATGCCGACTCGGACGGGCTGCACATCGCCACCCTGCTGTGCGCGCTTTTTCTAAAGCACTTTCGCCCCCTGGTGGCCGCGGGTCATATTTTCGTGGCCATGCCTCCGCTCTATCGCATCGACGCCGGCAAGGAGATTCACTACGCCCTGGACGACGATGAAAAGGAAGGGATTTTAAAACGTCTGGCGGCCCGCAAGAAGCCGGTCAAAACCAATGTGGTACGCTTCAAGGGGCTGGGTGAGATGAACCCCGTCCAGTTGCGCGAGACCACCATGGCCCCGGATACCCGCCGCCTGGTGCAACTCGAGGCCGGCGACGGCGACGACCGCATTCTAGACATGCTGCTGGCCAAGAAGAGGGCCAAGGATCGGCGGCGATGGCTTGAAACCGGCCCTTGAAGCGGCGCCTCATGCCGCCATGCTGCGTTGCCAGGTTCGCTCGGGTGCTCACAATCTGGCGATTGCTGCGCGCCTCGCTACACCTGGCGCCTTGCCTGACAACATGATGCTTGCTTCAACGCCCGGTTTGTTTAGAACCTGATCTCAAAATAAAGATCAGGTCATATGGATCAGTCAATAAGGATGATCGCTTCGTAAAATGCCTTGATACATGCGGTTTCGTAAAAATTTCGAGATACTGATTGCGAAGCCTGAGGAATGAAGCGTACTTACAGTACGCTGCGATGACGAGGGCCGAAGCGTAACGCCGCTATTCATCCGCCTCGGGTGGATCGGACTTTTTACGAGGCCGGCAAGGATGAGATTATGAGTACCTCCGTTATCAACGACAGCGCCGAGCGCATTGCGCTGGCGGACTTCACCGAGAAGGCCTACCGCGACTACGCCATGTATGTCATCCTGGACCGGGCCCTGCCGCATATCGGCGATGGGCTCAAACCGGTTCAGCGCCGCATCGTCTTCGCCATGAGCGAACTGGGGCTCAAGGCCACGGCCAAGTACAAGAAGTCGGCCCGCACGGTGGGCGACGTGCTGGGCAAGTTCCATCCCCACGGCGACAGCGCCTGCTACGAGGCCATGGTGCTGATGGCCCAGCCCTTCTCCTACCGCTACCCCCTGATCGACGGGCAGGGCAACTGGGGGGCCCCGGACGATCCCAAGTCCTTTGCGGCCATGCGCTACACCGAGGCCAAGCTGTCGGTCTTCGCCGATCTTCTGCTTTCCGAAACCGGGCAGGGGACGGTGGACTGGATCCCCAATTTCGACGGCACCCTGGAAGAGCCGGCCGTGCTGCCGGCCCGGCTGCCCCATGTGCTTCTCAACGGCACCACCGGGATCGCCGTGGGCATGGCCACCGACATCCCGCCCCATAACCTGGGGGAGCTGGCGGCGGCCTGCATCCATCTGCTCCAGCACCCCAAGGCTGAGCTGGAAGAACTGATGGAACACCTGCCCGGACCGGATTTTCCCACGGCCGCCGAGATCATCACGCCCGCCGAAGACATCCGTCAGATGTATGCCACCGGCACGGGCAGCCTGCGCATGCGGGCCCGGCATGAGGTCGAAAACGGCGACATCGTCATCACGGCCCTGCCCCACCAGGTGTCCGGGGCCAAGGTCCTGGAGCAGATCGCCGCTCAGATGCAGGCCAAGAAACTGCCCATGGTGGCCGACCTTAGGGACGAATCCGACCACGAGGATCCCACCCGCCTGGTGATCGTGCCGCGCTCCAACCGCGTGGACCGCGACGTCTTGTTGGCCCACCTTTACGCCACCACCGATCTCGAGCGTACCTACCGGGTGAACCTGAACGTGATCGGCTTGAACGGCCGCCCCCAGGTCAAGAACCTGAAGACCCTTCTCAAGGAATGGCTTGCCTTCCGCCAGGAAACGGTCCGGCGTCGGCTCCAGCACCGATTGGACAAGATCACCAAGCGGCTGCACATCCTCGAGGGCCTTCTGATCGCCTACCTCAACATCGACGAGGTCATCCGCATCATCCGCGCCGAGGACAAACCCGGCCCCGTGCTGCAAAAGCGCTTCAAATTGAGTGCAGCCCAGGCCGAGGCCATCCTAGAGATGAAACTGCGCCATCTGGCCCGGCTGGAAGAAATCAAGATCCGCGGCGAACAGGAGACCCTGGCGGCCGAGCGTGCCAAGCTTGAAAAAATCCTGGGCTCGCGGGCCCGTCTGCGTACCCTGATCCGCAAGGAGATCGAAGCCGATGCCAAGCAGTACGGCGATGCGCGGCGCGCCCCCATCGTGCGGCGAGAGATGGCCCAGGCCATCACCCAGGAGGAAATGCTGCCGGTGGAGAACATCACCGTGATTCTCTCCCACGGCGGCTGGATCCGGTCGGCCAAGGGGCACGAAATCGATCCGACCAGCCTGAGCTACAAGGCCGGTGACGAATTCTTGGCCAGCGCCCGCGGGCGCAGCAATCAGCAGGCCGTCTTTTTGGACTCCACGGGGCGCAGCTATGCCCTGCCGGCCGCCAACCTGCCTTCCGCCCGAGGCTACGGCGAACCTTTGACCGGCCGCCTGACCATCGGCACGGGCGAGCGCTTCGTCAGCGTCTTGATGGGCGACGAGCAGGCGCGTTATCTCCTGGCCAGCGACGCCGGCTACGGTTTTGTGGTCCGGCTCGCAGACATGCTGACCCGCAACCGCAACGGCAAGGCCTTGCTGACCCTGCCCCCCGGGGCCGTCCCCCTGCCGCCGCTTCCGGTGGCCGACCCGGAATTGGAACAGGTGGTGGCTGTCACCAACGAGGGGCGCATGCTGATCTTTCCCCTGGCGGATCTGCCCGAGCTGCCGCGCGGCAAGGGTAACAAGATCATCCAGATCCCCAAGGAGCGCGCCCGCAGCCGCGACGAATACCTGACCCATCTGTTTCTTCTCCCGGCGGCCGGTGATCTGGTGGTGCATGCCGGCAAGCGCCATGTCACCTTGAAAGGGGCGACGCTCGAGGATTTCGTCGGTATCCGCGGCCGGCGCGGTCGCAAACTGCCGCGTGGCTTTCGCAATGTCAAATTGCTGGAAGCGTTGTCGAAACCTACGGTACCGGAGGAATAGATGCCCGAAGGCCTTCAGCGTGGGAAAGGAAGGTTTTGAGAGCGATCAGAGAGATCTAAATCAAACATGTCAGCCGGAAAGCCTGCTCTTAACCCAACGACATTCGGATCGCAAACGCATTCAGCCAAACCACAGCCCAGAGACCCATACAAACTTTCGGACGAAGAAAAGCGCGAATTCAGTTTGTGCGAAACTTAGTCCAGCGATATTAACTTATACTGGTTGTTACTTTTCTTTTACGGAATAGAAAAGTAACCAAAAGAAACCGCCCGTGCCCCGCTTTATCCTGCGCGTCGCTATATCGAACGGGTCTCGCGGAAACTCGCTTCGCTCAGACAAGTCCGCGAGCCTTAACCGTTCGCTACAGCGATGCTCGGCGCGGGGCAAAGGGGATTGAATCGGAGCGCCGCCTTTATTTTCGGACCCTTTGAAAAGGCGGCTTGGTGTCGCCCGCTCAGCAGGTGGCGTCCTCACTTTCCCAGCCACATGGAGCCAGATGACCTATACCCGGCGCTACATATTCAGCCCCACCATGGGGCCGCCGCACGCCTACGAACTCGATGAGGCCGGGCTGGTCTACCACCCGCCGGGGGCGCCGGAAATGGCGCTGCGCTGGGATGAAATTGAATACCTGGAGGAGCGCGCGAGCCAGCGGGTCGATATCATTACGGTCGATCCGGAACGGATTGTCCCGCTGTACTACGGCACCCGTGAATTTGCCGATCTGCTCGAGCGCTTGTGTGCCAAACTGGCCGGACTGCACCGCGAACAGATGGAAACGATCACCTTCCGGGCCAGCCGCTCCTATTTTACGCACTTCAGTGTCGTGATCGGGGTGTTGATCGTTTTTTTCATGGCCGGGGTGCTTTTCCTCAATTTCTTCGACCCGGCCATGCTGCTGGTGGTCGTGATGACCATCCCCATCGGTATTCACCTGGTGCTGCAGCCCATCGAGGTGACGCCCGATACCGATGGCCTGTATGTGCGGGATTTCTACCGGCGACGCCTGATCCCCTACGCGGCCATCGAAACCCTGACCTTCGATGCGCGCGGCGATCTGCATGTCAGTTTTCTACGCATTCTGATGATCTTGCGCAACGGACGGCGTATTAAAATCTCGCGATTTGATAACCTGATTCTGCTGTTTATCTTAATTGAACATTACCGGCGTCATCAGCATCCCCAACCCTAGCAGGCTGTGGCGAAACGTCATGAGCGCCGGCGAGACAAGGCCAAATCCGACGAAAACGCGTCGTTTATGCGGCCTAAATGAGCATTGGGGGGAGGATTATAACACCATATGGCCAAGCGCAATCGATTTTCAACAGCCTGCTAAACCGTCGAGAGCTTTGAAGGGGTTTACCCCCACTTCCAAGGAGAATTCCATGAACGAACGCCCTACACCACTCGGCTGGATGGCAATCCTGATCCTCACTTCCCTGCTGACGGCCTGCGCTTCGGGCAACAGTGTGGTTGGCCGGTGGCAGCAGGCCGAGGGCCCCAATCGACTGGAATTCAAACCCGACGGCACCTTCGCACTGAGCGACGACACGGGAATCGCGGCGATCGGGTCTTATGCCCAGCATGCCGACGACACGCTCTATTACGCGGTAACCCGCACGAATGCCCAGGGTACCGGCTTGCAGCCGGTAAAGACCCTCGAGGTCAAAACGGCCCGGGTAATCGCCGGCTGGTATGGCCTCGAATTGACCTATCTGCGCAACGAACGGCCGGTCGTCGAGACCTACCGACGAACGTTCGGCCAATTCGATTTGCCCTAATGAAGTCCATGAACCGCCGCTCGAAGAAGCCGCGCGACCACGGGCTGCGTGCCGCGCCATCGGCTCACCCGGAGGTGCCCACGGCATCTCAGGAGGATAAACCGTGAACAAGACGGATAGAAAGGTAGCCCTGATCACGGCCGGTGGCAGCGGCATGGGGGCGGCCATCGCGCGCCGGCTGGCGGCCCGGGATTATGATGTGGCCATCCTCTCGTCCTCGGGCAAGGGCGAAGCCCTGGCCCGCGAACTGGGCGGGGTGGGGGTTACGGGTTCCAATCGGGAGGTGGCCGATCTGGAGCGCCTGGTGGCGCGGGCCCAGGAAGCCTACGGGCACATCGACGCTGTCGTCAATAGCGCCGGGCACGGCCCCAAGGGCCGGCTGCTTGAAATCAGCGATGCGGACTGGCACCTGGGAATGGAGGTCTATTTTTTAAACGTGGTACGCATCTGCCGGCTGGTGACGCCCTTGCTGGCGGCGCGCGGTGGCGGCGCTATCGTCAATATATCGACCTTTGCGACCTTTGAGCCCGACCCCAATTTTCCGACATCGGGCGCCTTTCGCTCCAGTTTGGCGGCCTTCACCAAGCTGTATGCCGATGAATATGCCGCCGCGAATATTCGTATGAACAACATTCTGCCCGGGTTCATCGACAGCCTGCCCGAAAAGGCGGCCTTTCGCGAGCGCATTCCCATGGGGCGCTACGGCACGACGGACGAGATTGCCGCCACTGCCGTTTTTCTCCTCTCCGACGGCGCCGCCTACATCACCGGCCAGAACATCCGCGTGGACGGTGGGATCACCCGTGCGGTCTAAAAATAGGTTTCAGGGTTCAGGTTTCAGGGTTCGGTTTTGGCCCTCAAGTTTCCTGACACCTGACACCCGAAACCTTTCAAAGCTAATCGGTTTCCGGTTGGCCGGATTACACTGGATTGTCCCCAGAACCTAGAACCCAGAACCCTGAAACCCGGTACCTGAAACCCGACACCTGACACCTTGTACACTGCAAGGAGTCCTTGGGGCCTCACCAAACGGAGCGAACTATATGACTCGGACGATATTGATCATACTGATGGGCGCTCTACTGCTGCCCGCCGTGGCCTTGGCTCAGCCGCCCAGTGCCGAACAGCTCGATGCACTTTATCAAAAATCCGGTCTGGCCGTCCTGGTCGAAAAGATTCCCGCTGGCGTCCAGGCGGGCTTTGATCAGGCCTTCAGCGACGATTCGGGCAGTTCGCTGTCGGCGCAGCAGCTTAGGATCATTCACGCCCGGATACCGCAGGCCTATGCCGCGGAGGACATTCGACCGGCGATCATCGCCGTTTTGGCGGCCAGACTGACGGCCGAGAATGTGAAGATCGTTCTGGATTGGCTGGATTCGCCCCTGGGCCGAAAATGCACCGCCATGGAAAGCGCGGCCGCTTCGCCGGAAGCCTTGCAGGCCATGCAAGCCTATGCCCAAAAGCTGCAACAGTCACCGCCGCCGCAGGAACGGGTGACACTTCTGGGGGAGCTGGCAGCGGCTGTCAAGGCCGTTGAAAATGCGGTCGAGGTCGTCATGAACACCCAACTGGCGGTTGCCGCCGGCATGATGGCGGCGCTGCCGGCCGAGCAGCAGAAGCCCCTGGGCTTCATCCACGATCAGTTGGAGCAATTACGGCCGCAGATCACGGCTGCCGTGCAAAGCCAGACGGCGCTGGCTTTTCTCTATACCTATCAGGGACTGACCGAGGATGAAATCCGGCGTTATATTGCGTTCGCCCGATCCGGCGAGGGGGTGCGCTACCACGCGGCGGCTTCCGAAGGTATCGAACAGGCCCTGACCGCGGGCAGCCTCAAATTGGGGGCCATGATTTCCGAGATTGTCCAGGCGACAGAGAACCAGTCCGAAATATAGAACGGCCGGCTCGTCAAAGCATCGCCGTCGCCTGGACGGATTTTGCAGTGTTAGTTTAAAACCTAATCTCAAAATAAAGATCAGGGTTCCTGGCAAGGCGTGAAACGGCGAGAAAGCGGAGCATACACATAGTATGTGAGCATTTTGAGCCGGTTCACAACACCGCCAGGGGCACTTAGATTTTTTTTGAGATAGGTTTTATTCTTCCCAATGAATGCACTCGACAGGACAGGTTTCGATGGCCTCCTCGATGCAGTCTTCGTCGCCGCCCTCCTCCTGGATGACGATCGCGATCTCGTCGGCTTCGTTGAATTCAAAAACGTCCGGACACATTTCCACACAGGTTTCGCAGCCGGTGCATTCCTCCGTGTCGATGATAACGCGTTTGGCCATGGGGAGCCTCCCTTCGTGATGAATAGGTTGGTGTGGTGCGGCAGAGCGCAGGGGTAACCAGAAGCCCTATACCAATTCGAGACCCGGAAGGGAAATAAAAATAATCATCCAACGACGGCTCGGGCCATGAGTGTATCCATCGCTTGATTTTTTAGTCGTTCCATAATACGAAATTAATTCAAGCCGTCATTCAACCCCTCCTACTTAAACCGTCACTGAAAAAGCCATGCGACCAATATATTTTGCTCATGGGTATCGGGAAAGAGAAGCTCCTTTTAACGCCTATTTCGGCAAATTAATGAGCAAGCATGGTTTCATTCCCAGCCTCGATCCGCCTTCCGATGATGTCAATTCAGCGAAACTTGAACGCCATCTTCGCCATACGGAGGGTATCGTTGGCATTTTAACCGCCCGCGAAGGTGGGCCCTCCCAACATATTCTTTATGAAATCTCTATGGCGATCCGCGCGCGCAAACCCAGTTTGGTTTTTGTCGAAGATACCCTGGGCGAAGATATTCTGCCCAATGGGGTTCTGCAATGCAGGTTTTCCGCACGCTCATACGTACGTGAAATACGGGACCACTTCCATTGGCTGGAAATACTTAAAGGCTATATGGGGGATCAACAACTACCGCGATATCGCGTATCATCGAGACAACGCTATTGTGTCTTGACAGGAACGGATGATCTATCACCGGAAATCAATAAAGGCATTGCCGAGTTGCTCGCTAAAAGGGGCTATCGCATAATTGACATCTCCAAAGATAACTCGCCGGTCCCCTTCCCGGGTTCGCTGCATTATGACATCGGCGATGCCGATTTGGCAATTTCGGTCGTAAGCTCGAAAGCGGTGTCTTCAAACTACGCGCTTGGTGTCGCGCAATCTTCCCTTGTTCCCAACATTCTTTTGGCCGCGAGTGATTACCCAATAACGCCATCTATCCCGGAAGAATATCAACGACGATTAATATCAAATAAAACGGTTGCGAAATCATTAGAGGTTGTTGACAGGCAAATCGAGCTATACGAAGAAGATTTTCTTGAGATCGACTCAGAGGGCAAAGCTGAAAAATACGCCGATCAATTGGTTGGCGTATCGCGGCCTACCGGACACTATTCGAGTGATATTCGCACCCAGATCATACAGGAGGTTACCATGGGAGACCGGTATGAAGCCAATCAAGTTGGCGCCCAAGGCCCACATGCGCATGCCCATGATATGACATTCAATCAAGTGTGGAACCAAACCAAAGACCAAATCGACTTGCCGACCCTGGCGAAAGAGTTGAACGCTTTAAGAAACGAAATGCAAAAGTCGGCCAAAGAAGCTGAAGATTTCTCCGAAATTGGGACGGTTGCAACCGCTGAAATCGAAGCGCAAAAAGGGGATGGACCAAAGGTATTATCGACGCTGGCCAAGGCTGGGAAGTGGACCTTAAGCCTGGCTGAAAAAATTGGCGTGGGTGTGGCGACCGCCGCTATCAAGGCTGCCTGTGGCCTTTAACGCATTGCAACTCAATTAGGACTGAAGCGCCGTGACAAACGAAATATCGATTCCTGACGAGGTAAAGAACCATCCGGCATGGATCCGTTTGGAAGATCAGCGCAAATGGTACGCCAAAAAGAGCGCGCTTAACCAGAAAAATTATAAGCGGATAAAGCTGTTTCAGATCATTTTAGCGGCGTCAATCCCCATAATTGCGCTGATTGACACAGCTTACACCAAATTTATTGTTGCCATTCTTGGTGCCCTGATAGCGATCCTTGAGGGCACGCAACAGCTTTACCAGTTTCACACGCTGTGGACGGAATACCGATCAACGGCCGAGCACTTGAAACATGAGAAATTTCTCTTTCTTTCCTTAAGCGGCCAGTATCGTGGGTTTGATCAAGACGAGGCCTTGCTCCTTTTGGCACAACGGATCGAAGAGCATATTTCCAAGGAACACGCCAAATGGATCGATATGTCCATCAAGGCGGCTCCGAAAGATTCTCAACCCCAAAAAGGTGGTTAGACATTAATAACGCACAAAAACAGAGCAATTCATAACCAGGCAGTTACTCGGCCGGGATAGCTATCAGCGGATCTAATGGGGCCAGATATTAGCTATCGGCAAGGTAAGGTTCGGTTTCTTCGTTTGAAAACTGCCGAAAGCTAGAACGGTAATCCAAAGTGCCTCAGCGCGCTCCGTAGATACCCCTGCCGAGGCTCTTGATTTTATTTTGTTTTTTAAGTCTGTAGATGATATTAGTGATTTTTTTGCTGTCGAATCCTGTTTCCTTGGAAAGCGCTTTGGTCGTGATGCCACCTTTGGACCGGTTGATTAGCTTCAAGACTGTGCTAGTCGCTGTCTCAGGTTTTTCTTCCTTTGCAACACGTGTCTTAGTCGATCGGTTTGTATTCTGGTTTGTTTGGTACGCGTAGTATCTTTCGATGAGTTTTTTCGCCTCGTCAGCATCACTTGTTTCAAGTATTTGCTTGAGTAGATTCCCTGCGTCTTCGGGATAATCTGTTGTTTTTCTCTTTTTTTTCAACTTATCGTTTACAAGTTTTATTGCTTTGCCAAATAAAGCCGCATTATTACCAAGTGCCTTAATAGCCGCCCAGGTTTGTGGACCCAATACGCCGTCTAAAATTAATTTTTTATAACCTAAGCCGGCTAATACTTTTTGAATCATCAACACTGCTGGACCCTCTAACATTACCATTGTTGACCTCCTCCGATTGCATTGTTGGCGATCAATCGTGTGGCCTTATGGAAATGGCCGCTCCATCCGATAATAGCGGTTTAGCATAAGAATTGATCCGCTTGAACCAAGCAACCTTCTCGGTTTGCTATCTTTGCGAATGATTCGACTTGCGCTTCAAATAACAAATTGTAAGAAGTCGAGCGTGTCCGCTATCAATATCTTCACGAAATGGGGTTCCGGGTAGATTCTAAGTGCGTTATTAGAAGGCAAATAGAAGTGAGGTATGAGCAAATATAAAAAAGATTGTTGCTGTCGCCGATTCAGATAATTTTAATCGTTTTGTCGACCGGTGTAGGATGGATAGAATAAACCGAGCAGGAATTGTCAGCTACTATTAAATTAATCGCTTTGATTGTCAAGCTTTTACCTGGTTGAATTTCTGATCCTGTGTCTTAATAAATTACATCAGGTGCTATTCTGTTTTTAGCCATCGCCACCGTGAGGGAAAAAATGCTGACCGAACTGCGGCAACAATATGACCAGTTGGAGGATGCACGTCTGGCATTGGTCAAAAAAGTGCGGGAGTTGAACCCTAAATTGTTGCGCTACAAGCCGGAACCGGAGCGCTGGTCGATCCTGGAGGACCTTCAGCACATGGTGCTGGCCGAGCAGAAGACGGCTCTCAAGCTTGGGACGGCAGCGGTTTTCGGCGAAAAGAATCCCGAGATGCTGGCCATGGTGCTGCAGGTCCTCGACCAGGACATGGTCGTGGATGTACCGGATCCGGAGATGGTGCCGGACGGTGATGCGGCACTTGAGGACCTGATCCGCAACTGGGATCAGGCCCGTAAAGACCTGTACCGTTTTCTGAGCGATTGCGGGCCGGACGATCTGGAGGCCCCTGTGTCACACCATGTGGTCGCCGGTCCCCTCACCGTGGTCGAATGCCTGGGTCTGCTTGCCTCCCATTTCCATCATCACCGCCGTCGCATCGAGGCGGCCATCGACCGGCGATAACAGCCGATACCCTCCCAGTGTAATCCGCGCCATATGCTTGCATCCTAATGGGGAGGTCTGCTAAAGGATCGGGTCGATTCCAACACCTGTGGAGACTGTGCCGAATCATCATGGAAAATTCACTCTGGACCTATCTGATCGCCATATCGCTTTTGACCATCACCCCGGGGGTGGATACCGTGCTGGTGATCCGCAACACCACCCGTGGGGGCTGGCGCGACGGGGCCCTTAGCAGCCTGGGCATCTGCTTGGGGCTGTTTGTGCATGCAACGGTGTCGGCCGTGGGGATATCGGTGATTCTGCTGCAGTCTGCCTGGGCCTTTCGGGCCCTCAGGCTGGCCGGGGCGGCCTATCTGGTCTGGCTGGGTATCGCCAGCCTGCGCAGTGCGGCGCGTAAGCCCGCCGTGGAGGGGCTTTCCGGGCATCGGCCGGCAAAGGTGGATTTCGATCTCCGACGCTCATTGCGCGAAGGCTTGCTCTCCAACTTGCTCAATCCCAAGGCCGTTGTCTTCTACATGGCGTTTTTACCCCAGTTCATCGATCCCGCCGGCTCGGCCGTGTCGCAGTCGCTGTTTCTGGCCGGGCTTCACTTCCTGATCGCCATGGTCTGGCAGTGCCTGCTGGCCTCGGCGGTGGATCAGGCCCGCCGTTGGATGCAGAGTGGCCGGGTGCGCCGCACGCTGGATGGGGTCACCGGATCGGTTATGGTTGTGTTTGGGATCAAGCTAGCTACCAGCAGCTAGGGTGGTTCCGTAGAAAACTCAATATCTGCGTTACGCTTCAGCCCTCGTCATTGCGGCGTACATGAGTACGCCTCACTCCTCGGACTTTGCAAGCCTTGCTATCGAACTTTCTACGAAACCGCCCTGATCATTTTTCTTGTCCAATTCTGCGGCTATAAAGCCGGTGCCATAATGTCCTACGGCGCACAACAGCTATGCCTCACTCCTCGGGCTTTGCAAGCCTTGATCTTGAGCTTTCTGCAAAAGCGCCCGATTCTCGTATCATTATTTTCCTGGCGCCTCCCACCAGTCGATACCTCAAACGATTCTGAAAGCGCCGTGTCGTGTCCAGACCGTTGCCACCCCGTACGGTGGGAGGGGCATCATCAGGCCAAACCCCGAATCCTCGACCCCTTGAATCCTTGGACCCTTTAGCCTTTTTATCCTGAGAATGACCGCCAATTTTTCAGTGGGCTTTGGAGGTTGGCACTACTTGAGTATCTTATCCACGGCATGCCCATTACCGCCGATCAGGCGCTTGATTTCGCGGTTGAGTTGATAACGCTTGAGGAGGTGGGCGAGTGCCTTGACGCTTTTTTCGAGCCGCTCGCGGCCGGAGGTCATTTCCAAAAAGTGCTGGCGTTCGGCCGGGGTGAAACCTTCCAGGGCGGCGATGGCATAGGAGAGGGCCGGGGGATCCTCCAGGGTCAGCAGCGCTTCCAGGTCGGGCAGAGAAGTGACCTCCGCGATCTGTTTCAGCAGGTGGTGCGCCGCGGCCACGGTTTGTGCCACCGCGGGGTCGGGTGTCTCGGGGGTATCCGCCACAAATCGCACCCGGGCTTCCATGTAGCTCTTTTCTTCGATGATTTCATGGATGACAAACCGCTGTTCACCTTGGGTCAGGATGTCCATGCGGCCGTCGCCATACCTACGGGTGACTTCGCTGACGCGGGTCGTGCAGCCCACCGAGTGGATCGACTGGCCATCGAACAATACTATGCCGAAGGCCGTGTCGGCGGCAATACATTCGCCGATCATCTGTTTGTAGCGTTCCTCGAAAATGTGCAGCGGCAGGATCATCTGGGGCAGCACTACGACGCCGAGCGGAAACAGGGGGATGCGGAGCGTATCGGTGGTCATTGTCTTTTAATCCTATTATGCGATTGATTTTAACACAGACATTCCTCATGCTATTGGCGGGAGGGAGAAATCATCTCGAATCGTTGAATATGTTTTTAGCGGATTTTTCGCAGATCGCATCGGTATCGGTATCGGGTTTCGATAGCAAGGGAGATTCGGGGGGGCTTCGATCCCGATAGCGATACCGATCCATAAATGCCCATCATATCTCATGAGGTGCTCATGCTGCGTCGATCCCGGTCAGATGGCCCACATCCCCCCAGGAGCGGATGATCCAGCGCGGCGAGCCGTAGAATTGGCCGTGGGTGATAGTGCTCAGGCTGGCGTTGCCGGCCAGGATACAGCGGGGGGCACCCAGTGTTCGACCGGCGATATAGCGGAAGATATTGTCCAGAAAACCGCCATGGGTCACGACGGCGGTAGTTGCGCCCGGCCGCTGCCTGAGCCATTCTTCCAGAAAATCGATGTTGTAGGCGTAGTGCTGCTGATGGCTTTCGCCGTCGGGAATGACAAAGGCCGGATCTTCGGTGATCAGCCGGCCATAGACTTCCGCGTGGTCGCGCTTGATCTCGTGGATGTTCAGGCCTTCCAGGACCCCGTAATGGCGCTCGCGCAGGCGCGGGTCGGTCTTCACCGTGTGCCCGGTGTGGGCGGCGATGATCGCGGCCGTGGCCTGGGTGCGCCCCATATCGCTGCTGAGCAGGTCGTCGAAGGGTATTTGCGCCAGGCGCCGCCCGAGGGCGTCGGCCTGGGCCCGCCCTCCGGCGGTCAGGTCGCTGTCGCCGTGGCCTTGAAAGCGCCGATCCCGGTTCCAGGTGGTTTCGCTGTGGCGGATGATCATGAGGGTGGTTTCGGGCACGGTCACGATGGTTTCCTTTCCAGACGGTCGTAAGCCAAGAACAGGCTGTTAAACGGGCAATCCGGCCTTGAGACTTGTCCAGCTGGCGGTGCGCTCCCGGTTGTCCGGGATCGGCGCCAGGGCCGCAACGACATCCCGGACATAGGCCGGCTGGCGCATACCCACCAGCACGGCGGATATGCCTGGGGTGCTCACAAGGGTGCGGATGGCGAGCTGGCTGAGGGTTCCCTCGCTGTCCCAGTCGGTGTCCGCCTGTCGGATGGCGGCTTTGAGCGTTGCCGCGCGCCGGGCGGCCGCCGGGGCATAACACGACCGGACGGCTTCGAGGGCCCGCTTTAGACAGGTCCCATAATCGCTCATCCAGTCACGGGTGACGGGGTTTCCCGCGTTCTGCTGGAGATAGGCCAGAACCCCGGCGGCCCGGGGGAGAATGTGTTCGCTTTCGATCCCCTGCCAGTGGTCGTAGGAGCTGTATTGGTCGTGATGGGTCTTAAGCGCCTCGGCCATGGTCAGCTGCCGGGAGATCTGGGCGGTGACCTCCGCCGCCAGATTCAGATCCGGGAGGATTGACCGCACGAAACGGGTTTCACTGGTCACCAGATCCTGCAGGCGGGCGGCAACTTCTTCCCGGGACAGGTCCGGTGCGCCCGGTACGTCCGCCAGGCGGATCAGACCGTCGGCGTTTAGAGCGTTCAGGGGCCGGTTGACGAGGGTTCCCAGGTCCAGGTGCCGGGCGGTGGCCAGCAGGGTGCGGCCGTCCGGCTGGTTGGCCTCCAGCACGGCGCCGCTCTCGAAAAGGTTCATGGGAAACTGGATCATGGCCAGATGGTGATCGGGCTTCAGGGCTGTGGCGCAGGCCTGGACATCGGTCAGGCTGGTGAAATCCGCGCGCGCCGATGTTTCCGGAAACGTGTTGGAACTGATGCCGTAACAGCGGATGCGTCCGCGGTCGACCTCTTGTTCCAGGTGTTCGAAGGCCAGTTGGATGCGTTGGCGGTAGATCTGGCGGGCCGTCTCCACCACGGTCCCCTCCCTGGCGGCCCAGCTCAAATAGTACTCGGGATTGTGGAGCAGCATAACGTCGATGCAGGCCAAATTGAGACGCTCCAGGCTGCGGGTGATCTGGTCCTCCAGGAATTCGGGGTGGATGCAATGCTCCAGACCGTCGGCATAGGGCACCAGGTCCGGGAAGGGCCGGCCTTTCCGCTGGCGATGCTGGCTGAGTTCATAGTTCTGCCCCTGAAGATAGCCGGCCTTGGTGACGACGATCACCGCCTCGCGAACCAGGGCGCCCTCGTCGATAAGCTCGGCCAGGACTTGGCCCACGAGGATCTCGGAGTGGCCATCCGCATAATTGGCGCTGGTGTCGATCAAATTGATGCCGCTGCCGAGCGCCAGGCCCAGGGCCTCGCGATGGGCCGCTGTCTGCGTGCCGATGCGATAGCCCCCGAAACCGGCCCGGGAGCAGGTCAACCCGCTGCGGCCCAAGGTTGTATAGGCCACGGCCGGATGGCGGCCGGCCCAACTCCGCGTGGACCCGGGTGTGGCATGGCCCTGGATCAAGATGACGCCCCCCTGATTCCTTTCGGACGGCCAATCGGTAATTGACAATTCGTCATGATCGCGGTTATACGCCTTGAGCGTTTTGAATGGATGGTTATGATATGCCCTTTGAGGAACATAAGGACGAATGGGTTCGATGCCATGGCGGACGGTCTCGAAAAAAGTCCGATCCACCCGAGGCGGATAAATAGCGGCGTTACGGTATTTCGCGTAGCCCTCGTCA
>JASJED010000072.1 GCA_030065585.1 Desulfobacterales bacterium | reverse complement strand
ACCAGGATTCGAACCTGGATTGACGGAGTCAGAGTCCGTAGTCCTGCCATTGGACGATCCCCCAGCATGCTCAAGAAGGGTATTCTTATAAAAAAGCGCCGAGTGAGTCAACCATTTTTGTTTTCGGTCAGACCGCCTGCAATGCGCTGCCACGGGCGTTGGCCTTAAGGCGGCGCGGCTGCACGCGCCTCGATAAACGCCAGGGCCTGGTTGATGCGCACCAGGGTTTCCTCCCGGCCGAGCACCCGGATCATTTCGAAGATGCCGGGGCTGACGGTTTTACCCGAGAGCGCCACCCTGACGGGCTGGGCGATTTTGCCGAGTTTCAGGCCGGTGGCCTCCATGGTCTGGGCAAACGCGCCCTCGATCTGCGCTTCATCAAAACGGCTAAGCTGCGTCAGTGCGGTGGTCAGCTGCCGGAGGGGCTCCTGGGCCGACGGTTTGAGGAACTTGGCCGCCGCCTTGTCTTCGTAGACGATCGGGCTCTGGAAATAGAAAAGCGCTCCGGCCGCCATCTCCACGAGGGTTTTGCTGCGGGGCTGCAAGGTGGCGATCACCAGGTCCATGGGGCGGCGGTCGAGTTGGGTCACTTCATGCGCCTTTAAAAACGGCTGTAGCGGACCCACCAGGGTCTCCGGTTTGGCTTCCCGGATGTGCTCGGCATTCAGGGCCAGTAATTTGGCCGGATCGAAAACGCCGGCCGATTTACCGATGTTGTCCAGGGAGAATTTTGCAATCAACTCCGGGCGCGTGAAGAATTCCTGATCGCCGTGGGACCAACCCAGACGCACCAGATAGTTCAACATGGCATCGGGCAGATAGCCCATTTCACGATACTCCGTAACGGACATGGCGCCATGGCGTTTGCTCAACCGCGAGCGGTCGTTGCCCAGCACCATGGGCACGTGGGCGAACAGCGGCAGGGGGACGCCCAGGGCTTTGTAGAGCAGGATCTGTTTGGGCGTGTTGTTGACATGGTCGTCCCCGCGGATGATCGTGTTGATGCCCATGGTGATGTCGTCGACCACCACGGCCAGATTGTACATCGGCATGCCATCGCTGCGGCAGATGATGAAGTCGTCCAGTTCGCTGTTCTGGAAAGCAATCGGCCCCTTGACCCGGTCGTCCACCACGGTGGTGCCGGTGGCCGGGGCTTTGAAGCGGATCACCGCGTCGTCCGACGCGGGCCGCTGTTTGTTCCGGCAGCGTCCGTCGTAGCGGGGCTTGCCCCCGTGTGCGGTCGCCTCCCGGCGCATGGCTTCGATGTCTTCGGGCGAGCAGGTGCAGTAATAGGCATGGCCCGTGTCCAAAAGTATCTGCAGATGCTCGCGGTAGACCGGAAGCCGTTCGGACTGGAAATAAGGCCCCTCGTCCCAGTCGATGCCCAGCCAGGCCATTGATTCCAGAATGGCGTCGACGGACTGCGGGGTCGAACGCTCGATGTCGGTGTCCTCAAAGCGCAGCACAAAGCGGCCGCCGGTATGACGGGCATACAGCCAGTTGAAAAGGGCCGTGCGCGCGCCGCCCACATGCAGCCAACCTGTGGGGCTGGGGGGAAATCGCGTGATAACGGGATCCATAGATTGACGCTCCTGCGCAAAGCGGCGTTCCCGGTCTAGCTCCGCCGCATTCGGGGTTCGTGGTCTTGACGGCAGTCCTTCATAGCATAACGCCAGGAGGGGGACAATACGGCGCGCGCGGGGGGCTGCGCCAAATTCGCTTGACTTTTCAATGGCGATCAATTACTTAACACAGTTTGAATTAACGGATCGCAAAAATATTCAAATTAATAATTATATTAGCATATTAGGAGATTACTTATGGCTGTTCCCAAGCGCAAAACATCCAAGTCAAAACGCGATATGCGACGCACCCATAAAAAGACGGCCGGTCCCAATCTGACCACCTGTGCCCAGTGCGGTGAGCCCAAACGACCGCACCACGTCTGCATGAGCTGTGGCACTTACCGGGGGCGCGACCTTATCGACACCGAGGAGGAATAGTCCTCTGCCGGTAAGGTTCGACCTTGGCGGCCGTACCCGTGCGACGCCGGTCAGCGGTATTGCGGAGCCCGCAATGCGGTTGAGGCCATTCCGGGTCGCGGCCGTTGGTCCACGCGCGAAACGCCTGTGCGTTTCCCATCCACGCTGATGAGCAAGGAGGAAAAAAATGTCGGTTGAAGATAAAGTTAAAAAGTTAATCGCCGAGAAGCTCAATGTCGATTCTTCCGAGGTGATTCCGGAAGCCAAGTTCGTTGATGATCTGGGGGCCGATTCCCTTGATCTGGTCGAATTGATCATGACCATGGAAGAGGAATTCGATATGGAAATCCCCGACGAAGATCAGGAAAAGATTCTTTCGGTCAAAGACGCGATTGACTACATCAACACCCATTAAGACGCCGGCGGCAATTCCGGCCGTCCGTCATTGGCGGTTACGATTTGCACTGGGCCGGGGCGCCGCTGCGCCCCGGCCCATTTCTAGCTTGCTCCCCATAGCTGTTCTCCGCTTCGGTGGTCTCCCCCGGGTGGGTATTCTCTCGTTCGCGCCTGCCCCGGCATGGCCATCATCATCTGGGCGCCGTAGGCTGGCGGTCGGCGTTTTCCGCCAATCTCGCGGTTCCATCGACGGTGCGCTCATACGGCGGTTGCACCGGCCATTTCGGGCCCCGTGTTTTTACTTGCGGAACACCGGACGGTTGTATTAGAAGCTAACTCACCTGAAATCTCAGGGTTATTGGCGGATTCGACCGTTGCGGACACCGTGCCCGCAGGCGCGATGGCGGGCGCGCCCAGACCCATGCCGGGTGACGGCCCTGCGGCGGGAAGCAGGTACGATGGAAGAAAGAGGCAGGCCATGACGGAAAAACAGACCCCCATCATTATCGGTTGCGATCATGCGGCCGTCGAGCTGAAAAATAAAATCAAAGCCTTTCTCCAGGAGCGGGGGATTCCGGTCGAAGATGCCGGCACGCATGACACGGCCTCGGTGGACTACCCGGACTACGGTAAGCAGGTGGCCTCACAGGTGGCCACCGGGCATTATCAGCGCGGAATTCTTTTGTGCGGCACGGGGTTGGGCATGTCGATGGTGGCCAACCGCTATCCCGGTGTGCGGGCCGCGCTGTGCCACGATCTGTTCGGAGCCATCATGAGCCGCAAGCACAATGATGCCAATATCCTTGTTTTGGGTGGTCGCGTAACCGGTGACATCCTGGCCGCTGAAATTGTTGCGGCCTGGTTGGAAACCCCCTTTGAAGGGGGGCGTCATCAAAAGCGGCTGGACCAGTTCAATCGGGTGAGCTAGACGAGCGCTCGAGCGCCGCAGCTGTCTCAAGGGAGTTAGCGTGGAACCGAAATATCTGCACAACGTCGATCCTTCGATCGCCCGGGCCGTGGCCCGTGAATGGACACGTCAGGAAGATAATCTCGAACTGATCGCCTCGGAAAACATCGCCAGCCGGGCCGTCATGGAGGCCCAGGGCAGTGTGCTGACCAACAAGTATGCCGAGGGCTATCCGGACAAACGCTATTACGGTGGTTGCGAATACGTGGACGTGGCCGAAAAACTGGCCATCGAACGCGCGGCGGCCCTCTTCGGGGCTGAATATGTCAACGTCCAACCGCATTCCGGCTCCCAGGCCAACATGGCCGTCTATTTTGCGCTGCTGAATCCGGGTGACCGCGTGCTCGGCATGAATCTGGCCCATGGCGGGCATCTGACCCACGGCAGCCCGGTGAGCTTTTCAGGGCGTCTGTTCGATTTTCACCACTACGGGGTCGACGCCGACAGCGGGCGCATCGATTATGCGGCGCTGGATCGCCTGGCCCATGAGATCCGCCCCAAGCTGATCGTCTGCGGGGCCAGTGCCTACCCGCGCATCATCGATTTCGAAGCCTTCGCCCGCACGGCCCGCGATGTCGGTGCCCATTTGATGGTCGACATGGCCCACATTGCCGGGTTAGTGGCCGCGGGCCTGCACCCCTCGCCGGTGCCGCATGCCGATATCGTGACCTCGACCACCCACAAGACGCTTCGCGGTCCGCGTGGCGGCATCATTCTCTCGCGCATGGATTTCGGACCGCGTCTCAACAAGGAAATCTTTCCCGGCATCCAGGGCGGGCCGCTGATGCATGTCATCGCCGCCAAGGCGGTGGCATTCAAGGAGGCGCTGGGAGACAAGTTTGCCCACTACCAGAAAGCGGTGCTTGACAACGCCCAGGTGCTGGCCCAGGCGCTGATGGACCGGGGCATCCGCTTGGTCACCGGAGGGACGGACAACCATCTGATGCTCATCGATCTGACGAATCTGGCGATTACCGGCCGTGAGGCGGAGGACCTCCTGGGCCGCGCCGGCCTGACCGCGAACAAAAACACGATCCCCAACGATAAACGCGGGCCGGCGGTGACCAGCGGTATTCGTCTGGGGACCCCGGCCATTACGACCCGTGGCATGGGTCCCGCGGAAATGGAGACCATCGCCCGCCTGATCCATGCGATTCTCACGCACCCGGAGGACGAGGACCTGCTGGCGGCGGCCGGTGAGGAGGTTCGCGCGCTGTGCCGCACCTTTCCCCTGTATGCCGAAATCTACCAGGAGATGAGCAACTGAGGATGGACGCTATCGAAAGGGACCGGATCAACCCCCAGATGCCCGCACCGGTGGGTGATCGGCCCTCCTGGGAAACCTATTTTATGGACATTACGGCCCTGGTCGCCAAGCGCACCACTTGTCTGCGGCGGGCCGTGGGGGCCATTATCGTCAAGGACAAACGCCTCTTGTCCACCGGTTACAACGGCGCGCCCAGTCACATCCGTCACTGCCGGGAGGTGGGGTGTATGCGTGAGCAGCGCAAGGTGCCTTCCGGAGAGCGCCATGAGCTCTGTCGCGGCATTCACGCCGAACAGAATGCCATCATCCAGGCTGCCTACCATGGCGTATCGATCAAAGGCGCCACCCTCTATTGTACGACCCAGCCCTGTTCCATCTGCGCCAAGATGATCATTAACGCCGGTATCCGGAAAATTATCTACGCCTCCGGATATTCTGATCCCATGGCCGTGGGGATGCTGGAAGAAGCCGGGGTGGCCCTGATCCGACACAACCGTGAAGACCGGGAGGAAAGCGAATGAAGTGCCCTTTCTGCAAAGAGACCGACAACAAAGTCATCGATTCGCGGCTCAGCAAGGACGGCAACGAAATCCGGCGGCGGCGCGAGTGTCTGGTCTGCAGCCGGCGCTTCACGACCTACGAACACATTGAAAAAATCCCGATCATGATCATCAAGAAAGACGGGCGCCGGGAGGTATTTTCGCGCGAGAAGGTGCGTGCCGGCATTCAGAAAGCCTGCGAGAAACGCAATATCAGCGTGAACATGATCGACAAATTCCTGGATGAGTTGGAAAAGGACCTGGGCGAGACCGGTGAAAAGGAAATCCCCTCCTCGGTGCTGGGCGAAAAGATCATGATCAAACTGCATGCCCTCGATGATGTGGCCTACGTGCGTTTCGCCTCGGTTTATCGGGAATTCAAGGATGTCAACGATTTCGTCTCCGAGTTGAAGAGTCTGCTGAGCAACCGTTGAGGCAACGACCGGCCGGTCGACCGATCAATCCCCCGATATGCGTGACCGATTTTACATGCAAATGGCCCTGGCGCTGGCACTCAAGGGCCGTGGGCGCACCCTGCCCAATCCGATGGTGGGGGCCGTGGTGGTTCGCGACGGACGGGTGGTGGGGCGCGGATGGCACGATTTCTATGGGGGGCCGCACGCGGAGGTCAACGCTTTAGACGATGCCGGTGAGGCTGCCCGGGGGGCGACGCTGTATGTGACCCTGGAGCCCTGTAATCATACGGGCCAGACGCCGCCGTGCACCCGTCGGATTCTGGCGGCCGGTGTCAAAGCGGTGGTCGTGGCCGCACGCGACCCCAACCCCGGTGTGACCGGCAGCGGCAATGCCTGGCTGCGACAACGGGGTGTGACCGTCAAAACCGGTGTCTGCGCTGCGCAGGCCGTTCGCCTGAATGAAGCCTTCAACCATTTTATCCGCACGCGTCGTCCTTTTGTCACCCTGAAGTGCGCGGCCACCCTCGACGGGCGCATGGCCACCCGCACCGGTGATTCCAAGTGGGTCACGGGTGAGGCCTCCCGTCGCCACGTGCATGACCTGCGCCATGAAGCGGCCGCCATCATGGTGGGGATCAACACGGTACGAATCGACGACCCCAGCTTGACGACCCGTCTACCCGATGGTGGGGGAATTGATCCGACGCGCATCATCCTCGATACGCATCTTTCGATTGCACCAACGGCCAAGGTATTGCGGCAAGCTTCGGCGTTGCCCACCATCGTGGTCACCGGGCCCGATACCCAGACGGCGTCACGTGACGCGGTCGTCGCGGTCGGGGGGCAGCTGATGGCAGCACCGCTGCGCGCAGGGCGTATCGATCTCATCTGGCTGATGGAGAAACTAGGTGCCATGGGGCTGGCCAGCCTGCTGATCGAGGGCGGCAGTCAAGTGGCCGGGGCGGCCCTGCGGGCCGGGATCGTCGACAAGCTCTGTTTGTTCTATGCGCCCCGGCTGCTGGCCGGAGATGACGGAATTCCGATTTGTGGCGGCCCGGGGCCGGCGCTGATGCGTGACAGCCGCGCGGTCCGCATTGAAGCCGTTCACCGGTTCGGTGAAGACCTGATGGTGGAAGCCTATCCCGCGGGCGGTCCGGCGGCCCCGCTTACGGATTGACAGTCAGATTTGTCGTCTTATTTTAAAAACTTACGCAGCAATTACTACGATCCGGATGATCTTTAACATTAAGGGTTGGCAATAACCAGCATGTTTACCGGCATCATAGAAGGTCTGGGTACGATCACCGCCATCCGCCCCTCCGGCGCCGGTAGCCGCATGCGCGTGACGGCCGATTTCCCCCTGGATCAGACCCGCATCGGCGACAGTATTGCTGTCAACGGGGCCTGCCTGACGGCCATTTCCCTTTCCGGCCGACAATTTGCCGTCGATCTCTCGCCCGAGTCGCTGTCCACCACCACCTTCGGCGCGGCCCGCAACGGTGACCGGGTCAACCTTGAAAGGGCCCTGCGCCTTTCCGATCGCCTCGACGGCCATCTCGTCAGCGGCCACGTGGATGCCGTGGGCACGATCCAATCCCGTGAGACCACGGGCAACGCCATTCTGATTGCCATCGCTGCTCCCCCGGAGATCACCCGCTACCTGATATATAAAGGATCGGTCGCGGTCGACGGGGTCAGCCTGACGGTCAACGCCTGCGACCGTCAAGGCTTCCAGGTGAGCATCATTCCACACACAGCCAAGCTGACCACCGTGGGTTTCAAGGCCGTGGGGGCTCGGGTCAATCTCGAAACCGACCTGATCGGCAAATACGTGGAAAAGTTCACGACCGCGGCCGGAGACGAAGCCCAACGGGCCGATACCACCCCCGGCGGTGTCGACATGCAATTTCTGACCAAGACCGGCTTTGTGTAGGCCGCCCAAACAACCTTGCCTCAAGGAGGATAGTCTTACCGATGCCATTACTGACCGTTGAAGAGGCCATCAAGGATATTCACCAAGGGAAGATGGTAATTCTCGTGGACGACGAGGATCGCGAAAACGAAGGCGATCTGTGTATGGCCGCTGAAAAAATAACGGCGGAAGCGATCAATTTCATGGCCACCCATGGCCGGGGGCTGATCTGCCTTTCGCTGACACCGGATAAAGTCGATGCGCTCGATCTGCCGTTGATGGTGGATCACAATACCTCGCCGTTTGAAACCGGCTTCACCGTTTCGATCGAGGCCCGCTGTGGGGTCACCACCGGCATCTCCGCGGCCGACCGGGCCACCACGATTTTGACGGCCGTGCGCGATGAGGCCCGCCCCACCGACCTGGTCCGCCCCGGTCATATCTTTCCGCTGCGGGCCCGCAAGGGCGGGGTCATGGTGCGCACCGGGCAGACCGAGGGGTCGGTGGACCTGGCCCGTTTGGCGGGGTTGCGGCCCTCCGGGGTGATCTGCGAAATCATGGACGACGACGGGACCATGGCGCGCATGCCCTCGCTGGAGAAATTCAGCCAGCGGCATGATGTCGGTATCGTCACGATCGCAGATCTGGTGGAATACCGCATGAGGAAAGAGTCCTTTGTGCGGCGGGCGGCGGAGACGGTCATCCCCACGGCCGTGGCCGGCGAGTTCCGCATCGTGGTTTATGAAAACGATGTCGACCACCTCACCCACATCGCCCTGATCAAGGGGGAGGTCGACCCTGAAAAACCAATCCTCGTGCGGGTGCATTCGGAATGCCTGACCGGTGATGTTTTCGGCTCCATGCGCTGCGACTGCGGCGATCAGCTCCACCGGGCCATGCAGAAGGTCGATGCTGAGGGCAGCGGGGTCATCCTCTACCTGCGTCAGGAGGGCCGCGGCATCGGTCTGGTGAACAAGATCAAAGCCTACGCGCTCCAGGAGCAGGGGCTCGACACGGTGGAGGCCAACGAGGAGCTGGGATTCAAGTCGGACATGCGCAACTACGGGATCGGGGCCCAGATCCTGGTGGATCTCGGGGTGCGCGAGATGCGTCTGATGACCAACAACCCCAAGAAGATGGTCGGGCTGGAAGGCTATGGGCTGAGTATTGTGGAGCAGGTCCCGATTGAAATCGAGCCCAATGAATTCAACCGCTGCTATCTCAGCTGCAAGAAACTCAAAATGGGCCACATGCTCAAGACGGTCGATTCCACGCCCTGACCGCCGACGCATGATGGACGCGGCCAACCGCTATAATGTGAAGGGAGAAACCATGCCGAGGATTCTGGAAGCCAAACTGCTGGCCGAGGGGAAAAAATTCGCCCTGGTCGTCAGCCGTTTCAATGATTTCATTACCGAGAAGCTTGTCAGCGGAGCCCTGGACGCCCTTGTCCGTTCGGGGGCCCGGGACGAAGACATCGATCTGGTGCGCGTGCCGGGGGCTTTCGAAATCCCCCTGATGGCTAAGCGCATGGCCGCCAAGGGCTATTACGACGCGATCATCTGTCTGGGGGCCGTCATCCGCGGGTCGACCCCGCATTTCGACTATGTCAGCGCCGAGGTCTCCAAAGGGGTGGCCATGGTCGGTCTGGAAGGCGACCTTCCGGTAATCTTCGGTATCATCACCACCGACACCATTGAGCAGGCCATCGAGCGGGCCGGCACCAAGGCCGGCAACAAAGGCTGGAGTGCCGCCATGACGGCGGTCGAAATGGCCAATCTGATGGATGTGGTGGACCAGGCCTGATCATGGGCAGGCGGCGACAGGCGCGGGAACTGGCGCTTCAGGCCCTTTATTTTCTGGATGCCCGGCCGGATGATCCCCAGGGGGCGCTGGCGCTTTTTCACCAGAATTTTACCCCCCCCCGTCAAGCGCGGGATTTCATGGATCGGCTGGTTCAGGGGGTTCTCGACCACCAGAAGCGCATCGACGCGACAGTCGAGCGCTATTCCGAGAATTGGCAGGTATTCCGTATGCCGCGGGTCGACCGCAATGTCATTCGGATGGCAGTTTTTGAAATGTTCTGGCAGCCGGACATCCCCTTCAATGTTTCCATCAACGAGGCCATCGATCTCGGCAAGAAATACGGCACCGACGACTCGGGCGCTTTTATCAACGGCATTCTCGACCGGATCCGCCAAGCGCTGGAAAGCGGCGAGATGAAACCGCTACCCCAGAACGCGGCCGAAGCCGAGCCCCAGCAGGAGACGGGGTGATGCGGTCAGGAGGTTTATTGTGATCATCGAAAAATTGGCGGTGGGCCCGATCATGGCCAACTGCTTTGTGATCGGATGCGAAGATACCCAGGAGGGGGCCATCATCGACCCGGGGGCTGATGCGGAACGCATCATGGACGTGGTGCAGCGCACCGGTCTTAAGATAACGCATATCATCAACACGCACGGCCATTTCGACCATGTGGGTGGCAATGCGGCGATCAAGGCCGCCACGGACGGCGAGCTGATTATTCATCCGCTGGATGCGCCCATGCTGGCGCAGCTCGACCATATGGCCGGTGCGTTTGGCTTGTCGGTGGAAAATTCACCGCCGCCGGACCGGACGGTGGACGAGGGTGATCAGGTTCAGGTCGGCCGCCTGACCTTGGCGGTGCTGCACACGCCCGGCCACACACCGGGGGGGATATCCCTTCACAGCAACGGCCACGTGTTTGTGGGCGACACCCTCTTTCAAGGGTCCATCGGCCGAACGGATTTCCCCGGTGGCGATTACGATACGCTCATCCGCAGCATCCGCGAGAAACTCTTCACGCTGGACGATCGGGTCGTGGTGTACACCGGACACGGCCCCGAGACCGCCATCGGTACGGAAAAGCAGTTCAATCCGTTTGCGCGCCAGGTCTAGTCCGGCCAGGCAACGGCGGCGCAACGCTTTTGCTTGCGTGCACTTGAGCGGTCTGCTACATTTTTGGCCTCCTGCGGGGCTCAAGCGCCGGCGGATGGGGTCTGCCCGCGCAGATCGCTCGAGCGGTCGGTGCTTTTTCCGGAAAGATGGTGTTCGAGGTTCATGACGCTGCCGTTTGTGGTCAAAAGAAGAAAATCGATCCCGATCAAGATCGGGCCGGTGACCGTGGGCGGGGATGCGCCGATTACGGTGCAGTCCATGACCAACACACCCACCCAGGATGTCGCGGCCACCGTGGCCCAGATTCAGCGCCTCGCAGCGGCCGGCTGTGAAATCGTAAGGGTGGCGGTACCCGACGAAGCGGCCGCCGATGCCATTACCCGCATCAAGTCCCAGATCACCATTCCGCTGATTGCCGATATCCATTTCGACCACCGCCTGGCCCTGCGGGCGGCCCGGGCCGGCGCGGACGCCCTGCGCCTCAATCCCGGCAACATCGGCGGGGCGGCCAAGATCCGGGCCGTCGTGGATTGTGCCCGGGACCATGGTCTTGCGATTCGGGTGGGCGTCAACAGCGGATCGCTGGAAAAGGATATCCTGGCCCAACACGGCGGGGTGACCCCCGAGGCCATGGTCGCCAGCGCCCTGCGCCATGTGGATTTACTCAAATCCCTGGATTTTCATGCGATCAAACTGTCCATCAAGGCCTCGGACGTCCCGCGGACCCTGGCGGCCTACCGGCTGCTGGCAAAAAGCACCGATCTGCCCCTGCACATCGGCGTCACCGAGGCTGGCGCACTCTATGCCGGCATCGTCAAATCCGCCCTGGGGATCGGTATGCTGCTGGCCGAAGGTATCGGCGATACCCTGCGGGTGTCGCTGACCCGCGATCCGGTCGAGGAGATCCGGGTGGGCTATGAAATCCTCAAAGCCCTGGGCATCCGGCAGCGGGGGCCGGACCTGATCGCCTGTCCGACCTGCGGCCGCACCCAGATCGATTTGTTCGACATCGTTGAAAAGGTGGAGGCGCGGATCGCGACCCTGGCGCTGCCGATCAAAATTGCGATCATGGGCTGCGTGGTCAACGGGCCGGGTGAAGCGCGCGAGGCGGATATCGGGGTTGCCGGCGGCAAGGGCAAAGGGATCTTGTTCAAAAAGGGTGAAGTCGTGCGCCAGTTTCCCGAGAATCAACTCGTCGATGTGCTGCTCGAGGAGATCGACCGTTATGCCGCCGAGAATCGTCTTGAATCACCGCCCTCGTCCGATGTTCCGTAAACGGCCGCCAACAAGGATTGAATGGGGATCATGCCTCCAAGGATAGACACGATCCTGAGGGTTCGAGGGGTCAAGGATTCGAGGATTCAAGGGGAACGTCAAGAGATCGACAGACCTTGGAAACCGTGATCAGATTCGCCAACAATCGTTGGTGAAGGACGTCAATGGATTGTCAGCGCTACTGACGGGAGAAGAACGTTTATGGCCAAGAAGCAACAGACCGCCATTGCCCCGCTGCGGGCGGATGATTATCCCGAATGGTACCAGCAGGTCATCAAAGCCTCGGATCTGGCCGAGAAGTCACCCGTGCGCGGATGCATGGTGATCAAGCCCTGGGGATACGCCCTGTGGGAGAATATCATGCGCGGCATGGACGACATGTTCAAAGCCACCGGGGTACGAAACGCCTACTTTCCGCTGTTCATTCCGCTGGGATTTCTGGAAAAGGAAGCCGAGCACGTGGAGGGCTTCGCCAAGGAGTGTGCGGTGGTGACCCATCACCGGCTCGAAAAATCCTCCGACGGTGGTCTGGTACCGGCCGGTCCGCTGACCGAACCGCTGGTGGTGCGGCCGACTTCCGAAACGATTATCGGCGACTCGTTCGCCAAATGGGTATCGAGTTATCGTGATTTACCGATCCTCATCAATCAATGGGCCAATGTCGTGCGCTGGGAGATGCGCACGCGGATTTTTCTGCGCACCAGCGAATTTCTGTGGCAGGAAGGCCACACGGCCCACGCCACCCGCGAGGAAGCCGTCGAGCGCACCCAGATGATGCTCGACGTCTACGCCGATTTCGCGGAGGACTTCCTGGCCATGCCGGTCATCCGGGGACGCAAGACCGCATCGGAGCGCTTCCCGGGCGCGGTGGACACCCTGTGTATCGAGGCCATGATGCAGGATCGCAAGGCGCTGCAGGCCGGCACCTCCCATTTTCTGGGGCAGAATTTTGCCATTGCTTCCGGTATCCGTTTCCAGAACGATCAGGAGCAGGAAGAGCACGCCTGGACCACTTCGTGGGGATCGTCCACCCGCCTGATCGGGGGGTTGATCATGACCCACAGCGACGACAACGGTCTGGTGCTGCCCCCGCGGGTGGCCTCCGCCCACGTGGTGCTCATGCCCATCATCCGGCGCGCCGAGGAGCGCGACCGGGTGATGACCTACACCGAAAACCTGGCGGCCCACCTGCGGCGCCAATACTACTACCGGCGCCCGGTCCAGGTGGAAATCGACGCGCGCGATATCGGCGGTGCCCGGGGATGGGAATGGATCAAGAAAGGGATTCCGGTGAGGGTCGAAATCGGCCCCAAGGATATCGACAAGGACGCTGTTTTCGTCGGGCGTCGCGACCGGGAGGCCCGGGAGCGTGAATCCATCCCCACCGACGAATTCGTCAGCGGTATCACCGACCTGTTGGACGAGATCCAGCACAACCTCTACCAGCGCGCCCTGGACTTCCGGGAGGCTAACACCGTATCCCTCGAAGCACGCGAGGCGTTCTGTCGTTATTTCACCCCGCGCAATGCGGCCAAACCCGAAATCCACGGCGGTTTCGCCCAGGCCCCCTGGTGCGGGGAGGCCGCCTGTGAGGCCCAGGTCAAAGAGGATTTAAATGTCACCATCCGGTGCATTCCGCTGGACGCCTCGCAGGAAGACAGGCATTGCGTCTACTGCGGCCAGCCCGGTCGTTACCGGGCGGTCTTTGCCAAGGCCTATTAGAAGTGGTTGCGGCGTCCACCGCGGCGGATGGTCTGATAACGGCGTTGGCGGGCACGGCGTTCCGCTGACTTCGGCCCGGCGCGCGCCAACTTCGACCCGGGCGGGCCAAAAGACATCGCCGACATGCGGACAAGCGATGCCGGTCTCCCAGAGGCGGCATCAGATGCGGCATTATGATTCGAATCACCGACATCCTGGATAGAGTGGCTGAAAACAATCCGGAGGCCGATCTGGACATCATCGATCGGGCCTATATCTTCAGTGCCCGCGTCCACGACGGTCAGATCCGGCTGTCCGGCGAGCCCTACCTGTCCCATCCCTTGGAGGTGGCCGGCATCCTGGCCGAAATGAACCTCGACCCGGTCAGCATCGCCGCTGGTCTGCTGCACGACGTGGTCGAGGACACCCATGCCACGCCCGATGAGATCGAGCAGACTTTCGGCAAGGAAGTCCTGCGTATCGTGGCCGGGGTGACCAAGATGAGCAAGCTGTCCTTCGGCAGCACCTTGGCGCGTCAGGCCGAGAGTCTGCGCAAGATGCTCCTGGCCATGGCCGACGATATCCGCGTCATCCTGATCAAACTGGCCGACCGCCTGCACAACATGCGCACCCTCGCGTTTCACAAAACGGACAAACGGCGTCAGATCGCCCGTGAAACCCTCGATATCTACGCCCCCATCGCCGCCCGCCTGGGGATCTACTGGATCAAGAACGAACTCGAAAATGCTTCCTTCATGTACCTCATGCCCGACGAGTACGACCGCATCAAAAACAGTGTCAGCACAGATCGTACCGCGCGGGAAGCATATATCGAGGACGTCAAGGGCTACCTGCGCAACCAGATGGAGGAATATCAGCTCAACAGCGAGGTGCTCGGGCGCTACAAGAATTACTACAGCATCTACCTCAAGATGGTCACCCAGAATCTGGCTTTTGAAGATGTCTACGACATCATCGCCTTCCGCATCATTCTGGATACGATTCCCCGGTGCTACGAGGCGCTGGGGATCGTGCACTCCCTCTGGAAGCCCATCGATATCAAATTCAAGGATTACATCGCCCGCCCCAAGCCCAATATGTACCAGTCGCTGCACACCACCGTGATCGGTCCGCGCGGGGAGCGTGTCGAAATCCAGATCCGCACCCATGAAATGGACCGGGTGGCCAAGTCCGGCATCGCCGCCCACTGGAGTTACAAAGAGGGCGGCAAGACCGACGAATCGATCGGCAAGCGATTCGCCTGGATTCAGAACCTGGTTGAAAATCAGGAGAATTTCGCCAATCCGGATGAATTTCTGGAGAACGTGCGCATCGATCTCTATCCGGACGAAGTCTATGTCTTCACCCCCCAAGGCGACGTCAAGACCCTGCCCAAGGGCGCCACACCGGTCGATTTTGCCTATGTGATCCACACCGAGGTCGGCAATCAGTGCACCGGGGCCAAGGTCAACGGACGTCTCGTGCCCCTGAGCCACGAACTGGTAACCGGTGACACGGTGGATATCGTCACCTCCAAGAACCACAAACCGAGCAAGGACTGGCTGAAATTCGTCAAAACGGTCAAGGCCCGCTCCCGCATCCGCCAGTGGATCAAGATCCAGGAGAAAAACCGCAGTTTGAGCCTCGGGCGTGAAATGTGCGAAAAAGCTTTCCGCAAGCAGCGCCTCAATTTCACGACCCTGATGAAGTCAGACCAGATGCTGGAAGTGGTGGCGCATTTCGGCTTCAAGACCGTGGATGATTTGATTGCCAGTGTGGGGTACGGCAAAACGACGCCGCTGCAGGTTTTGCGCCGCTTCATGCCCAAGCCGGAGGAGGAGGCGGAAGAAAAGTCGCGTGAAACGATTCTTGACCGTCTGATCGGCCGGGTAAAGAAGCGCAAGCCGTCGGCGGGGGTGCTGGTCAAAGGCCTGGACGATATCCTGATTCGTTTCGGCAAATGCTGCCAGCCGGTGCCCGGGGATCCGATCGTCGGTTATATCACCCGCGGCTATGGGGTCACGGTGCATCGCGCCAATTGTGTCAATGCCTTGAAGATGAGTCCGGAGCGGCAGATCGATGTCGCCTGGACCGAGGAAACCAGCGAAACCTATCCGGTCAAGATCGTTATCGTTTCCTATGATCGCGTGGGACTGCTGGCCGATATTGCGACCAGCATCAGTAAACATGAAGCCAATATCGTCAGCCTGAACACGACCACCAAGGCCAACGAACTGGTCGAGAGCTATCTGACGCTCTCCGTGGCGGGTACGGGGCATCTGGATCGTGTGCTGGCATCGCTGCGCAAGATCCACATGGTCCAGGATGTGCGGCGGTTGAATCGCTGATGCGGCACGGGTGGTGTGCCATCGGCAAGGGGAAGCTGAGCGAACCAAGGCGGGGCATGACACCGCCCGTCATCTCCGATGCCACCCTCTGACCGGCGGGCGGCCCGTGGGGCAGCCGCGCTTCGCAGCCCCGGCCGTCCTCCACGCCGTCAGGGGGCTTTGACGACGAGTCCGGACTTGATGCAGCTGGTGCAGACCACCATGCGTTTGGTACGGCCGGCCTGCAGGGCACGAACCGACTGCAGGTTGGGGTTGAAGCGACGCTTGTTGACATTATGGGCGTGGCTGACATGGTTGCCGACCATGGGTTTCTTACCGCAGATTTCACATTTCTTGGCCATCGTTCTTCCCTTTATAGATTCACCGATCGGATCGGGATCCGATTTCAATCTTGCCATCCGTTTGACGGGCCAACGATCGAAGGCCCGCCACGTTAGCGGCACCGTCGGCAGCGCCGATACGGCGTCAATGATTATGACCCCAACGAAACAACGAAACATATATTAATCTTTTGGTGATGTAAAGCCTTTTTGAGGGCGATTGGCAGGACTAAAAAAACGGCAGGATGCTGTCCCCGGCCTGGTTGGATTTGGCCAGCGCAGCTTCGGTCCTGGCGATTAGTTTCAGAGCGTCCTGATGGATGCCGACGTCTGGATAGCGTGTGAGAACATTCTTGAAGCGCCGCAGGGCCGCCTTGTAGTGGCGGGATTTGTAGTAGAAGCGGCCGATGGACAATTCGCTCTTGGCCAGGCTGCGCAGGCAGGCGTTGATGTTTTCCTGGGCTTTGATGGCGTAGGGATCGCTGGGGAAATCACGGTTCAGACGGCTGAAGGTTTCAAGCGCATTGCGGGCCGGGGTCTGGTCGCGGTCCGGCGTGTCGATCTGCTCGAAGTGACACATGCCGATCATATAGATGACATAGGGGATGGCCTCGTTGCGCGGGTGCAGGCTCTCGAACTCTTCATAGGCAAAAATGGCTTCCTCGTAATTGCCCAGATGGAAATTGGCGTCGGCAATCTTGAGCTCGGCCAGTTTGGCGTAGTCGCTGTAAGGGTACCAGTCCTTGAGTTTCTCGAAGGCTTCCTTGGCGCCGTCGTAGTCGCCGGACTCGTAGTCTTCCATGCCGTCCCAGGCCAGCGCCTGGGCGGTTTCATCGTCTTCGTCCTTGTAGAACAATTCGAAGAGGGCGCAGCCTGACAGGAAGACACTGAAGATCGCAATGATGATGATACGCTTCATGGGGTTGATCGCCCTCAGGAGCCGTCGAACGAGCGCTGCGGCGGCAGGGAACAGATTGGTGACGTTGCCGCCCTTTCGCCCGCCGCGGTTGTGGCCTCCGGTCGGCTACGGCCGGCGGTCCCGTAACGGGCCGGGTCCTTAGACCAGCTTGCCGAGGGATTCCTCCAGTTTGGCTTTGGCCACCATGCCGGTAATCTGATCGACGACATTGCCGTCTTTGAAGAAGATGAGGGTCGGTATGGCCTTGATACCGTATTTGCCGGGTGTTACGGGGTTGTCGTCCACATTGCACTTCATGAATTTGACTTTGCCCTCGTAGGTGGTGGCCAGTTCTTTGACCAGCGGTCCGATGGCTTTGCAGGGACCGCACCAAGGCGCCCAGAAGTCGACCATCACGGGCGTGTCCGACTTGAGCACATCGTTTTCAAAACGGGCGTCGTCGATTTCCAATACGTTATCGGCCATGTTGAGTTCCTCTCTTCGGGTTTAAAATAACCTCGATTATATTCACGGCCCCAACCGTTGTCAACCGCGGAGAAGTTGGGATTTCCACGACTTTCCGTCGCCTGGCCCGGCCTTGGCGGCGCTCTTGCCGGGAGGGTGCCGGCAGCACCGGGAGCGGTTTGACAGGTGCTCGGGCTTCTGTTACCAGTTTCGAGGACTTGCCCCACCAGGGCTGCCATCGTCTTTGTGCCCTTCACCCACCATCCCGGAGGAATCAGCATGACGCCCACACTACGCATCGGTGCCCTCATTTCCGGGGGCGGAACGAATCTGCAAGCGGTGATCGACGCCAGCGAGGCCGGCCAGACCGGCGGACAGGTGGTTTTCGTCGGCAGCGACAATCCGCAGGCCAAAGGACTGCAGCGGGCGGCCCGGCACGGTATCCCGTCCTTCGTCGTCGACTACGGCGCCATCATCCGCCGCCATCGTCAGGCGCGGGAAACATTCGCGCTGCCCGCGGATTTCGACCTGGACGAGATGCGCGCCAAGGCGCGTCTTTTTCCACCGGGAACCGACACCCGCAAGGTGGATGCGTTCCTGGAAACCCGGGCGGCGGCCGAAGCCGAACTGCTGGGCGCCATGCAGTCCTACGATTTTGATCTGTTGATTCTGGCCGGCTTCATGCGCAACCTGACGCCCTATTTCATCGATCGCGTCAATACGGAGCCGGACCGGCCGCGCATCATGAACATTCATCCGGCGCTGCTGCCCGCGTTTCCGGGGACCGACGGCTACGGCGACACCTACCGCTACGGCTGTAAGCTCGGGGGCTGCACCGTCCATTTCATCGATTACGGGGAGGACAGCGGCCCCATCATCGGCCAGCGGGCGTTTGAAATTCTTCCGGGCGACAGCCTCGACGACATCAAGTCCAAGGGTCTCAAGGAAGAGTGGAAGCTCTACCCGGCCTGTGTAAAATACTATGCCCAGGGACGCTTGCGCGTCGTGGAACAGACCCATTCACTGCCGGGGGGCAAAACACTGCGGCGCAAGGTGGTGGAGATCAGTTCCTAGACGGCGGACGCCGGTTTGACGGTATCGTCAAAAGCCCAATAGCGGCGTTATGCTTCGCCCCTCTTCATTGCGGCGTACTTGATTACGCCGCATTCCTCGGGGCTCGCAAGCCGTCTCTCAAGCTTTTTCCGCAACCGTTTGAAACATGGCTTTCTGCGAGTTCAGCAGGTTTACTTGTTCAGGGAAGCTTCCGGCAGGCGGTTTAGCGGAAGGCGCCGGGTCCGGCCAGGGCCGACTCACACCGTCTGCAAGACGCGCACAATCATAGGAAAGGCGATGAATGTGCCCAGGCTGCTGCCCAGGTTGGTGAAGACCACCACCAGCAGAATGCGGGTGACCTTGTTGCTCCAGAAGCCGCGCACTGAGCGAATGTCATCCTGGAGGGTTTCGAAATCGCGCACTTTGGGTTTGCGCGAAAACGCCTCCACCAGCCCGGATACCCAGCCGGCGGCGATCATGGGGTTGAGCGAGGTTAGCGGGGCGGACAGTACCGAGGAGACCACGGTCAGGGGGTGGCCCCAGGCCACGATGGCCCCCACTCCGGCCAGCAGGCCGTTGGCCGCCACCCACCACATGATCATGTCCGATCCGGCCTGGGAGCCCCCGCTGTAGAAACCGTAGACGAAGAGCAGCAGGATGGCCGCGGGAATGATCCATTTGAGCGAAGCGGTCAGGGGGTTCTTGGGCGGCAGGATGTTAAGACGGTCCAGATCGATGTCACGTTGCCAATAGGTCTTGATGCCCGGCACATGTCCGGCCCCGACCACGGCCACGATTTTTTCACCCGGGGCGCTTTTGATCCGCTGGGCCAGGTAGCGGTCGCGCTCATCGATGAGGATCTCGCGTATCACCGGTTGCGAAGCGCCGATTTCATTCAACAGGGCGTTGAGCACATCCTCCTGTTTCATTTTTTCAATATCTTCCGCCTGGAGATCGTCCACTTCACCCAGCGACAACAGGAGTTGAAAGAGCAGCTTCACTTTGCCCCACAGCGGCATGCTGCGCCCGAACCTGGCTGGCCGATCGCGATATCCGCACCACCCTGGCCCG
>JASJED010000348.1 GCA_030065585.1 Desulfobacterales bacterium | reverse complement strand
CCTTCGTGGAATTTGACCCCCTTGCGAATGGTGAAGGTGTAGGTCTTGCCGTCAGCCGATATGCCGCCGTTCTCTAAGGTGGGCACCTGGGTGGCGAGCAGCGGCTTGAACCGCTCGGTGTGGGAGCCGTCGAAAAAAATGAGCGGTTGGTAGATGTTCCACAACCGCTGGGAGGAAGTCGTGTCGTAAGCCACGCAGGGATCCAGCGTGCGCAGCGTGCCGTAGGTGGCAAATATGAAGGTATCGGGATTCTTGACCGCAGCCTGAACACCGGCAGCAAGGGTCAGGATCAAAAGCAATGTGCTAAGGGCGCGTCGTTTTTTCATAACGTCTCCTTGGGTTGGTGGGAAGCGGTGAGCGGTCATGAAAGCTGGGATGCGGGTGGGGAGGACCTCCTTTCACCGGCCTGGGGATCTCTAAGAGGCTGTGGGGTAACGTCAAGCGCGCCGGTCAGCCAAATGGCCAAATACAGTCCAGAAAGCGCAATTTTATGAGCTATAAATGCGCGTGCTGAGGTAAATTTTACACCGTATGGCGAGGCGCAGTCGTTTTTCAACAGCCTGCTAAGCGATGCGTCGTTCCGGCTTGATCATACGAGTTTGACCCCGGTGTAATTGTGCGGGGTGATTTGCTTCAGCTCGTTCTTGACCTCCTCTTCGACATCGAGTTCGTCGATAAACGCCCGGATCAAACTCTTGTTGATGGGCTTGTTGGTGCGTGCCAAGGCCTTGAGGGCCTCGTAGGGGTTGGGATACCCCACGCGGCGCAGAACGGTCTGGATGCCCTCGGTCACCACGGCCCAGTTGGCCTCCAAGTCCTGTGCGATCACCGTCGTGTCGATCATCAGTTTGTCCAGTCCGCGCAGAAGGGATTTCAGCGCGATCACCGTGTGCGCCAGGGGCATCCCGATATTGCGCGTCACGGTGGAATCGGTCAGATCCCGCTGCAGGCGAGAAATCGGCAGTTTGGCGGCCAGGTGTTCCAGCAGGGCGTTGGCGACTCCCAGGTTGCCCTCCGCGTTTTCGAAATCGATGGGATTGACCTTGTGGGGCATGGTGGAAGAGCCCACTTCTCCCTTCTTGATCTTCTGGCGGAAGTAATTCAGGGAAATATAGGTCCAGAGGTCCCGGTTGAGATCGATCAGAATCGTGTTCAGGCGTTTGATGCCATCGCAGAAGGCCGCCAGGTTGTCGTAGTGTTCGATCTGGGTGGTCACCCGGCAGCGGGTGAGCCCCAGGGCCTCGCTCACCAACCGGTCGGCAAAGGCCGGCCAGTCCACTTCGGGATAGGCCACCTGATGGGCATTGAAATTGCCCGTGGCACCCCCGAACTTGCCGGAAAAGGGCACGGCCGCCAGCAGATCGCGCTGCCGTGTCAGGCGTTCGACGAACACCTGGATTTCCTTGCCCATCACCGTGGGGGACGCCGGCTGCCCGTGGGTGCGGGCCAGGAGGGGCACGTCTTTCCATTCCTGCACGCGTGCCGCCAGAACCGCCTGGACCTTGTCGAACAGCGGTGCCACGACGCTGGTCCAGGCATCCTTAAGGGAAAGCGGGACCGCCGTGTTGTTGATGTCCTGGGAGGTCAGGCCGAAATGGATAAACTCTTTCTGCGCCCCCAGTCCCAGCGCTTCCAAGCGGGTCTTTAGAAAATACTCGACCGCCTTGACGTCATGGTTGGTTTCGCGCTCGATGGCCTTGACCGCCTCGGCGTCCTCGGGTGTGAAATCGCGGTAGATCGATCGCAGAGGCGCGAAGAGCTGCGGGTCCACGCTGGCCAGCGGCGGCAGAGGCAGCTCGCACAGAGCGATGAAATATTCGATCTCCACCTGCACACGGTAGCGAATCAAACCGTATTCCGAAAACTGTTCGGCCAGCGCTGCGACCGCGCGGCGGTATCGGCCGTCCACCGGTGAGATGGCGGTCAAGGATGACAAGGTCATGATGTTATTTCCGATTCAAGGCGGGTCAACCCGGATATTTCACGCCCCTGAGGTGTTCATTGGCGAGGCATCACGGGTGACGCCGTAGTCGTTCTACTGCGAGCCCGTATAGCAATGCCAGTGGACACCTCAGAGAGCGCCCGCAGGGAGAACTATTTTTTAGGTTTTTCGGTACAACAACCAGGTGCAAATTTTGCCACGCTGGCTATTGCCAATCTCAGGTCCAATGCATTGATATTAATTAATTATTTAACATGTAGAAAAAATTTCATGAAATACTCGAGTTAATGCCGTATGGCCAAGCGCAATCGTTTCTAGCCGTCTGTAAGGGCATCCGTCTGCTGTTTGCTATAAACGACCTGACTTGCCAGTGTCAAGCAATCGGCAGCCGGCTCCGATGCGCGTGAAAGACCTCGGCGGGGCGCCACAGGGATGCGCCTGAACGCGTGATTCTTAAGCGACAACCATCTCCATGGCGACGGCGCGAACTTTGGATTGGGAGCACTCAGATTTTGCCGCTGAAATAATAAATCGTCCGCGTGGTTGGTTGCACGAAAACCAACTGAATGGCGGAGGGTCGCACGCCGTGGTAATGAATGCTATGTGGGTAGACATAATATCTTTCCGATCGCAACTCAGCCTCGCTCGGAAACCATGAAATTACACTTTGATCGAGCCACCCGGCCAAAAAATCGATGGCGTCATCCAGTACCACGGGGACTTTATCGCCGCGATACCAGCGACCGGGCGTGGCCCCTTTCTTGGCGGTGAGCTCGGCGATGGTCACGTGACTGATCTTGATGGCGTAGGCATCCAGGTGATCCCCCGTAAGGGATCGCGATGAAACGTGGCTGTGAACCACCCGCTCGATTCTTTCCGTACCGAGTTCACACCAGTTGAGTACGAAGGCCACATCCTCAATGGTGGCGGCATCCTGTCGATCGAAGTTCCCCGGGCCTCGCTGGTAGGCAAAAAACCCACCGATGCCGACTGCGCCCAGAAGGGAGAAGCCTCCCCAAATGATGAGAAACCATTTTGGAAAGCGAAATACCGTTTGCATGGCTTGTTTTACGAATTTCCTGTTTTTCTAACTTGGCCAACTGTTTGGTCGCATGGCGATGCACACTCTTCACTGATCAATTCGCCATTGGTTATTTTCCCGAACCACCCGATAGAAAGCTTCCTCTTTGGTATCGGGCGCGATGGCCAAGCCAGACAAACAAACAACATACTCGATCCTGTCCGGCGATATGTGGCGGGTATTAATGATCTCAAGCTTGGAATAGCGATATTTAGCGGGGATTTGCATGGTCTAACGTGATCGGGCAGGTTTTCAATTGGCGGATTATTTGTAATGGAAATAGATTCTTTCATTCAAAAGGCATCAATCAGGCAAGATTGGCGAAATTTCCCAAATCCAATGCAGCAAGATGTAATGGCGCTCTATTAAATATGATGAACAGGCTGGTAATCAGTTATCGCTCACTGAAACCGGAGAGGCACCAGTGTACGATTGCGCTCACTTTGTGCCTGTTATTTGGGTTGCCAATAACATCGTTTCGGAGAAACGATTCGTTCTTCTTTCTTCAGAGATTTCATGGCTTTTTCAACTTCCTTCCGGTCCATACCTGACAATTCAACTATTTTACCCGTGTTTAACGGCTCCCCTGCTTTTCTCATGGTTTCCAGCACTTTGTCTGCAGAATCCATTGTCAACCTCCTCGTTGTCGTGGTTTATATCGAAACCAAATCGATTATATTTTTGAATCTCTTAACATGTGCAATCCTTAGTCATATGGTTAACGGTCGAGCTCAGCGGAGCCCGGCCTCAGGGATGGATTCCGCTGCAGCACCGATGGGCGATTGTCTTGTCACGACCAACTATCCGATATCCCATATCCATACTATTTTTGTTCAGCAAATGGCCATACTTTCTGTCCCATTTTCCGATATCCAAATCATCTTCAAGCTTCCGTAGGCCCTCATGGATATCGCGTACCCGCGAGAAAGTCGATATAGCTTTCCTCACGCCCGAATCGAGGTAAGCACCGGGCCTGCGCCAATATGCACACATGAACCCATCTGTGCAGTCATGCGGAATCTCTACAGTCTCTACCGCAACTGGTCCAAGCAGTTCTTCCAATTCCTGCAAGGTCGGGAAGAGTTCTAAGTCTACGCCCCGGAGGGCTGAAATGTATTCTTCGAGCCAGAAATCATCGCCATATCCGATCCATGTGAATAAGACGACTTTTCCATGTGTCACCCGAAGCATTTCGTTCAATCCCTGACGGACATCTGACCAGTGATGGATAGTCAAAAGCGCCATTGAAGCGTCGAACACACCATCCTCAAACGGCAGGCTCTCAGCAGAACCTCGAACAACCTTCGATGTTGAGGTGCGTCGCAGAGTGATCATTTGCTCTGATGGCTCCACAGCCAGGACTTCGCAGTTGTCCGGCTCGTAGGAGCCAATCCCAGCGCCTACATTCAAGACACGTTCTGCGCCCTCCAGCTGTGCCCATATGGCCGACGCAATCCTGGCATCAGGCGTCCTGTACCGCCTATACTGTTCTGCAAGTTCGTCGTAGTTTACGGGCATCTGAATCGCCCAGCATCTTAGCTTTTCGGTGAAGGAATTGAATCCGCAACAACCAAATGTTATGCATTTGGTTTACGACACCAAAAAGCAAAATGACTACCAGCTTGAGCAGGTGTCTCTCCCTTGAGTCTATTGGCAGTTGAAATATCTATAAATCCAGCTTCCTCCAATAGTGGCGTGATCTCTTCCACTCCATACATACGTTCAACTTCGATGAGTTTTATTATCTTATTGGTCTCAGGATATACAAACCAACAATGTTCATGGAAATAAGTTTCATCTGCCCACTTCTCTGAAAGAGCAAAACAGTCTGATAATTGCCTCCAATTTCGTACTTTTTCGGATGCAGCGATTTTGGGTTTTCCGGCCACATTGGATATAAACCATCCTTCCGGATTAAGGGATCTGTAAATACGTTTAAAATCCTGTATGACTTCTGACGGTGAGAGCTGTCCTGGGCAGTACGAGCCAGCCCAAGCCAAGGTAAAACGCTCGGATTCATCTAGATCTTCACATTTCATTTGTCGAAGGTTTACATCAACTCTTTCCATTGAGATATGAGACTTTGCAATTTCGAGGTATTTGTCCCCCGGATCAAAGGCAAATACTTGGAAACCTTTTTGAGCAAAAGTTGTAGCATGGTAGCCTAAACCACATCCGATATCTAGTATCTGCCCAGGAGGTCGAACTTGTGTAATTGATAAGATTCTGTCCACCATGTTGTTGGCAATTTCCTGGGTAACAAAGAGCCAATCACGATAATATTTCAAAAGGATATC
>JASJED010000071.1 GCA_030065585.1 Desulfobacterales bacterium | reverse complement strand
ACGTTCGCCTTTTCAACACCTCCGTCGTGCAAGAGCTTGGCTGCATACCGCTCGAGGCCTCCAACGGTGAGGAGGGCCAGCAAATGGTCGCACAGGAATCCCCCGATTTGATTATTCTGGACGTTATGATGCCGCTGCAAAGTGGTATTCGACTCTACCGCAAGCTTAAAACGGATGCCGCGCTTGCCAACATTCCGGTCATCATCCTGTCGGGGATTTCCGAACGCTCGTTTATCAAATCACAGGAGGCCCTGGTCGCTTTCGGGGAAAACGACATCCCGGTCCCGGCAGCCTATCTGGAAAAGCCGGCTGATGCCGAAACGCTTTCCGCGCAGATCAAAAAACTGATTTTGTAGGTGTGTCGCGGCGGGGCTAAAATCAAGCGAAGGGGAGCGTGGGAAATGACCACTATCCGAAAAATGCTGTTTGCGACCAAGTTTCAAGAACTGGCGTTCGATGCGTTGGAATCCCTGCTGGATCTAAGGGCCGTCGGGCTGGATCATGTTGTCTTTCTCAACGTCGTGGAACGCGACAAGGTTGCCATGCACCGCGGGGTCGGCTACCGGAAAAACGAAGAAGTCAAGCTCAAGGAGATGGCCAACATCCATTTCATCGAATGGGCCGAACCGCTTTTTGAGCAGGGTATGGAAGTGGGCGTGCACATCGTTATCGGCACCTTGGTCCAGCAGGTTATACGGGCCGCCGGCATGGAAAAAGTCGATTTGATCGTGATCGGCCGGCCGACGCGCGGGCGCTTTGAACAGCTTGTTTCCGGCGCTGATGTCTCCGACCTGATACGGCGCACCCGGGTGCCGATTTTGGTTTACAAACATGGCCCCCAGGAGATAGGCGGAAAAGCACATCCGTTCACCCGGCCGATGCTGGCCACCGACTGGTCGCCGGCGGCGGATAAAGCCACGGAATTTCTGATGGCCCTCAAAGGCCTTGTGGAAGAAATCAACGTTATCCATGTCGGCCGGGAAAAGGCCCTGAGGAGTTCGTCGGCGATGAGTGTCCAAAGCTATCGTAAAACCTGCCGCCAGCGGCTTCGGACGGTCACCGATGCCTTGGTCCAGGCGGGGCTTGATGCGCGTTCCCATTTGTCCATCGGAGACCCCTACCAGGAAATTGAAAAGGCCGCCCGGGAAAGGCGGGCCAGTATGATCGTCACCGGCTGTTCCGGCAAGAGGACCTGGCACGAGCGGATCATCGGCAGTGTCCCCCGTTTGTTGGCAGAAAAATCAGATCTGCCCACATTGATCGTTCCTCGTCAGGATGGCGCTTAGCGATGGATGAGCAAGCCGGCCCCGGCGTGGGCGTGGCGCCTCGGTCCCAGTTGATTGGCGACCTGAAATGATGCAGGCGTCCATACGCGCGACCGATTAGCCCCCTGTCCGGTCTTTACATTTCGTCACCAACTTGGTATCGGGTCCCGTTTGACCGTCGAGCCATCAACGAACCACTATACCAATGGAACCGATCCTATGGATTCATCCCCAACCGTCTCATCCGTGCGCTGGGGTTATCTGTTCGCCACCCTGGCCGCGGTTTTGTGGGGGGTGTCCGGATCGGCGGCCAAATACCTGTTCATCAACGGCGTGACCCCTTTTCATCTCGTCCAGCTGCGGCTGACCATCGCTGCCGCGGGGCTGCTGCTGTACCTTCTTCTTCGCAATCCGGCCCTACTTAAGGTTGCCCGGCGCGACATCCCGTATTTTGCCGTTTTCGGGTGTATCGGCATGGCCGGGGTCCAGTTCACCTATCTGTTTGCCATCAGCAAGATTCACGTGGCGGCGGCCATTCTATTGCAATATCTGGCGCCGGCCTTCATTGCCCTGCACGCTGTCATCTTTTTCCGCGACCGCCTGAATTACATCATCCTGGTGGCCCTGGGCGGGGCCTTTGCGGGCTGCTACCTGGTGGTGGGCGCTTATAATCTGGATCTGCTGGCCATGAATCTGCTGGGGATCGTCAGCGGTCTGCTCTCGGCGGTGGGGTTTGCCTGGTACTCCATCCAGGGAGAGTACGGCATGCGCCGCTACAGCCCCTGGACGGTTCTGTTTTATGCCATGTTTTTCGGGGCCTTGACCTGGAACGTGTGCCTGCCGCCGCTGGATGGCTTCCTGCCGCCACGCTCGGTGGTTGTTTGGGGTTGGATTTTGTATATCGGCGTCTTGGGAACCCTGGTCCCTTTCGGCCTTTTTCTGGAGGGGGTCAACCTGATCCGTTCCACGCGGGCCAGCATCACGGCCACCCTGGAGCCCATCATGGCCGGCGTTTTGTCATTTGTCTTTCTGCATGAAACCATGGGCGTCGGGCAGCTATTGGGCGCGGGCTTGGTGATCCTGTCGGTGATTGTCCTCCAGGTCAACCAGGATCAGGATGCCAAGGCACCGGCACGTCTGCGGGCCCTGGCAGATCGATCCTGACCAGGGAGCCGATGCGCTTTTTCAGGTCCGCATCAGCCAAAGCGCGGCGCGGGACAACGGGGCCGATCCGGCCAGCCCCTCCGGGGGTCGCCGGATGTCACCCGCGCTGCGGATGGAGAATCACTTATCACCATCGTCGTCTTTGGTCTCCATCGCTTCTTCCTCGCCCGCATCGGCGTTCGGTTCTGCATTCAGCGCTTTCTTCTCCAGCTTGCGCTGCAATTTCTCCTCGCGCTTCTTCTGTTTTTTCAGCTCTTTCTGGCGCTTCTTGAATTTGTAATTCGGTCTGGCCAAAGGCTTTCCTCCTTTAGAAATCCCACGGGTGATCAAAAAAAGGCATCCCTTCGATTCTGCGAAGGGATGCCTGGGGGACGTGTCGACCGACTGAAAATCAAATGACCGTAACGTTTGCGGCGGCGGGGCCTTTGGGGCCTTCTTGGATGTCGAAGGAAACTTTCTCACCTTCTTTGAGAGACCTGAAACCGGTGGCATTGATCGCCGAATGGTGGACGAAGACATCCGGACCGTCTTCCTGCTCGATAAAGCCGAAGCCCTTCTGATCGTTGAACCACTTCACCGTACCTGTAGCCATGCTGCTATCCTCCTTTGGTTTGTGTGTTTCGTAATGGAGGAAGCCTTTTACTGGTCGCATCCGTTTACATCCATCTGGGGGCCCCTGACGGCATTTCCGCCGAGAAACGATTTGCGCAACAAATCGGCCGGGCTGGCGATCATCGGATCGCTACCGCGCAATCCCGTGCTGAAATGTAATGTGGATGGGTACGAATAAAGAGGTGTCCTTCATAACGAGTTCGTCTCCATCCGTTACACCCGATCTGAGGTGGGGATGGAAGATTGAAAGCACGATAGGCCTTCTGCTGCAAAAAGGCAAGATAAAATCGCTTTGGGCCCCCGGCGGTTTACCACGGCCCGCTTCCGGGCAACGACCGGGTGAACCGCTTGAAGATTCGACATGAATCGCGATGATCGACATCTAATATGGCCGAGCCGGGCACCATCTATGCCCCTCCGGAACGTTTTCAAACTGGCGTGCGGGCTAAAAATGTCCTCGAACGGCGCTTAAATAAAATGAAGGCGCTTGCGACCGACCCACCAGCACTGGTCGACCTCCGGCGGTCAGAACCACAACTCCGATGTCGCCACACGGTGGCCCGGAGCGGCATAGTAGAGGTTGAGTTTGGCGGTTTGCTCCCGTTGGGGATGCAAGGCATCCTCCGGCAGAGCCTCCAAGCGCCGCAACGGTATTCCCAGACGTGTCCCCGAAGGTTTTAACGTCAGCAGGCAGCGCTCCTCATACCACACCGACAGCACCGCGTCCTGCGGGCAGGTGTTCATATTGACAATCAGCATGTCCCCGTTGAGGCGGGTCCGCAATTGAAGGCTCAGCGGCGCACGGCCCCAGATTTGCAGGGTCGGATCCCCGACCACATGGTAGATTTCAAAGTGCTTCTGGGTGTGGGCATTCAACCCGTGGGCGGTCAGCAGATAGGCTTTGGCGTAATTCATGATGTCGCCCATGCGGTAGTATTTGACCGGCAGGCGCATGGTGGTGACCGGATAGGTGGGAATAATACCCGGCCAGACGGCGTCGAAAAGGGCCTTGATCATGCTGTCGTTGCGCCAGGCCCCGGAGAGTTCCGTGGCGGCGATCAGCGACGGCGCACCGCCGTTCAGGGCCAGAATTTCCTCGGCAAAGCATACCCGGCCGCCGTCAAAACTGCCGCTGCGGCAGTTGATGCTGAAGAAAATGGAGGGGTTGGGGCTTGAAATCCTGGTCAGGTCTTCGGTTTTGAGCGGTGGATTGCGCCAGCCGCCCTGATCGCCATGCCCCCGGTGGCCCACGATCAACTGCCCGGCATTGATCCGGTCGATCAGCATTTTCGTGGCGACCTGGCCGTCGCGTTTGTGGATCAGCGCCTGGCGGACCTCCAGCGGCACGGGGGTGCCGTCGGCATAGCGCGTAGGCCTCAGGTTGTTGGTTGCATAGACGCGGTGCACTTCGAAGCCGTGGGCGATCATGTGGCGGCGAATGCTTTCCATGGTCTTCAAATAGGCTTTGTCAGCCCGGCCGTCCTGACGCCCCTGCTTGTCGCGATCCTCGAAATAGGCGGCCACGGTCATGCGGCCGAAGTAGTCCGGGTCGTCGGGAGGTGCTTTTTCGTAATTGATGATCTGGTCCACCACCGAGAGGCCTTCCGCCTCGGTTTGCGCCGGGATACGGCCGCCCGCCACCCATGGCAGGAGACATTCCGCCGCCTGGGCATCGCGGTGGGTGAAATAGTAGAAATCGGTGGTATCGTACGGGGGCGGGTCGGCCGCCCCGGGGCGTCGGCGCTCTTCGGTCGGGATGGCGCCGATGTTGCCGAAAAGCAGGACGTAGCGCAGGGGTGAATGAATCGCCCGGCGCTGGGTGCGGATGTGGTTTTTGATGCGGCGGATGCGGGTTGCCGGGTTCCCGTCATCCGGAGCGATGATATCCGCGACCGGCACAATGGCCGTTGCAAGGCCCAGCTTCTGCTTCCAGGATTGCAGTTTGCGGGCCGGCTTCTCAAAGGCCGCGCCGTAAATAATGAGATATTCAGGGATGGTCGCGCTGTCGGCCCGTGCCTCGCGGCGCGGCACGGCCAGCGCATGGCGCGCGAAGAACTTGCGTCCGGGGTTGAAGAGAAAATTGCCGAAGCCCTCCAGGTTGTTCGCATGGCCCAGGTAGGTTTCCAGGGGCACCTCGCCGCGGGCGGTTTCGCGCCAGCCGGCGGTCAGCTCCTCGCGTTGGAGTTTGATGGTGACTTCGATGTTGCTGTAGCAGCGCAGCAATTCACGAACGGGATTGTACTGAAAGGGACGTACGTGAAGACACAGAACCCGGTAGCCATCCATGAAAAGGGGGTCGCTGACCTCCACGAGCTCCTGGGGATAGAACTGGTCCTGCTGGTAGTGCGCGTCATCGAATTCAAAGACCCATTCCTCCTGATCGGCAGCGTTTTCCTGAGCGGGTTTGATGCGCATGTTCCGGCGTCGATGGAAGGGGCCTTTCTTGATCTTGACGGTGTAGTGATAACCCGGTGGAATCTGGACAAAACGCCCGAACGACGGCAGCAGGGGTTTGCCGCTGGCGGATAAAAACCCGGTGCCGGTGATGCCGACCTCGTTGTAAAAGGCATCCCGATCGCCTGGTGCGGCTTTCTGCTTCCCGGGGGCGTGCGAGAGGCGATAGCCTGGAAAAATGTAGGACAACCGAATGGTGTCGTCCGCGGAGGTCATTTCGATAATGGGCTTTTCGCCATGATGGTCAAGGTCGAAGGCCTTCGGGAGTCCTGCGGCGTGCAACGATTTAAGACCGGTCATGGGGCCTCCTTTCCAGATGGATGCTCGTCGGGCGGCGATGTGGGCCGCCGGTACGTGGACCTGGCGTGTTCTCCGCCATATCCCATTTGTGGGGGTGGCGGTGCAAGGGGCTGCCCGGTAAAACAGGCAGGTTTTCGATCCAGTAGACAAATCCCCCCGGCGTCCACAACGCGCGCCAACAGCCTTTGGGTGGCTTCGAATTCCACGGCGGTCTCGCCGGGCAGGTTGCAGATCCAGGAAATGGTTTTCACCCAGAAAAAGGCCGCGGACGCCCTTGCGCTGATAAATCGCCATCTGTTCCAGAACGACGCCGTCGATGGCCGGGGCCACCGTAAGGGATTCCCGCCAGCAGGCCGTGGCCATGTAGCCGCCCACCAGGATGATGCTTTCCGGAAAGAGCTTTCGATATACCGCGGCGATTGGACACCAGCGGGGCTGTTTAAACCCCTCTAAGTGCTTTTTTGTTTGCGGACCCAGGCCGCATGCCTGCGGATGCGGGGGTCTTTCTTAAGGTCGTCTAGCGTGCGCAGCGATTGGGCGAGCGTCATCTCATCGTATAAAGCATGAATGCCGTCATGGCACAATCGGCAGATGTCGATCCCCCGGCCCAGCTCGGCGCGTGCGTAGTTTTTTTTGAAACGTGGCCGGCGGTGCAATTTGCGGGGGATCAGATGGTGAAAGGTCAAAGCGCCCCGGCGGCCGCACAGTGCGCAAGGGCCCCATTTCGATTTGGCGCCCGTTTCGTTCGTCTTCTTGTTGGGCGGGAATCGCATTTCAGAAATCGTCCGGGGCGCTCTGACCGCGGCTCGACAGGTAGTAATGCCAGAGGATGCGCGCGGCCACGGCGCGCCAGGGATGCCAGACGGCGGCCACGGCGCTTAGATCCGCCTCCGGGGTGCGCGCCTCCAGGTTTTTAACCGCCATGAGGGCCTTGTTCAGGGCCAGGTCGCCGCAGGGCCAGATGTCCGGCCGTCGCAGGGCCAGCAACAGGTAGATGTCGGCCGTCCAGGGGCCGATGCCTTTGATTGACATCAGCGCCCGGCGGGCTTCGGTGTCCGGCAGGGCCGCAATCGTCTTCAGCCGCAGGCGTCGTGTGGCGATGGCTTCGGCCAGCGCGCGGCTGTAGGCGCGTTTCTGGCGCGTAAGGCCGGCTGCTGCCAGATGCGATTCGCTGATCTGCCGGAAGCGTGCCGCCGAAAAAGGGACGACCACGGCGGTCAACCGTCTGAAGACCGCCCGGGCCGCGGCCAGCGAAACCTGCTGCTCTAGAATGATCCGGATCAGGGTGGCAAAGCAGGGTCGGCGGCGCCACAGGGGCGGGGGGCCGAAGCGCGCCACCGCCTGCGCCAGGTCGGCATCCTGTGACACCAGAACCTCGCGTCCGCGGGCGAAGGTCGCTTCGTCCAGAGGTGCGGGGATCCCGGCGGAAGATCGCTGCTGGGGCGGCGCGGGGATCATGATCCGCTTCTTCAGGCCCGGGTGGGTGGCGTTGCGTCGGGTTCGGATCATCTTTCTCCGGTATCCTCGGGTTCGCGTTCGGACGGCTTGATGATAATTATAACGTCGCGATCCACAAAATCCACCCGGGCGCGCCAGCGGGCTGCCAGCCAGATAAAGGTTTGGCGGGAGAAAAAGCAGACATGGGTCGGGTCGTTGATGTAATGCCAGCGGCGGAACCGCTCCCGGTCAATCACAAGTTTGGTCATGATGCCCAGTTGGCCGCCGGGTTCCAGAAGGCCGTAGAGGCGGTCGAGTTCCGGGCCGGGGTGGTGCAGGTGCTCGACGACCTCCGAGGCGGTAATGAAGTCGTAGCGGCGGGTCAACACCGTGGGCCGGTCGGCATAAAAGGGGTCATAGATCGCCACCGCGTGGCCGGCTTCCCTCAGCATGCGCGCAAGTGTCGGACCGGGTCCCGAGCCGAAATCGAGACCGCGGCTGCCCGGTGCCAGGCGTGTCTGCAGGGGGCCCGCCAACCGGTTCAGAAACCGACGGTAGGCCGGGTCGTCCGGATGGTTCTGATGCCGGTCGTACTCGGCCTTTTCGTCTTCCGGGGAAAAATGGTAAACCGGCGGCACGAAGACCAGGCGGCAGACCGCGCAGCGGTAATAGGCCCGTCGCTGGTCCCGGTGGAAGGGCTCGGGTTGAAGTCCGCCGCACAGCGGACAGTCGTGGTTTCGGTCCGCAGTTGTCATTGCCTATGCCAATGGGCGGCCGCATGCCGCGTCAAAAAAAACCTTTTCAACGCTATTGAAATGATTCATACGGGTTTAGCGTAATTACCCGCTTTGGCGCAAGGTTTCGCATTGCATCGCGACCATGCGCTGCGGGGTTGGTCAACGATGCTTGCCTAGATTTAATCCGGCAGCCAGAAAAGGAGAACCATCTTATGCTCTCACTCCAGGACCAGGGTTTGTGGCGTCAAGAGGGATATATCGACGGAGCGTGGATCGGGGCCGATTCCGGCGCCACGCTGGAAGTGACCAATCCGGCCTCCGGAGAACTTCTGGGGGTGGTGCCCGGGATGGGGGCCGCCGAAACCCGGCGCGCCGTAGCGGCGGCGGAACGGGCCTTTCACGACTGGCGGACGCGTACGGCAACCGAGCGGGCCGATCTGCTCCGCCAGTGGTTTGCGCGCATTATGGACCACCGGGAGGACCTGGCCCGTCTGATGACCGCCGAGCAGGGCAAACCCCTGGCCGAGTCCCTGGGCGAGATCGCCTACGCGGCCTCTTTCGTCGAGTGGTTCGCCGAGGAGGGCAAGCGGGTGTATGGGGATACCATTCCGGCCCAGCAGCGGGACAACCGGATCGTGGTGATCAAGGCGCCGGTGGGGGTCTGTGCGGCCATCACCCCCTGGAATTTTCCCGCGGCCATGATTACCCGCAAGGCGGCCGCCGCGCTGGCCGCCGGGTGCACCATGGTGGTCAAACCGGCCTCCGCCACCCCTTTTTCGGCCCTGGCGCTGGCAGTGCTGGCCGAGCGCGCCGGGATCCCCGCGGGCGTGCTGAACGTGGTGACCGGCGCGGCCCGGGAGATCGGCGCTGAACTCACGGGCAACCCTTTGGTGCGCAAACTGAGCTTCACCGGCTCCACCGCCACCGGAAAGCACCTCATGGCCCAGTGCGCCGCATCGGTCAAGAAAGTCTCGCTGGAGCTCGGCGGCAATGCACCCTTTATCGTTTTCGACGACGCCGACCTGGAGGCCGCCGTTACAGGGGCCATGATCTGCAAATACCGCAATACCGGCCAGACCTGCGTCTGCGCCAACCGTTTCCTGGTGCAGGCGGGGATTCACGATGCCTTTGCCGATGCACTCGCTCGGGCGGCGGCGGCCCTGAAAGTCGGCGAGGGCTTAAAGGAAAAGACCGATCAAGGGCCGCTGATCGACACGGCGGCCCTTGACAAGGTGGAGAGCCTGATCGGGGATGCCGTCGCCAAGGGCGCCCGGGTGACCACCGGCGGCCGGCGGCATGATCGCGGGGGCACGTTTTTCGAGCCCACCGTACTCACCGGGGCTACGACCGCCATGGATCTGGCGCAGGAGGAGATTTTCGGCCCGGTGGCCCCTATCTTCAGGTTCGAGGACGAAACCCAGGCCCTCGAGCTGGCCAATGCCACCGAATACGGTCTGGCCGCCTATTTCTACACCCGGGACATCGGCCGGATCTGGCGCCTGTCCGAAGGCTTGGAGTATGGCATCCTGGGCATCAACACCGGTATCATCTCCACGGCCGTGGCCCCTTTCGGCGGCCTGAAACAATCCGGCATCGGCCGCGAGGGCTCCAAATACGGCCTCGATGAATACCTGGAGCTGAAGTATCTTTGCCTGGGGGGGATTACAGAAGGACCCTGACGGGCCGTCAGATTTCCCCGATCAGCGCCTTCAATAGACGCATGCTGGTTTGGCGACTCCGGCCGTCCCGGTCCAGTTCCGGATTCCAGGTGGAGATGGAGACCGCCACCAGACGGTCGGTCTGGGCCAGAGCTTCGAAAACCGTGGCCAGTTCCGCCGCGGAAGGCCCGCCGGCGGCGGGGTAGTTCTGAGCCGGGGATTCGTCCAGCGCCACCACATCGACGTCGAAGTGCACATAGAGCGGGCCGCCGGGCAGCGCATCGGCGCCCAGTTCGGTCGCATCTTCCAGGTGAATCACCTGCGAATGCGCCAGCAGTTCCCGCTCACCGGGATCCAGATCCCGCCCGTCGGTCAGGATGACCCGTTCTTCCGGCAGCGGTTTCAGGCCCACTGCGGCCGGCATGCTTAAATCGCCCCGGCCCACCAGCATGGCCAGCGGCATGCCGCCCAGAAATCCGCTGGGGGTCGTCTTCGGCGTGTTGAAATCACCGTGGGCATCCAACCAAATCAAGGTGGGGTGCACCCCGGCGCGCTGCAGGCCGGCGGCCACCCCGATGGCCGTGCAGCAGTCGCCGGCGATGCTCACCGGCCGTCGGCCGTCGGCGAGGGTTGCGGCCACGAATTCGGCCAGGGCTTCATGCACCGGCGACAGACGCGATGGCAGCTCACCCGCGGGCAGCGGCGGGTCATTGATCAGCCAGTCGGGTTGGGCCAGCGCCGTCAGTCCCGGGGCGGGCTTATCCAGAAAAAGAGGGGTTAGGATGAAACGGTTCAATGGCATTGCGTCTCCGTGATCCTTGGATGATGGTGAGCCCCAAATAGTCGTCGCCGGGCCTCATCCCCATGTGCCAGCAATCTTTCGGCGCGGCGGTCTTGACAGCGCGGGCCGAATCCCGCGATATTGACGACCGACCGCTGGCCAAGCACGCGTCACGAGGCGATACCATGGCAACTCCCCGCAACGTCCTTCAAACCCCTGAGAACCCGCCGCCCGGCGCGCACCACCGCGTCCTGGTCTGGGACCTGCCCACACGTCTTTTCCACTGGGTGCTGGTGGGCCTGGTGGCACTCGCCGTGGTCACCGGCAAGGTCGGCGGTATTTACATGACCTATCACCTGTGGGGCGGTTTTGCGATTCTGGTGCTGGTCCTCTTCCGGGTGCTGTGGGGCCTGGTGGGGGGGCGGCATGCCCGCTTCCGCGATTTCGTAAAAGGCCCCCGGGCGGTGATGGCCGATGCAACCAACCTTTTCCGGCGCGACGCCCAGCGCCACCTGGGGCACAACCCCCTGGGCGGCTGGTCGATCCTGGCCCTGCTGCTGGTCCTTTTGATCCAGGCTGGCACCGGCTTGTTCGCCAATGACGACATCCTGACCGAAGGTCCCTTGGCGGTCCAGGTCAGCAAGACCGCCAGCGACGCCCTGACCCGTGTCCATCGCTTAAACCAGCAGGCGCTGCTGGCTCTCGTGGCCATCCACGTGGCGGCCGTGTTCTTCTATCTGGCGGTCAAGCGCGACAACCTGATCATGCCGATGATCACCGGACGCAAGCATTGGCCTGAGCGGATCGCGCCGGCCGGGGGCCATCCGCTGCTGGCCCTGGTGCTACTGCTGGTCGTGGCCGTGATGCTCTACCTGCTGGTTTTCTATTTATTTCCCCCATCCCCATCTGGCTGAGGGCCCGGATCGGTTCGTGCGCGGACTATTTGCGAAACGTTTTATGGCAGGCCTTGCAGCTCTGGGCCACGCTGCCGAAGGGGGCTTTGAGGGCACCCACATCGCCACCTGCCTTGGCCGCCTGCGCCAGCTGGACGGTGGCCGCCTCAAAGGCGTTCGCCGCCGCTCTAAACGCCTCGGGTTGTTTGAACACCTTGGCCAGCATCGTCGTATCGCCCGTGTCCGATCCAGGCTCCAGGGCGGCTTCCCAAGGCAATCGGGCCAAGGATGCAACCAGCTGGGCATCGGCGGTAAAGGTCGCCGGATCGTAGGCGGCCTGGCCCTTGATCACCGTGCCCATGCGTTTGAAATGCTGGCCGATCAGGACCATGACCGCTTTGCGATACTGGATGGCATCCTGCGGTTTGGCAAACTGAGCGTACGCGACCCCTCCGATTAACGCGACGATGATCACCAGGATTGTGATGCGGGTGGCGGTTTTCATGGATCCCCCTTTCTTACCGGGTGTTAATGTCATGCACACCCTCCCTAACGGCGGCATGACGGTTTGAAGGCGAGGTTGTGCAGATGGGCATCCTTGTGGATGGCGGATGGCCGGCTGAACCAGCAAAATATCGGTGGCGGATTCGCTTGGGCGCACGAATTAGGGATCCCTGGTTGGCCACGGTGGGCCTCAACCGGCCACGAGCACCAAGCCGCGGGCCGCACGCCTGCTCGCCGCGGCGATCAGTGAGAAATCAGGCAGCCGGCTGCGGGGGGCGGTCGAGTTCTTCGCGGATGGTCTGCCCCAGTTTTTCGAAGGTGTAGGGTTTGCGCAGACAACTGCCGGCACCCAGAGACTGGGCCGCTTTGACCCGCTCGGTTTCTGAGAAGCCCGTGGCAATGACGGCTTTTTGCCCGGGATGCCGTTGGACAATCCGCTGGTAGGTATCCAGACCGTCCATGCCCGGGTCCATGATCATATCCAGCAGAATCAGATCGCAGGACGCGTTTGCCAGCCAGGCCAGGGCCTCTTCGCCGTTGGCCGCTTCCGCCACCCGATATCCCATGACTTCGAGCATCTGGCGGGCAATGTCCCGTTGCTCGGGCACATCGTCGACCACCAGCACCGTTTCGCCCCGCCCCCGGTAACGCCTGATATTGGACGGGAGCTTGGGGGTGGCCGTCTTTACCTTGCGGGTTGCCGGAAAGAAAAGCCGTATGACGGTGCCCTGGCCGATTTCGCTCTGCAGCCGGATGAAACCGCCGTGGTCCTGAACCGTGCCCCAGACCACCGCCATACCCAGACCGGTGCCGCTGCGGCCCATTTTTTTCTTGGTGTAGAAGGGTTCGAAGATCTTGTTGCGGTCTTCGGAGGAAATACCGATTCCGGTATCGCTGACCTCCAGAAGACAATAATCGCCCGCGGACATCTCTTCGAAACCGTGCTGCTGGGGATCGATGTGCCGGTTGGCCGTGACGATCGTGAGACGCCCCCCTTCAGGCATGGCCTCGACGGCATTGGAAACCAGATTCATCAGCGTTTTGGCCAGGTGTACCGGTGATCCGCTCAGGTTGAGCAGATGGGTGCTCAGACGGGTAATGACTTCAACACCCGGATAGTCCGCGAGCATCCGGCGGTACTCCGGGCTGTCCAGATATTGGCGAACCACATGATTGAGATTGATGAGATCGCGGGTGGTCACCCCGCGCCGGGCCAGGGTCAGCAGGTCCTCGACGATCGCCGCCGCCTTTTTACCGGAATTCTGGATGGTCAGGATCGGGTCGACCAAGGGACTGTTGGGCGGCAGCTGCATGAGAAGCAGGTCCGGGTAGCCCACGATACCGGAAAGAATGTTGTTCAGGTCATGGGCCACGCCGCCGGCCAGGGTCGCCACAGCCTCCATTTTTTCGGCCCGCTGTAGACGGGCCTCGAGCTGGAGGCGGTTGTTTTCGGCCTTTTTCAGCTCGGTGATGTCCCGCACGGTGGCCAGGATCGATACCTCGCCACCGTATTCGATCCGGCAGGAGAAAACTTCCACCTCGATTTTGGTGCCGTCCCGGGCGATGTCCCGCATGCGTACGACCCGCTCCCTATCCGACGACCAGTTCCTGCGGCGTGCCTGCAGCAGTTCGTGGTCCTCAGGATGGATGAATTCGATGACGTCTCTGCCGAGCACGGCCGGTTTGTCCGCATAGCCGTGAAGCGCGAGCCAGGCGGGATTAACGTCCACCAGCCGGCCGTCCCGGCTGAGGCTCATGGGCTGCAGCGAATCCTCGAAAAGGGTCCGGTACTTGTCTTCCGAGGCGGCCAGTCGATCGATGAGCGCCTCGCGCTCTTCGATCGACTTTTCGTAGTCGACAATCAGGTCCTGGACACCCCAGCGCAGAAAGGGGGTCAGCACGCCCCGCAGCCCCCGCGGGAGCAGGCGGCGTTTTTTCCAGGTAATGTGGATGCGGCAGTGTGGGGCGCCATCGAGGACGCAGGCGGTCTCGTGGCCCTTGATGTCGGCCACGCCGGTCAAAGCGCCAATACCGGTATAGATGCCGAGATTCCAGTTGCAGACGTCTCTGGTGACTTTATGCCCGGCGCGGTATTCGAGCTCGAAGGTCAGGGAATTGTCCGTAACCGCGGCCAGATGAACGTCCTTGGTGCGGTTGAAGCGGGCGTTGATCCGGGCCGCTCGCTGCGCCATCCGTCGGGGGCCGATGATTTTGGCGGCAAAGAGGGTCGTTCGCGAAAGGCTTTCACGGACCATCCCGTAACCCGCCGTGTAAAGCGAGTTCGGGCCTGGCACGATCTTTTTGACGTTGGCCAGCAGGGTCAGGGAGAAGTCATTGGAGACCCAGTAGGCCGGATCGCTGAGGTGGTCCCGCGTGATTTGAATGATGCGGTCGGGCGCGAACTTGTCCCGTACCCAATAATCGCCGTCCACTAAACCGGCCGTTAGCTCACGAACCCCTTCTTCACCATAGTGGCCCCGGATGTAGGCCAGGAGGCCCTTGAAGTTATCGCAGCAGATATCCTTGGGCATGGGCGTGGGATCCATGGCAGGCGCTCCTTCCGCTCCAGGTCACATTTCGGGTTTAGCAGAAAATGACTGGAAGCACTACAAGAATCCCATGTGGTTATCGATCCGGTGCAGAGAAAAGGGCTGGCCGTTCAGGCCGCATGGCCTAAGATTTGTGGCCCAGGCAATAGTTTCGCCATGTGACCCTTTCCGCAAAGCGGGACGACCCTTCCCGCCTTTGCGCTTGTTGCTTCGAATCGTTGCGGGTGGCCCTTGGCGCTGCTTTGCAAGACCTCAGGCGTATCTTGCTGTTCATAGGCAGCTAGCCGCTCGGCCACCTCGCGCCACTGGTACCACTGGTCGGGGAAGCGCAGGATATATGGCTCCAGTAGCCGCCAGGCACGTTCGGCCAGCGATATGGGTTCGTCGCCGTCGGTGATCGGTTCGATGTGCAACGTAAACCCCCCCTTGTTCCGTTTCACGATACCCAGACAGGACGCGGGGCGATAACGCCGGTAGAGGACATCCAAGGTTCGATCTAACTGAACCCGGCGGCCCAGGACATCGATATAGCGATCGCGATGCGGTCGCCAATGGGTGAATTCGTCGCAGAGGGTGATCAGGATCCGCCCCTGTTTGACGGCTTTTAGGGCCCTCAAGGCCGCATTGGGTTGATCGGCATCGATAGCCTGCACATCGAACTGGCGGCATCTTGCGAGGCATTCCTGCCGCAGGCGCGCGGTTTTAAACCGCATGATGATGGCGGGCTGGTAACCCTGCAGGGCCAGAAACAGCGGCAGGTATTCCACCGCACCGAAATGGCCGCTTACCATGAGCACCCCCCGCCGGGCAAGTGTGGCCTGCATCAGCCAGCCCTCATTGTGTATCTCGCTCTGCTCGCACAGATAGCGCTCCAAGCGTTCCGTGGGGTGATAGGCATTGATCATCTTTTCGAAGTAGTGTTCAAAAATGCCCAGATAGGTTTTCCACAGAAGGTAGAAATTCCACGGCCACGGTTCTTTCCGGGGCAGATTGGCGCATACGCCGGCGGCTACCCGCTGTCGAAGATCGCTGCGTATGGCCAGATAGAAGATCCCGAGGATGTAGAAATAATAACGAAAGAGCGTTATGGGCACCAGCCGGGCCAGCGCAACATTGATGGAAGATTGAAAGAATTGACTGATACTGAATTGAAAATTGTACGGCACCGCCAGCATCATGATGGGTCTCCCGAATTGTGCCTGTGCCAAAATAACGCCACCGCGTTGTCCTGCCGCTCCATTTATATTGCCGTTACAGCAATTCTATCGATTCCTTCGGGAAATGCAAACCATAAATGTTTGATCAGAATGCCGCTGCCGCTCCGTCTGAAGCCCCCGGGGGGCTCGCCCGCCACGGCTTCGGGCGCCGGTTTCAAGTAACCGCATTTTCCATGGCCTCGCTGTACTCGCCGTAACGCGCGGCCCCGTTGCACTGGGCCCGATGGTAAAAGGCCTGCTGGGCCGCCTGCGTATGGGCCGCGTCTCCTCGCCAGGTCTTGAGGGGATCTTCCTGAAGGGCCCGCCCATAGGAAAAAGACAGCTCCCAGGGCTGATCGCCCAGGGCGTTCATGGCGTTCAGGTGGGCCGTGGCGATACGGGCGCTCTGGCCGCCCGAAAGAAATACGACGCCGGGAACCGCCGCCGGCACCACCTTTTGGAAACAAGCGACCGTCCGCCGGGCCACCTCTTCGACATCGGCCTGTACAGGGCAATCCAGACCGGAGATAACCATATTGGGCTTCAGAAGAATACCCTCCAGTGCGACCTGAAAGCGGAAGAGTTCTTCGAATACCGATTGCAGGGTCCGGGCGGTCACCGTATCGCAGCGTTCGATGGTGTGCGCGCCATCCATGAGGACTTCCGGCTCCACGATCGGGACCAGGCCGGCCTCCTGGCACAGGGCGGCATAGCGCGCGAGCGCGTGGGCGTTGGCCAGAATGTTGGCCGGCGTCGGCAGGGCATGGGCGATCGTGATCACCGCCCGCCATTTGGCGAAGCGCGCCCCTAACTCCCGGTAGGTGCTCAGCCGTTCCCGCAGCCCGTCAAGGCCTTCCGTAATTTTTTCGCCCGGAAACCCGGCCATGGGCTTGGCGCCCATGTCCACCTTGATGCCGGGGATGATGCCGCGGTCCGCCAGCAGTCTGGGGAAAGCGGTCCCGTCCGAGGCTGTCTGACGGAGGGTCTCCTCGAACAGGATCACGCCGCTGATAAACTCTTCCACCCCCGCGGTGGTGAACAGCAGTTCGCGATAGGCTCCGCGGTTTTCAGCCGTGGATTCTACCTGGATTGAATCAAAGCGCTTTTTGATGGTCGGCGTGCTTTCGTCGGCGGCCAGGATGCCCTTGCCCTTGGCGACCAGACTCCGGGCGGTGGTGCTTAGTGCGGCTTTATCCATGCGGGTTCTCCTTTCGAACACGGGCAACTTTTTCAATAAGGCGATAATTTGCTGTAAAGATTAAGTTTAAAGTGGGTGACTGTCAATCAGGGAGGCCTGCTGAGAAGGTTGAAACATACCATCAGAAACCCTATAGATGGGGAGCGCTTTTTTAGAAAACCATAAGGCGCTTCAACCGAACAACCCGATTGGACGACGATGATGCGATTCACACAAGCGCCTACAGGGTATGAAAAGGCCCGTTTTTCCAATTTGCAAAAAGGGCTTTCAAAATTTGCCTATTGTTTATGAGTCCGCCGATGGGCTTACCCTTTCTGGCTCCGGACCGTGAGCGGTCAAGGGCGCCGTCGCGGCAACAAAATCCAAGACACCCAAACGAGGAGTCCGAAATTGAGATCTCTCCATGACAAGCTATCCCATCTTTCCTTTGATCAAGCCTGTAAACTCCTCGGGCCCCAAGGTAAGACACTGATCATGGAAGGCGGTCAATATGAGATCAATCTCGATGAGCAGGTCAGTTTCAGTCGAAACCGCTTGCGTTTGTCACTAGGGGCGGCCCGAGTGACGATACGATTGGACCCCATGAAGTCCCAGCGGCTTCAAACGCGCTGCAGCATCTGCAACGGCAACTGCGTTCATCAGGGCGCGGCGCTATCGCTGATTCTGGAAGAGAAACTGGCCTTGGGCTTGTCGGTGCCGCCGAAAGAACGTGTCCCCATGGAACGGTTGAGTGAGCGCGCCCTCATTCAGCAGGCGCTGTCAGATCGCCGCCAGCGGGCCCGCGATGAAAAAATGAGGCTCAAATCCTTTGACCCTCGCAAATTGTGGACCGATTATGTCGTAACCAACCGGGTATCCGGCAAAAGCTACCGTCTTGCTTTGCGCGGGTGGCAGCCTGGTGAGTCTTATTGTACCTGCCCTGATTTCCGCAAGAATACATTGGGCATTTGCAAGCACATTTTCTACGCCCTGGGCCGGGGGCGGGCCAAGTTCAGCAAGGCCATGCGTGACACGCCGGCCCCGGTGGAGGCGATCAGCGTTTACCTCCGTTACGGTCGCCAAATCGAAGTGCGGCTCCTTGCTCCCGATAATTTACCGCCGGAAACAGCTGCCGCTCTGGTGCCGTTTCAGGACCAGCCCATTGAAGATATCAGGGGTCTCCTGGGCTGCATCGAAAAGCTGGAGCGCCAAGGCACGTCGATTACCATCTATCCGGATGCCGAGGAGTACATCCAACAAAAACTGCTGCAAATGCGCTTGGCCGCAGCGGTTGCCGAGATCCGCGACAATCCGGCCGCCCATTCCCTCCGCAACGCGCTGCTCAAAGCGAAACTGCGTCCCTATCAACTGGACGGTATCGCCTTTGCCGCCGGTGTGGGACGCGCCATCCTGGCCGACGATATGGGCCTGGGCAAGACTATCCAGGGGATCGGTGTGGCCGAACTCTTATCCCGGCATGTGTCCATTGCCAAGGTGCTGGTCATCTGCCCGGCTTCGCTGAAATCCCAGTGGCAGTCGGAGATCCAACGCTTCTGCGACCGCAGTTGCCGACTGGTGCTCGGTAGTGCCCAAGAGCGGCCGGCCCAGTACCAGGGCGACCCGTTTTTCACCATCTGCAATTACGAGCAGGTATTGCGAGATATAATGGCCATTGAGCGTGTGCCCTGGGACCTGATAATCTTGGACGAAGGCCAGCGCATCAAGAATTGGGCCGCCAAGACCAGCCGCATCGTCAAATCCCTCAAATCCCCTTTTGCCCTGGTACTTACCGGCACGCCCCTTGAGAATCGATTGGATGAACTCTATTCGGTTGTTGAATTCATCGACGATCGCCGTCTCGGGCCGGCATTTCGGTTTTTCAATCGGCACCGGGTCGTGGATGAACGGGGCCGGTTGCTGGGCTACCGAAATTTGGATCAGCTGCGCCACACATTGAAGCCAATCCTGTTGCGCCGCACCCGCCAAGCGGTCATCAAAGAATTGCCGCCGCGCACCACGAAAATCATCCGCATTGCCCCCACGGCCGAACAATACGACCTGCAGGCCGGACACCGCCAGGTCATCCAGTCGATCATCAATAAAAAATATCTCACCGAAATGGACTTGCTGCGACTCCGCAAAGCCTTGCTCATGTGCCGGATGGGTGCCGACAGTACCTTTCTGGTGGACAAACAACCACCGGGATATTCCAGCAAACTGAAGGAATTGAGCCGCCTGCTGGATCAACTCGGAGCCGAGGCGGACCGCAAAATCGTTCTGTTTTCCGAGTGGACCACCATGCTGGATTTAATCGAGCCGCTCCTGGAAGAGCGTGAAATGGCCTATGTGCGGCTGGACGGTTCAGTGCCGCAGAAAAAGCGCCAGGCGCTGATCAGGCGCTTTCAGCAGGATCCGGATTGTATGCTGTTCATTACCACCAACGCCGGGGCTACGGGTTTGAATCTGCAGGCGGCCAACACCGTGATCAATGTGGATCTGCCCTGGAATCCGGCCGTTCTCGAACAGCGCATCGCCCGAGCCCACCGCATGGGACAGAAGCGGCCTGTCCAGGTTTTTCTGCTGGTTACAACGGATACCCTGGAAGAGAATCTGTTGGCCACCCTATCGGCCAAGCATGAACTTTCCCTGGCCGTCCTGGACCCGGAGGCCGATGCCACCGAAGTCGATCTGACCACCGGCATCGAAGAGCTCAAACGCCGCCTGGAGGTTCTGCTGGGCGCACGGCCCGAGGCGGCTGAAGACGAAAGCATGAAAGCCGAAGCGGAACAGGCGGCGGCCGCACTGG